>DASYLL010000304.1:0-10679 GCA_036009605.1 Thermoanaerobaculia bacterium | reverse complement strand
CGAGGGACCTGGGCGGGCGGGGCGCGAAGAATGGGCATGGCGCCCCTCCCGCCCAGATCCCGCGCTGCGCTCGGGATGACGCTGACTCGTTACCTCGTCAGCGTCACATCCACTTCTCCTGCTGTGACGTGCACATTAACGTGTGCCGTTCCCTGCGCATTGAAGAAGTGTGTTTTTCCGGGGAAGAGGCCTTCGCGCGTGACGACTTCGTGGCCGAGGTGGGTGCGGACTTCGCCGACGCGGCAGGAGGCGTTCAGCTCGCGGACGCGCGAGCGGGGGATGCGCACGTCGACTTCGCCGGCGCGCAGATCGATGTCGACGTCGCCGAAGTCGCCGGCCATTTCGATCTCGCCCGCGGACGTGTTGAAGTCGACGTCCATGCCGGGCGGAAGCTCGAGACGGAGATCGAGGTCGGTGAACTTGCGCGCGCGCCACGAAGCCGCTTTCTTGCCGACCTTGCGGCGCACGATCGCTTCCGCGCCTTTGATGATGAACTCGACGGTCGTGTCATCGACGACGCTCTGGGCCCACACGCGCTCCTTGCTGCCGTCGTAGTCGCGTGAGGCGATGCCGGAGAGCGCGAGCTTGTCCGCGGGGCCGTTGCGGACGGTGAAGCTGCCGACCGAGATGTCGACCACGACACGCTGTACGGCGCCGCGCGAGACGGCGGACTGGAATGCGTGCGTAACGTCCTTCGCCGCGGCGGTGGTGGTGGCGAGGAGAAGTGAGGCGGCAACGAAGAGAGCTCGGCGCATGTCTTTTGTTACGCGTGACCCGCATGAAAGTTGCGGCGTGAAAAACAAGCGGCCGGCTTACGCCGGCCGCTCGAGTACGACTCCCCAAATGATTCGGTGAAAATCGATTACTTCTTTTTCGACGCTTTCTTGCTGCCGCCGGCAGCTTTCTTCGCAGGAGCCTTGCCGCCCTTTTTCGAGGCCATTAGTGCTCACCACCTTTCATGCCGTACGGGACCTCCCGGTCGCGCTTCTGGGCATAACTCGCCGAAATGCTTCGGCTAACTTTTTTCGAAGGGGATGTTGCGAAGAGACGGGTGTCGATGACCTGCGACGAGACTGAATCCTGTATCCAGTTGGCGATCATCATGTACTAATCAAAAGTAGGATCGTTAATCGATATTGTCAAGCTTTTGTTTATCAAAATCGTAATTTGAACCCGATGTTCCACGATGTTCCACGATTCAGGTCACTCGATACGCATCGCGAGTGAGCTCCGCGCATCGTTTCCACGTGAAGATTCGCGCGCGATCGATGCCGTTCTTCGCGAGTTGCTCGCGCAATTCTTCATCGCGCGCGACGCGCAACATCGAATCAGCGAGCGCGCGAACGTCGCGCGCATCGACGTGCAGCGCGGCATCGCTGGTGACTTCGACGAGCGCTGCATCGTTCGACGTGATCACCGCGGTGCCGTGCGCCATCGCTTCCGCGGCCGGCAATCCGAATCCTTCTTCGAGGCTCGGCATCACCAGTGCGAGCGCACTGCGGTAGAGCGAAGAGAGCTCGTCGTCCTCGACGAAGCCTCGCGCATCGACGCCATCGCGCGAGCGAAAGCGTTCGAACGGCGCGCCAACGAGCACGAGTCGCGCATCGATTTCCTTTCGCACGAGTGCGAATGCATCCATCAATGCGTCGACGTTTTTGTGCGGCTTGTCGTTTCCCACGTACAGGAAGAAGTTGTCGGTTGTCGGTTGTCGGTTGTCGGAGGAGATGACTCCGTTCGGAGTCACGATCACGTTCTCCGCACCGAGCTCATGTTCCAGCTGCGCCTTCACGGCGTGTGTGACCGTCAGCACACACCGCGCGTGTTTGATCGCGCGGCGGATCATCGTTCGCGCGTAGAGCGGCGCGAGCGGGTTGCGCATCGGCTGATGAAGATGGATGAGGTCGTGGATCGTCACGACCAGCGGCACGCGCGTGAACGGCGTGACGTAGTGCGGCGCGTGGAAGACGTCGAGATTTGCGCGATCGGCGGCGCGGCCGAGGATGAGCAACTCGCGGATCGAGTAATGCGGTGCGTTGACGACGATGTGCTCGACGCCGTTGGGAATCGGCGCGTCGGCGGGTGCGAACGCCATGTATTGATCGTTGGTGTCGAGCGCGATCAGGCCGCCGAGGAGGCCGCGGATGTAGGTGCCGATGCCGAAGTCGCCGATCTTGCGCGCGTCGATTCCTACGCGCATGCGATCAGCTCCTGCATCACGCGCGCGCCGCGTTCCCAGCGCCAGAGGTTCGCCTGTGCGGGACCGCGCTCCCGCAGCGCGCGGCGCAGCTCGGTGTTGTTGATCATCTCGCGCAGTGCCGCGCGCAGCGTGAAGAAATCGCCCGGCTCCACGAACATCGCGTTTTCCTCCGCGAAGTCTTCGATGGCGCCGGTGCGCGTCGCGATCACCGGCGCGCCGCACGCCATCGCTTCGAGCGGCGGGATGCCGAAGCCTTCATAGAGCGACGGATAAACGAACGCGAGTGCGCCGCGATACAGCTCGCGCAGTCGTTCGCGCGTCACGTAGCCGGTGGCTTCGATGCCGGGATCGTGCGGGACTTTGATCTTCCATCCCACGCCGCCGCAAAGCACGAGACGCGGACGCGGCGCCGGCAGACTGCGCCAGGCTGCGACGAGCTCGTTTACGCCCTTGCGTGGTTCGAGCGTGCCGGCGAAGAGGATGTAGTCGCCGTCGGTGATGTTCGGATCGGGCGAGAAGAATTCATCAACACCGTTCGGCACGATCTCGACTTTGTGCGATGGGACGCCGAAGCCGCGGATCGTTTCATCCGCGACTGCGCGCGACACGCATGCGACGTACGAGGCCTGTTCTACGCTGCGCGCGATGAAGAGATTGAACGAGAGGATCGTCTTCAGGCGATGCAGCCCCGGCATCGTGATCGAGGTGAGGTCATGGATCGTCACGACGGATGGGCGCTTCCATGTGATCGGCAACGTTCCGTGCGGACCCCACAAGACGTCAGCGTCGATGCGTGGAAGTTTCCATTGCTGCCATGCGACGCCGAGCGGCATCGGGTCGACGCGAAACGTGCATTGTTCGATGCCGCTGCGGTCCGCGATTTCTGCGTGCGTTGCGATGATTGGCGGGGGAGTGAGGTCCAGACGTTGCGCGATTTCCGCGGTGTGCACGCCGATGCCCGTGCGGTTTCCCACGAGCGGGCGGCCATCGATGAGAAGTCTCACGCGACGAGTGTAGCTACTGCGCCGCGCGTTTCAGCACGGCCAGCGTTTCTCGCGCCGCATCTTCCCAACGAAACTCCGCCGCTCGCTCGCGTCCTTTGCGCGCGAGCTCGGCGCGCAGCGCGGGCTCGCTCACCACGCGCGCGAGTTGCGACGCCAGCTCGCGAGCATCCATCGGGTCAAAGTACAGCGCCGCATCGCCGCCGATTTCCGGAAGCGACGACGATCGCGCAGCGATCGTCGGAACGCTACGCGCCATCGCTTCGAGCAGCGGAAAGCCGAAGCCTTCGTAGATCGACGGGAAGACGAACACCTCCGCGTTCTCGTACACCGTCGCCAGTTGCGCGGCCGGCAGGTAATCGAGATGCACGACGCCGGGTCCGCGCAATCGTGGAATGAGCGACTCCGATTTCCATCCCACCCTGCCGACGACGACGAGCGAGCCGTCGTACATGCCGCGCGCGCGCAGCTCTTCGTACGCGTCGATGAGCGTCTCGAGATTCTTGCGCGGCTCGATCGTGCTGACGAAAAGCAGGTAACGCTCCGGCAAACCATCCAACGGTTCCGCGGTCGCGGGCGTACCAAGTCCGGAATGGATGGCCATCGCGCGCGACGGATCGACCGGGTAGTAGCGCAGCAGATCGTTGCGCGTCGACTCCGACACGCAGACGATCGCATCCGCGATCGCGATCTCGCGCATCATCTGCCGGTCGAGATTCTCGAGCGTCTCCTTCTGCAGCAGATCGGGGAAACGCTTGAACGTCAGATCGTGAATCGTGATCACGCGCTTCCGCGCGACCGCGCTGTGCAGACGCGGCAGAAAATAGTTTGCCGCGAAAAACACATCGCAGCCGGCCAGCTCGATCAACGCAACGTAAGCACCCGCGGTCACCGGACGATCGAATCGTCCGAGCGACTGGCCGCGCAAATCGAACACGCACAGCTGTGCATTCTTCGGCAGATCGACGTGCAGGAATGGTCCGTAGTCCGTGATGCGCGCATCACCGAAAAGCACGAGCTCGACATCTTCATGCTTCGCCAGCTCGTGCAGCAGGTAGTAGAGATACCAGCCGACGCCGGTCAGCGGCTCGTAGAACGGACGGATGTCGACGCCGATGCGCAGCGGACCGGAACGGTGCACCGCCGAACGCCACGCGCGGCACACACGATTGGTGAGCTCATGGCGTAGAGTGTGCGCCACGACTCCGAGGGTCGGCAGGATCGACATCGGCGCGCGATGATATCGAAAACGTTGCTGGTTACTGGTTGCTGGTTCAAGGTACTTCAGCGCGAAAACCTGATTCTGGCGATGCGGCACCTTGAACCAGTAACCAGCAACCAGCAACATCTCAGCGTTCATGCGGAAATGGCTCATCACAGTCGTCGTGCTCGTCGCCGTGATCGGTGCGATCGCGGCGTACCTCGTGTCGACGACTCCCGAAACGGCGGAGGCGATCCGTTTTCCGCTCAGTGCGCCGCACCGTCAACTGCTCGCGCGCGTCCCCGCATCCGCTGAATCGTTCGCGCTGATCCCCGCTGCTGCGCTGCTCCACGGAAAACTGCTCGCCAATCCGATCACGCGCGAGCCGGTGCTGCGGTGGACGCACGAACACGAATTGCCGCGTCCTTGGATGCTCGGCGGCGCCGATCTCGCGGTCTGGAAGAGCGGCAAGACCACGAGCTACGCACTGCGTCTCGACGGATTCCGCGCGATGCTCGTCCGCACGTGGCTCGTGCTGAGCAGCAATGCCGATGCGCGATGGGAAGGCTCGACGCTCATCATGCACGACGCCGCGCCCTCCTCATCCTCGGTCGCCGCCGATCTCGAAGACATCCTCCGTCTCGCTGCCGGGTTGCCCGAGGGCGATCTGTTTGTCGTGCAGCGGAAGGACTCGCGTGGCGCGTTCCCTCCGATGGGACGTCCCGTCGCGACCTCCGTCCGGGTCACGCCGATCGAAGTCCTGCTGGTCGCGCGCGCCGCGTCCGATGACATCACCGAGCAGCGCGAGATCCGTCCGCGTTTCCCGCGCGGCGCGATGCTCGCCGCCGCGTTCGCCACCCCGCCCCGAGTCCTCGGCGACCTCAACCGCATCCTCGGCACGAAGATCGACGCCCTCGTCGACAACGGCGGCTCCATCGCTCTTTATGACGTCGAGACCGGCACGCTCCTGCCGCGTCCGCGCGGCGTGATCGCCATTCCGGCGAATGACGCCGTGCGGGAAGAGATGAAGAATGTCGAGCGCGTCGCATCGCTCGTCGGCGAGACGCGCGACACCGGCAGCGAGATCCTGATCTCGTTCGACCGCACCAGCATGGGCCTGTATATAGAGGATGCACGCGTGCCCGCGTCCTGGCCGGCCACGCTCTGGTCGTTGCGGATCGATCCGCACAAACAGATCCCCGTCCTGCGGAGCGTCGGCGACAGTCCGGGCCTGCGATTCGCGGCGCCGCGCCTCCATCGGGCCGCACGCGATCTCCGCCGGTGGATGGATGCCCTCCGCGACGCCCAATCGGTCGAGGCCGCCGCCTCGGTCGCAGGCGGAGTCGAGGAGCTGCGCGTCCGGGTCACGTCGAAATAGATTTGCGCCCTCAGGGGGTTACGGGGTGATCTGTTGGCAGGCGCGCCCTTTGTGTGCCCGTCACCTCCACGCAAATGCACGACGCCATCGATTTCAAGACCATCGACGACCGGGGTTCTCAGAACTACCGCGGCACGTATGACGTGGGCGTGGCGGAGCTGAACCGCGAGGAAGAGGTCACCGGTATCGGAAGCGTGACCATCGACGTCACCGTGAAGCAAGGCGATCTCGAGCACGAGTACTATGCCGACGGCACCGTGGCGTTCACGGCCGACCTGGTCTGTTCGCGTTGCGCGGACCCGTATCCGTTTGCCAACCCTTCCGCCTTTCACGTAAGATTCCGCCCTCGCCCCGAGGCCTCCACGGAAAACGAGGAGGTCGAGATCACCGACGAGGATGAGCTGGATGTCGAGTTTTACTCGGAGCCGGTGATTCCGCTGCGCGAGCTCGCACTCGAGCAGGTTCAGCTCTCGCTTCCGATGAAGCCTCTGTGCGATGAGAGCTGTCTCGGCCTTTGCCCCACGTGCGGCGTCAATCGCACGCGGGAAAAGTGCCGATGCAATGAGTCGGTGGTCGACGAGCGGTGGGGCGCGCTCGCGGATCTCCGTGAAGAGCTGGCTAAAAAGAAAAACGTTTAGAACGTACGAAGGAGCTTCACCATGCCGAATCCCAAACGCCGCCATTCGAAGGCGAGAACCCACACGCGTCGCGCGCACGACTTCCTCAAGCTGAAGTCGCTTTCCACCTGCCCGCAGTGCCACGAGGCCAAGCAGCCGCACCGCGTCTGCCCGAAGTGCGGCTACTACAAGGGCCGCGAAGTCATCGCCACCAAGGACGCGCTGTAAGTCGTTCGCCGTCCGGCGATGAGTATGGCGGTCTGCACGATTGCGTTGGATGCCATGGGCGGCGACCACGCGCCTGACGAGATCGTCAAAGGCGCGCTGCTCGCGGTCGAGGAGTATCCGAACGTTCAGATCCTGCTCGTCGGCCGCGAAGAAGTCCTGAGCGAAAAGCTCGGCGGCTCGGTGCCGTCGCGCATCGAGATCGTCGATGCGCGCGAAGTCGTGGACATGACGGACAACGCGCTGGCGCCTCTGCGCCGGAAGCGCAATTCGTCCATTCGCGTCTGCGCGAATCTCGTGGCCGAGGGTAAAGCCGCGGCGATGGTCTCCGCGGGACACACCGGCGCGGCCATGACCTCGGCGTACAAAGTCATCGGCACGATTGACGGTGTCAGTCGACCCGCACTCGCCGCCGTTCTGCCGAGCGCGAAAGGTCATACCGTTCTCCTCGATGTCGGCGCCAACATCGATTCGAAGCCCGCGTATCTGCGCGAGTTCGCGGTCATGGGCCACTACTACTCGCAGATGCTCTTCGGCATCGACGCGCCGCGAGTCGGCCTGCTGTCGATCGGCGAAGAAGAAGGCAAAGGCAACGAGCTGACGAAGGAAACGTTCCGCGTCCTCAAGGAAGCGGGCCTGAATTTCATCGGCAACGCCGAAGGCCGCGACATCTTCAACGGCAACGCCGACGTCATCGTCTGCGACGGCTTCATCGGTAACGTCGTTCTCAAAGCCTCGGAATCCCTCGCCGAGATGATGCGCACGCTGATCCGCGAGGAGATCACTTCGACGATGACCCGCAAGATCGGCGCGTTCCTCGCGAAGGGCGCATTCGAGGACGTGAAGAAGCGCACCGATTACGCCGAATACGGCGGCGCCCCGCTCCTCGGCGTCAAAGGCGGCTGCATCATTTCGCACGGACGCTCGAACTCGAAGGCCGTGAAAAACGCCATCCGCGTCGCGCGTGAGTTCGCGATGAACCGCATCGACACGAAGATTCGCGAGAAGATCAGCTTCCTTCACACGCGCGAGCACGAGTCGGCGATCCTGGCGCAATAGTTACTGGTTCCTGGTTGCTGGTTCAAGGTCCCTTAGCGCCGGCGTCATCGCTCTCGCGGCGAGGCACATTGAATCAGCAACCAGCAACCAGCAACCCAATCGTCGACAGACGATTGGTATCATCCGCCCGCCATGGAACATCACACTGCCTTTGTCTTCCCCGGACAGGGAAGTCAGTACGCCGGCATGGGCCGCGACGTCGCCGAAAAGTACCCGGCCGCGCGCCGCGTCTTCGATGACATCGACGCCGCCCTCGGCTTCTCCATCTCCACGCTCTGCTTCGAGGGTCCTGAGGACCAGCTCAAGCTGACGGAGAACACGCAGCCTGCGATTCTGGCCGTGTCGTCCGCGTTGCACGCGGTGCTCGAAGAGCACGGCGCCACGCGACGTGATCTCGTGGCCGGACACTCTCTCGGCGAATACAGCGCGATCGTGAGTGTTGGCGGATTGACGCCGGCGGAAGCGGCGACGATCGTTCGCGCGCGCGGACGCTTCATGCAGGACGCTGTGCCGGTCGGTACGGGCGGCATGGCTGCGTTGATCGGGCCGACCGTGGAAGAAGCGCGCGCGATCTGCGAAGACGCCGCGCAGGGCGAAGTGGTCTCGGTCGCCAACATCAACGCGCCGGGACAGATCGTCATCGCGGGAACGAAGAGCGGGATCGAGCGCGCGATTGCGATCGCGAAGGAACGCGGCGTGCGTCGTGCGCTGCCGTTGCCGGTCTCCGCGCCATTCCATTGCGATCTGATGAAGCCCGCGGCCGACCGGCTCGAGCCGATTCTCGCGGATGCGCATTTCAAGGATCTCTGGTTCTCTCTCGTCTCGAACGTCGACGCGTCGCCGATCGGAACTGCGACCGCGGTGCGCAACGCGCTGCTGCGGCAGGTCGCGTCGCCGGTGCGGTGGGTGGAGTCAGTGCAGAAGATGGTCAGCATGGGCGTGAAGCGTGTCGTCGAAGTCGGACCGGGGAATGTGCTCACCGGCCTGATCAAACGCATCGATCCGAGCGTCGAACTGATCAACGTCTCGGACGTTCCGACGCTGGAAGCATTCCTGGAGAAAGCATGAAGATCGACCTCACCGGAAAAACGGCCCTCGTCACCGGAGCCTCGCGCGGCATCGGCGAGTCCATCGCCCGTCGTCTCAGTGAAGCAGGAGCGCACGTTGTCTGCGCCGCGCGTTCTGCGGAGAGCGTGAACAAGCTCGCGAGCGAGATCGGCAACGCGACGGGACTCGAGCTCGACATCACCGCGCCCGATGTTCGCGATCGCATCACGGCGCTGCTCAAGGAGCGTCCGATCGACATTCTCGTCAACAACGCCGGCGTGACGGACGACGATCTCTTCATCCGCATGAAGCCGGAAGCGTGGACGAAAGTCATCCAGACGAATCTCGACTCGGCGTTTCCCATCACGCAGGAGATCGTGAAGAAGATGCTGCGCGCGCGATGGGGCCGCGTGATCAACATCTCATCCGTCGTTGGATTGATGGGCAACCCCGGCCAGGTGAACTACGCGTCGTCGAAAGCCGCGCTGATCGGTTTCACGAAAGCGCTCGCGCTGGAGATCGGCTCGCGCAACATCACCGTGAACGCGATCGCACCGGGCTACGTCTCGACCGCAATGACCGACGCGCTCTCCGATGAAGCACGCGAGAAGTTGACGGAACGCATCGCGCTGAAGCGGCTCGGGACGACGGATGACATCGCGTACTCGGTCGTGTTTCTGGCGAGCGAGCAGGCGAGCTACATCACCGGGACGGTGTTGAACGTGAGTGGCGGGTTGTACACGTAAGGCGAGGGGTGTCCTGTCATCAGCGCGTAGTCACATCCCGCGCCATGAGCATCTTCCCGATCTTGGCGGACGCCCCGTTCCAGAACCCGACCTTCCCTTCGAACACGCGCGGGTTGCGGAACGTCCCGAACGCGATGTCCCACAGCGGGAGGTCGCTGTAGTTGTACGCGTGTACGCCGCGGTGGTGATGAATGCCGTGGCTTTCCGGACGCTGGATGATCCAGCCGAGCCACGTCGGCGTGCGGATGTTCGCGTGCTGGAAGAGTGCGTTGAACGTCAGGAACAGATTGCCGATCATCGCCGCGCCGATGGTGACGCCGAGGAGCGGGCCGAAGACGAGGGTTTGCAGCGTTACGAACATCACGACGTCGCTCGGCGCGAGGTAGTACGCGCCCCACGCATCGAGGCTTTCGGGGCTGTGATGCATCTGATGGAACACGCGCCAGAGCGTGTCGTTGCGATGCACGGCGCGGTGATACCAGTAGTGCATGAACTCGTAGACGAGGATCGCCACGACCGTGCCGACTACGGTGCCGAGCGGCGAGAGATCGAAGAGCGTCCATGTGCCGAGCACGCGTGACCACGCCATCGGCACGACGAACGACAGCGCGACGGCGAACAACGTGACCGCGAACGCGCGCACGCGCCAGAACCGCGGCGTGTCGAACTTCCTCGCGCGATCCCGCTCAGAGCTTCGTGAGTGCGCTCGGCGCGGGGCTCGACCGCTCGCGCGTGCTTGCGACGTTGCTGTTCTTGCGCACGGATGTCGATGAAGAGCATCTGCTGTTCGACAACATCGATGACGATGCCTCGCGCGAGATCGCCTGGTTTCAGGGAAAGAAGATCGGCCGCATTCACGACGCGCTCATCGCGACGTTCGACGGACCCGCGCGCGCGATTCGTTGCGCGGGCGCGTTGCTCGACGCCGCCGCTGTGCGCGGCGTGCGTCTCGCGGCCGGATTGCACACAGGCGAATGCGAAGTGACCGCGTCGGGGATCGCGGGCGTGTCGGTGGAGATCGGTGCGCTGCTCGCGGAGGCGGCGGGGGTAGGGGAAGTGGTGGTCTCGAATACGGTGCGCGATCTCGTTGCGGGGTCAGGTCTCGAGTTCACACCGCGGGGTCATGCGTCGTTGGGATCGCGCCTCGGCGATTGGGTAGTGTTCACGGTGAAGCGCTGAAGTTTGGAGTGCGGCAGCCGCAGCTGCCG
>DASYLL010000303.1:0-11080 GCA_036009605.1 Thermoanaerobaculia bacterium | reverse complement strand
CCGTTCATCATCAACTTCTTCTGGAGCATCAAGAAGGGCAAGCGTGTCGAAGCGAATCACTGGCACGCGACGACCCTGGAGTGGGCAGCGACGACGTCGCCTCCGCTCGGTCACGGCAACTTCGTCGTCCCGCCGATCGTCTATCGCGGACCGTACGAGTACAGCGTGCCGGGACACGATTCCTCGGACTATGTTCCACAGAACGAACCCGATACCGCACCTGCGCCGACCATCGGCGGCGGAATGCTCGCGGCCGATGCCGTTGCGCAGAAGGAGAGCTGAGTTTCCATGGACGGACATGCCATCACAGCAGCTCACGGGGATGCGCACGACGCGGGCGCACACGGCTCAGGGGATCATCACGAGATCGAGATCCCGTACACCATTCATCCGCGGCCTGACACCGGTCTCTACAACGGCAAACTCGGAATCTGGCTCTTTCTTGCTTCCGAGGTCATGCTCTTCGGGGCGCTCTTCTCGACGCTCGTGCTATTGCGCACGAGCGCGCCGGTCTGGCCGCACGGCAAAGAGATCCTGAACGTTCCGCTCGCGACGTTGAACACGTTCGTGCTCATCGGATCGTCGGTGACGGTCATTCTCGCGTGGGCGTATTTGCGGCTCGGTCAGCTTAAAAAGGCGAAGCTGTTTCTCGCCCTGACGCTGCTCTGCGGCTTCGGCTTCCTCGGCATCAAGACCATCGAGTACACCACCAAGTTCTCGCACCATCAGTTCCCGAGCACGAACAACTTCTTCGCCACGTATTACGTGATGACGGGGTTGCACGGACTGCACGTGATCGGCGGCATGATTGTGTTCGCGTATCTGCTGCTGACCGCGGACAAGTGGTACGCGACGAAGCGCGATCAGTTTACGAACCGCGTCGAAGTGACGGGTCTGTACTGGCACTTCGTCGATCTCGTCTGGATCTTCCTCTTCCCGATCCTGTATCTCCTGTAGGAGCGATTGGATGACCGAACACGTTGAACATTCTGCCGATCACGGCGCCGTTCATGACGGCCACGACGATAGTCCCGAGGCGGTGCGTAAGGAGATCAGGAGATACCTGATGGTGCTTGGAGCGTTGGGAGTGCTGACGCTCATCACCGTTGCGATCTCCCAGCTGAAGCTGCCGACGGGAGAGGCAATTGCGCTCGGTCTGGCGGTGGCTACGATCAAGGGCACGCTGGTGGCGCTGTTTTTCATGCACCTCATTTCCGAGCGCAAACTGATCTTCGGTGTACTCGCGTTCACCGTGTTCTTTTTCGCGGTTCTGCTGTGGGGTCCGTGGCATCACCACCACGACGCCGAGCGCGAGTGGCCAGGCCACGACGCCACACACAAGCCGGCTGCAGCTGCGCCGGCCAATAGCCACGGTTCGTCTCACTAGGAGCCCCGACCCATGTCCCTGCGCGCCTTCCACATCATCTTCATCATCGTGACAGTCGTACTGTCGCTATACGTCGCGCTGTGGGGATTTCGCGAGTTCGCGGAGGAGCGCAGCTCCATGGGACTCACGCTCGCGATCGTGTTTCTGGTCACGGCGGTGGCGGGGATCATCTACGGGAAAAAAGCGTTCACGAAGTTGAAGGAGCTGCCATGAGGCGCTTCGCGCCAGTTGTCGGTTCTCTGTTGTCAGTTCTCCGCGCTTCACCGCGCAGGCGAGAGCTCACGGACAACCGACAACCGACAACCGACAACCGCTATCGCGCTGCCGCGGTCATCGCGATGATCGTATTCGCACCGGCACTATTCGGTTGTCCAGTATGTTTCGGAGCTCCCGATGATCCGATGATCAAGGGCGTCAACAACGGGATCTGGGTTCTGCTCTCGCTCGTGGGCGTGGTGCAGATCGGCTTCATCGCCATGTTCTTCAGCTTCTGGCGGCGTGCGCGCGAGCAGAAGCGATTTCGCGATTCACTGCAGGTGATTCACAGCTACGACAGGGAGGGACCGTTTTCATGAAGGACTGGCTCGCTCAATACATGCCGCCGGACTACTCCGCGCACGGCGCGGATCTCGATCGGCTCAACGCCAATGTGCATTGGCTGATGTTGATCCTGTTCATCGGCTGGGGCCTGGTCTTCGCGTTCATGCTGCTGCGCTTCCGCGCGAAAAAACAGCCCAAAGCGATCTATCACGGCACGAAGTCGCACCTCTCGTCGTATGCCGAGTTCGGTATCCTCGTCGTCGAGATCGTGCTCCTGGTGGTCTTCTCGATTCCTCTCTGGGCGCGCTGGACCAAGCCGCCGGGACCCGATCAGAATCCGCTCGAAGTGCGGCTCATTGCGGAGCAGTTCGCCTGGAACGTTCACTATCCCGGTAAGGACAATGTCTTCGGCAAGACCGACATCAGCCACATCAGCACCTCGAATCCAATCGGCCTCGACGTCACCGATCCGCACGCCAAAGACGACATCATCACGCTCAATCAGCTGCACATGCAGGTGAACCGTCCCATCATCGTAAAGATCAGCTCGAAAGACGTCATCCACAGCTTCGCGCTCCCGTACATGCGCGTGAAACAGGACGCCATCCCGGGGATGCAAGTTCCTGTACACTTCACGCCCGTCAAGACCAGCGGCGCGGAAACGTGGGAGATTGCCTGCGCTCAGCTCTGCGGTCTCGGTCACTATCGGATGAGAGGCCTGTACCGCGTCCAGACGAAGGAAGACTTCGAACAATGGCTGGCCGAGGAGATTCCGTTCGCAGAGACCATTGCGGAATATTGATGTTGTCGGTGATCGGTTCTCAGTTGTCTGGGAAGCCGCGGACAACGGATAGCTGACAACGATTCCATGAAAGCCCTCGAGCCCATTACCAAGTACGAAACCAAATCGCCCGCAGGTCTGCGCCGCTTCACCAAGCTCGTGGCCGCGTCGACGCTGTTCCTGATCTTCGCCGGAGCCATGGTCACGTCGACCGGCTCCGGCCTCGCCGTTCCCGACTGGCCCAACAGCTATGGCTGGTTCATGTTCGCGTTTCCGCTGAAGCACATGGTCGGCGGGATCTTCTACGAGCACGGCCATCGCCTCATCGCATCGGTGGTCGGTTTTCTCACCATCATTCAAGCCATCTGGCTTCAGCGCCGCGAGCCGAAAAAGTTCGTCCGCACTCTCGGCTGGCTCTCCCTCGGCGCCGTCATCGTGCAGGGACTCCTCGGTGGCATCACAGTTCTGCTGCTCCTGCCGAAAGCCATCTCGATCTCGCACGCCGCGCTCGCCGAGATCTTCTTCTGCCTCAACATCTCCATCGCCTTCTTCACCTCGAGCTGGTATCACGAGCTGCGGACGATGGAGAAAGGCGACGCTCCCGTGACGATGGCCTGGGGCCTGACCGCGCTCGTTTATCTGCAGATCCTCGCCGGCGCCGTGCTGCGACACCTCGGCGCGGGACTCGCGATTCCCGACTTCCCGTTGTCGTTCGGACGCATCGTTCCGAACTTCGTCTCGCACGAGATCGTCGCCGCGTACGTGCATCGCGTCGGCGGATTCGTCGTTGCCGCGGCCGTGCTTGCGCTGGCGCTTCGTCTGCTGCGTTACGACTCGCGTCATCCGCTCCGTGCGCTCTCACATCTTCTCCTCGCCGTCGTGTCCGCGCAGGTTCTCCTCGGCGGTTACGTGATCTGGAGCGGGAAGCAGCCGCACATCACCAGCCTGCACGTGATGCTGGGCGCGTCGACGCTCGCGCTGTCGATCGTGCTCACGCTTTCCGCCCGCACGCTGTCGTGGCGCAAGTCGCAGAATCAGACCGCATTGATCGAGGTCACGGCATGAGCAGTGTCGTTCTCGACGCGCACGAGCGCGAGAAGCCGACGTTCGGCTCGCTGACGCGCGATTACCTGCAGCTCTCGAAATCGCGCATCGTGCTGATGGTGCTCATCACCACCGCGGCCGGTTTTCTTTTTGCCGCCGAACACGTCGACGGCATGCTCCTGCTGCACACGCTCGTAGGCACTGCCCTCGTCGCGGCAGGCACGAACGCGCTCAATCAATACGTCGAGCGCGAGCACGACGCGCGCATGCATCGCACGCGCACGCGTCCGTTGCCGGCCGGTCGTATCACGCCGCGCGCCGCGCTCATCTTCGCGTCCGGAATCGCAATCGTCGGAACCGTCTACCTCGGCCTTGCAGTCAACTGGCTCACCGCGGCTCTCGGAGCATTCACGCTGGCGAGTTACATCTTCGTGTACACGCCGCTCAAGCGGCTCTCGACGATCAACACGCTCATCGGCGCGATTCCTGGTGCGATCCCGCCGCTCATGGGCTGGACCGCGGCGACGAACGAGCTCGCGATCGGCGGCGCGATCATTTTCGGCATCCTCTTCCTCTGGCAGCTCCCGCACTTCATGGCCATCAGCTGGCTGCATCGCGAGGATTACGCGCGCGGCGGCTTCGCGATGCTGGCCGTGCGCGATGGCGACGGCGCGGCAGTCGCGCGTCAGGCGATTCTCTACACGCTCGCATTGCTGCCCGTGAGTCTCGCGCCGTCGATTCTCGGACTGACCGGTACCGTTTACTTCATCGGCGCCGCTGCGGCCGGAACTGCATTGCTCGCGGCGACGATCCGCTTCTTCTTCGATCGTGGACCGCGTAGCGCACGCTCGCTGTTCATGATCTCGAATCTCTACCTGATCACCGTGATGCTGCTCCTCGTCGTCAATGCGTCGTAGAGTGATGTTGCTGGTTGCTGGTTGCTGGTTCGTTGTGCTGCATCGCCTGAGGCTCTCGCGCCGAGTCACCACGAACCAGCAACCAGCAACCAGCAACAGCTCGCGTGCGGTACTGCTGACCTTCGCAATCCTCGTCGCCTGTCAGCCGAAGCCCGAGCTCCCGCAACTGTTTCCCGTTCCGAACGCGCAGCTCGTCGACGAGACCGGCCGCGCGCTGCAGCTCGACTCGATGAAGGGGAGCGTCACGGTATACAACTTCATCTTCACGAGCTGCACTGGCATTTGCCCGATCATGACGAACAACATGCGCGCCGTGACGACGAAGATCGACAAAGACGCGCCCGTGCGCTTCGTCTCCATCAGCGTCGATCCTGCGCGTGATACACCGGCAGTTCTCGCCGAGTACGCAAAGCGCAATCGCAACGATCCGCGCTGGACGTTCGTGACCGGTGAGCGCGATGCGATCGTCAACCTCAGCATCAAAGGTTTCAAGCTCGCGGCCGGCGATCCGATGCCGGGTGGTGAAGCGCTCCTGCACAGCGGCAAGTTCGCCGTCGCCGACAAGCAGGGCATGATCCGCGGCTACTACGAAGCAACCGACGGTACGGTCGCGGACGAAGTCGAGCGTGCAGTCGAAGCGCTGCTCGACGAGTAGTTCTGCGGCGGTTGCGCGGAACGATTCGTACTTTCAGAAACTCTTCGCCGAGCTCGAACGGACAGCACCGCGCGGTCGAACCGTCCGGGATCCTCGATCCTGAATCCGATGGCGTCGCGGAAGGTACCGCCTCCGTTGCCGAACAGGATGTCAGTCCCGAGGACGAGGTCTCGACCGCGAGACCGTGCACCTTGTGCACGTCGAGGCGTACGACGAACTGGAGGAAACCGGGCGAGCGCGCAGCAACCTTGAAGTGCGTCGAGGAGAAATCCCGGCAGCGCCGGGAAGCGGACCAGCCCGGCGACCAGGGCCGGAATCGGCCGTTTCTGCAATGCGATTTCGGAAGAGGCGCAGCGATGCCGTACGATGGCCGGGAGTGAGAGAGATGTCATGCGAGAGAGCGGCCCGGCCGCGGCCGCGCGCTTTGCCGGTGGTCGTGGGATTTACTCTTCTGTCGGCACTCGCGGCCTCGCTCTCCGCGCAGCCGCAGCTTGCGGACGCGCGCGATCTCAGGCGGCTCTCGATCGAAGAGCTCGCGCAGATCCAGGTCACGTCCGTCTCGAAGGTCGCGGAGCCGCTGAATCAGGCGGCGGCGGCCATCTACGTCATCACCGGCGACGCCATCCGCCGTTCCGGCGCGAACAGCGTGCCGGAGATCCTGCGGCTGGCTCCGAACCTCCACGTTGCCCGCCTCGACGCGAACACTTACGCGATCACCGCGCGCGGCTTCAATCAGCCGAGCGGCACCGCGAACAAGCTCCTCGTGCTGATCGACGGACGGGCGATCTATTCGCCCCTCTTCTCGGGGACGTTCTGGGATGCACAGCGCACCTTCATCGACGACATCGACCGCATCGAAGTCATCAGCGGCCCGGGCGGCACGCTGTGGGGCGCGAACGCGGTCAACGGCGTCATCAACATCATCACGAAGGACTCGTCTCAGACGCGCGACTGGATGGTCGACGCCCGCCTCGGCACGCTCGATCGCCGGCTCGGCGTGCGCTACGGCGGAGCTCTCGGCGCCGGCACCCGCTTCCGTGTCTACGGCCTCGGTCTCAAACAGGGCTCGATGGAGCGAGCCGAGGGCGCGAGCACCGAGGACTCGTGGAACCATGTTCAGGGCGGGTTCCGTGCGGATTCGAATCAGGGTCCCGACACGTTCACGCTGCAGGGCGACTTCTACCGCGGCACCGGCATCGGGCGGCCGGCGTTCCTTCCGAGCGGCATCATCAGCGGCGGGAACATCTCCGGAACCTGGTCCCGCAGTTTCGCCGACGGTTCCAACCTGCGCGTGCAGTCGTACTTCGACAACGCCCGTCGGCTGCTGGTCAGCGGCATCGACGCAACCGTCGATCAGTACGCTCTGGAAACGCAGTACGCCTTCTCCCGCGGTTCCCGAAACGCGCTGGTGGTCGGAGCGGGCTATCGGATGACGGACGATCATCTCGAAGGCGGACCGGGAACGTCGTTCCTCTCGCCGGCGGGCCGCACGCTCCGGTTCGCGAACGTATTCGCTCAGGATGCCATCGCGATCAGCGAGCGGCTCCAGCTCGCGGTCGGCGTCAAGCTCGAGAACAACAGCTACACGGGACTCGAATTCATGCCCGATGCGCGCTTGTCCTGGTCCGTCTCGGAGCGAACGCAGTTGTGGACGTCGATTGCACGCGCGGTGCGAACGCCTTCGCGCTTCGATACCGATTTGATCAACCCCGGCGTGCTCACCGGCGGGCCCGATTTTCAATCCGAAGAGCTCATCGCGTACGAGGCCGGCTATCGCGGTCTGCTCTCCCCGTCGTTCTCGCTTTCGGTGGCTGCGTTCTACAACTCGTACGACCATCTTCGAACCGTCGAGGGATCGACACCGGCGGTGTTTCCGCTCGTCATTCGAAACAACATGCAGGGCGATACCCAGGGTGTCGAAGCGTGGGCCAACGTCGCCGTGCGCGAATGGTGGCGCCTCAGCGGTGGCTTCAGCGCGCTGCGAAAGAATCTGCGGCTCGTTCCGGGGAACCGTGATGTGCTGGGCGTCGCCTTCGCAGGAAACGACCCGCGCTACCAGTGGCAGCTCCGTTCCAGCATGGACCTTCCGCGCCGGTTCGCGCTGGACCTTTCGCTGCGCAACGTGAGTGCCCTGAAGAGTCCCGCGGTGCCGGCCTGGCTCGAAGCCGATGCGCGCATCGCGTGGCAGGCGACCGACAAGCTCGAGCTGTCCCTCGACGGACAGAATCTGCTGCACGCGCGGCATCTCGAGTTCGTGAACACGTCCATCGCGTCGAGCGAGATCCCGCGGTCGCTCACGTTGACCGCCCAGTGGACTCCCTGAGATGTCGGTCCCTCTCACTCGCGCGGCCCGCCTGACCCGGCCGATCGTGCTCGCACTCCTGTTCGCGGCGTTTCCGGCTCACGCCGCCGATCGCTCGCTCGAGTACGCGGTCAAGGCAACGTTCCTCTACAAACTCGCCTTCTTCGTCGAATGGCCGCAAGGCTCGTTCGAGCACGAGTCCTCGCCGTTCAACCTCTGCGTCGTCGGAGTGGATCCGTTCGACGGGCGGATTCAGGAGACAGTCTCGGGTCAGAACGTCGGGCGCCATCCGATCGTCCTCCGCCATCTCGCGAAGGCCGAGGCCCAATCCGATTGCCACGTGATGTTCGTGTCACGCCCGGCCAGTCAAACTGCCGCCGAGGTGATGAAGGTGGTGAGCGGAACTCCGACGCTCACGGTGACCGATTCGGCCATCGGCGCCACCGCGGGCATCGTGCACTTCGTCATCGTCGACGGGCGCGTGAGCTTCGACATCGACAACGTCGCCGCGGCAGAGAATCGCCTGGTCATCCGCTCGAAGCTGCTGGAGCTGGCGCGCAGGGTCAACACCGCGCGGCCGGCAAACACGCCATGAATACGATCGATCACGTTCGCGGCCCGCGCCGGTTCAAGCCCGCGTACGCGTTGACAGCCGCAATCGCGTTGCTGGTCGCCGGGATTCTGATCTCGGTCTGGCAGGATCGCGTGTTCCGCGCACAGCGGGTTCGTGAGGTGAGGGTCCAGGGCGAGATCCTCGCGGCGAGCCTCACCGCCGCGCTCATTTTCGGAGACGCGAAAACCGTTCAGGAGCACGTCAGCGCATTGCAGATCAATCCCGAGATCGAAGCGGCCGGCGTGTACGACGAGAAGCAGGGACTGGTCGCGAGTTTCGTGCGGAAAGGGGAGGAGCCGCTGCCACGTTCAGCCTCGGATCCGATCACCGACGTCAGCGGCCGTCGGGCGATCGTCGTCCTCCCCGTCGAGCAGGACAGCGTCCACCTCGGCATCGTCTTCATCCGCACGACCGATGAGCCGCTTGGACGGACGCTGACGCGGCATGCCGCGGTCATGCTGCTCGCGGTCATGGCCGCGGTCCTGATGGCCTTCATGGGCACCTCTCAGCGCACGCTGCGGGAGGCGAACCGTCAGCTCGAGGCCCGCGCCCTTGCGCTTGCGGAGGCGAACGAGCTCCTGCAGAACGAGATGGAAGAACGGACCAAGGCGGAAGACGCGTTGCGTCAGAGTCAGAAGATGGAGGCGGTAGGGCAGCTCTCCGGCGGCATCGCCCACGATTTCAACAACCTCCTCACGATCATCCAGGGCAACCTGCACCTGCTCAAGCATTCTGCGCCCGGCGATCCGTCCGCGATTCCCACTTACATCGACGGGGCTAACGAAGCGGCGGACCGCGCCGGTCATCTGGTGCGGCGTCTCCTCACGTTCTCCCGGCGCCAGCCACTCTCTCCCCGCAGCGTCGACCTCAGCGAGCTCGCCGCCGGCATGAAGGCTCTGATCCTGCACTCCGTCGGCAAGGTTGTTCGCATCGAATGGCATCTCGAGGCGACATGGAAGACGCTCTGTGACGTCAACCAGATGGAGAACGTGATCCTCAATCTCGCGATCAACGCGCGCGATGCGATGCCGGAACGAGGAACGCTCACGATCGAGACGAGCGACCTTTCGCTGCCGGCCGGAGCCCTGGCGGGAGAAATTGCGCCGGGCGACTACGTCGAAGTGAGGATGCGGGACACCGGGACGGGGATGACCGAGGAAGTGCGCAAGCGCGCCGTCGACCCGTTCTTCACCACAAAGCCGCACGGCCAGGGCACCGGCCTCGGGCTCAGCATGGCCTTCGGCTTCATCCGTCAATCCAATGGATATCTGAACATCGAGACGGTTCCCGGAAAGGGAACCACCATCGCAATTCTTCTGCCCCGCCACTCTGAGGCAGAATCACCGGAGACTTCATGAATAGTCCGATCGCTCCGCAGGAAACCCCCTTCACCGTCCTTCTCGCGGAGGACGAACCGAGCCTCCGGCGTGTCGTCCACGAAACGCTGCGTCGCGCAGGATTCATCGTCGTGGACGCCGAGGACGGCACCGCCGGTCTCGAAATTCTGCAGTCGGACACGTCGATCGACGTGCTGCTCACCGACGTGAAGATGCCGGGCCTGAATGGATACCAGCTCGCTGAGGCCGGCCTGTCGCTCCGACCCGCCATGCGAGTGATGCTGATGACCGGCTACGCGGACGAGGCGATTCCGGATGCGATCCGGAATGCGTCGATCCCGATTCTCCGCAAGCCGTTCAATTTCGACAATCTCGCGAGCTCGGTGCGGGACGTGATCCTTTCGCGGTGAGCGTTCTTCCTATGAGCGCACGCTGCTACTCCATGGCCGCCTTCGCCCTGGCCAGGGATCGTTCAGCGTCCGTCACGGCCTGGGCGGCCTTCTTCGCTTCGTTCGAGGCCGCGCGCGCTTCCTCTTTCGTTTCGGCGTAGAGCGCTTCGATCTCCTGCTTCTGCGTCTCCACCGCTGCGGTGCGAGCGTTCGCTTTCGTCAGCGCCGTTTGTGCCCGTCTGGCTTCGCCGTGCGCTTCGCGCAACACTTTCTCGGCTGCGTGGACGGCCTCGCGTGCACGAGCGCGTGCCGCCGCCGGATCTTCGGCGGGTTTGGGTGTTCGGAACAACAGCACCTTCGACGTGTCGATCTTCGCTCCGTCCATCAGTGCGGCGAGAGCGTCGAATCCCGGCGGATCGAGATCGGCAGTCAGACGACCCGCTTTCGGACCGCCCTCCGTTTTCCCCCACACGGCGAGCGATTCGAGCGTCGCCGACACGCGACGCATGGCATCGGGCGAGCCGCCATGACCGGCGGCGCTGAGAATCGCGGCGGCCTGCGCCACGAGCTTGGCCAGCCGCCGCTTCTTGTCGTCGAGCAGCTCGCGGAGATTGGCGTTCCTGACCCGCCCTGTCTGCGCCGTACGAATGCTTTCCGTCACCTCGACCAATTGATCGATCGCCTCCGGATTCTGCCAGTAGAGCTGATTCACCGCCCACGCCGGCGCCGGTGGTTTCGGCAGTGTTTTCACCCGGTCGGCGTCGCTCGCTCGCGCTGCTTTCCTGAGTCCCGCCGCGAGCGAGTTGCGAGCAGAGGTGAATTCAGAGAGAGGGAGCTGAAAGAGCGCGTCGATTTCCGCATCCAGGGCGGCCGGGCCTTTGGTCGGCATGCGTCAGATGCTACTTCACGGGACGCTTCTGCCATGGTCGCACCGAGGATTCACTCGTGAGTTTGCGCGGCCTTCTCTCCTCTGAGAGGGGAGAAGATACTCTGTTGAGAGTCAAGCAGCTTTCGACGGTTTTTTTCGAGAGCGAGTAGACTCCGCCGGTCCAGGATCAAGCTGCTCACGCAGCTGCTTCGCGTTGCTTCGCCCCTTCGGGTGATCCTGGCTCGGC
>DASYLL010000302.1:0-20735 GCA_036009605.1 Thermoanaerobaculia bacterium | reverse complement strand
AATGCGCGCGATGGTCTCCAGATACTTCTCGCGCGTGTACAACCGCTTCATGCGACGCAGTACGCGCGACGATCCCGATTGCACGGGCAGGTGAAGGAAGCGCGAGATGTTCTCGTGATCGCGCATTGCGGCGATCATCGACTCCCCTACTTCCGCGGGATGCGAAGTCATGAACCGCAACCGCGCGACTCCCGGAATCTCTGCAACGGCTGTCAGCAACGCACCGAAGTCACGTCCGCTGCGAGAGCAGCGATACGCGTTCACGGTCTGTCCGAGCAACTCGATCTCGACGCGACCAGTCGCAACCGCAGCGCGCACCTCGTCGAGCACTTCATCGAACGCGCGTGAGACTTCACGTCCGCGCGTCGTGGGCACGATGCAGAACGTGCAGTTCTTGTTGCAGCCTTCGATGATCGTGACCCAGGCCTTCGTGGCCGAGGTGCGATCGATGTTCGAATAGTCGTAGTTGCGATCTTCGTGAAACTCGATCGCGACGCGCTTGCCGTTCTCGAGCACGTCGTCGAGATGACCGATGTTGCCCGGCCCCATCACGAAATCGACCCATGGCGCGCGCTCGAGAATCTGCTCACCTTCCTGCTGCGCGACGCAACCGCACACGCCGATTTTGAGTTCGCGCTCGAGCTTCATCTCGCGCAAGCGGCCGAGGTGCGAGAAGACCTTCTGCTCCGACTTGTCCCGAATCGAACACGTATTGAGCAGAATGAGATCCGCCTCGGACTCACTCTGCACGCGCTTGTACCCGCGCAACTTCAGATTGCCCGACAGACGCTGCGTGTCGAGCTCGTTCATCTGGCAGCCCCAGGTTTCGATGAAAAAAGATTTGGACATGCAGGGCTAGTTGACGGTGGTCGTTTGGGATGGCGGAGGCGGCGGCGTCAGCGCTTCCAGCTCTTTGCGCGCGACGTCCAGCTTCGCCTTCACGTCATTGAAGCGCCGCACCAGTTCCGTATCGCGGCGATTGAGATCGTTCGTTTCGTAGTACTGCTGCTCGATCGTCACGAGCTCCTTCTCGAACCCCGCGACAATCGTTCGCGCGGCCGCGACCTTCACGTCCGCAGCTTGTTTCTCTCGCCTCTCGCGCGCCTGCTTGTCCAGCATGCCTTCTTTCGGAAGCGCTGCCGTTTCCGGAAGCGGCTCGAGCTTGTTCTCGATCAGCGTCGACTTCGCCTTCTTTACGTCGGCGTTGGTGATGACTTTGGTCGTGCTCTTCTTCCGCTTCGCCTTCGCAGTCTTCGCCGCGTCGACGAGATCATCCGCAACTACCGCCGTTGCGGCGATCAGCAGGACAGCGAGCAGGATCCGTTTCATACGCGACCGTATCGATCTTCCAGCCTTACGACATCCTGTAACTCGGGCGTCGAAACTTCCGCGACGTCGGTGTCGACGACCGCGAACATCCGGTGGATCAGCCGAGGCGGAATGTGGAACGCCTCGCCTTTCTGCAGCGTGAGCTCGCGGCGGTCGCCGTCGCACTCGATAGTCAGCTTCAGTTCGCCCTCGACAACGTAGAGGGTCTCGTCTTTCATTTCGTGATACTGGAGGCTCAGCGACTCGCCCTGATTCACGTGCAGAATCTTTCCGACATACCGGTCGGTATGCGCGAAGATCAGCTCGTAGCCCCACGGTTTGGGGACGTGCGTGATGGGGCGGTTTTTGAAGAATCGCTCGTTATCACTCATACATTCTGGCTCACGAGTCCCTCGGGGAAGCGCATGGCCACGCTCTCGATGACGAACTCCTCGATCTCCTGGGCAGTTTTCTTGTTCAGCGCTATTTCGGCGATGCGCCGGCAATCCTTGTAGCGCACCGAGCGGATGACGTTCTTGATGACTGGAATCGACGACGGATTCATCGAGAAGATCTCGAGTCCGAGGCCGAGAAGAACGATGGCGTAGATTGGATCGGAGGCCATCTCGCCGCACATCTCGACCGGAATGCCGGCGCGCTTGCCGGCGTCGATGACACCCTTTACGAGACGCAGGATCGCGGGATGCAGCGGCTCGTAGAGGTAGCTCACCTTCTCGTTGCTGCGATCGATGGCGAGCGAGTACTGAATGAGATCGTTCGTGCCGATGGCGAAGAAATCCGCTTCGGTCGCGAGCAGGTCCGCGATGACGGCAGCGGAGGGTACTTCGATCATGATCCCGATCTGCAGCTCGCGGTTGTACGGGATGTTCTCCGCGTCGAGCTCCATGCGGATCTCGCGCACGAGCGTCTTCACCTGACGCAGCTCCTGCACGCCGGAGACGAGCGGGAACATGATCTTGATCTTGCCGAACGCGGACGCGCGCAGCAACGCGCGCAGTTGCGTTTTGAACATGTCGCGATGCTGCATGCAGAGACGCAGCGCGCGCAGGCCGAGGACGGGGTTGTCTTCTTTCGAGCCCATGATCTGGCGGGCGAGTTTCTTTCCGCCGAGATCGAACGTCCGGATGATGCACCAGTTCGGCGCAGTCGCTTCCGCGAGCTTCCGATAGATGTTGAAGTGCTCTTCTTCGGTCGGCAGATCGGGGCTCGTGGCGATGTAGAGAAACTCGCTGCGATAGAGGCCGATGCCTTCCGCGCCGAACTTGATCGCGTCGTCGAGCTCTTCGACGAGCTCGATGTTGGCCTGCAGCGAGATCTGATGATGATCCTTCGTCGTCGCCGGCAGATTGCGATTCTCGAGGAGCTTGAGCTCCGCTTCCTCGTGACGCGAGACGCGGCTCAGGTACTCCGCGATCATGGCCTGGGTCGGATTGACCACGACCGTGCCTTCGTAGCCGTCGACGATCACGAGCTCGTCGTTGTCGACGATCTTCGTGAGCTTCGGCACGCCGATGACCGCGGGCATGAACAGCGACTTGGCAATGATCGACGTATGCGACGTGCGTCCGCCGACTTCTGTGACGAAGCCTACGACCGGACGGCGATTGAAGTGGATCGTGTCGGACGGCGTGAGGTCGTCCGCGATGATGATGACGTCGTGATCGATCTCGGAGAGCTCGTGATGGGCGATGCCCTGCAGGTTCACGAGCACGCGCTCGGCGACGTCTTTCACGTCCGCGGACCGCTCGCGCAGATAGTCATCCTCGAAGCTCGCGAAACGCGCCTGAAGTTCTTCCTGAACTTCGGCGAGCGCCCACTCCGCATTGACCTGCTCGTCCTCGATTTTCTGCGTGACCTTGTCGACGAACGATGCGTCGCTGACGATCATCGCGTGCGCCTCGAAGATCTGCGCGTACTCCTCGCCCATCGAGCGGCTGACTTTCTGTTTCAGGTCGAGCAGCTCGTCGCGCGTCTTCTCGAGCGATTCGTTGAAGCGGCGCACTTCGGACTCGACTTCTTCTTCGCGGATCGGGATGCGGTAGACCTGCGCGACCCGTTTTTCGACGATGACGGCGCGGCCGATCGCGATCCCCGGAGAGACCCCGACGCCCTTGTAGGTGCGAATATCGCTGCGCGATGAGGCGGGCATCGGCCTCATTCTACTTCGTCGAATTTGTCGTCGATGAGCTTCTCGATGGCGTCGAGAGCGTCGCGCTCGTCGGGACCGTCCGACTTCACGACAATGGTCGAGCCGCGGCCGGCGGCCAGCAACAGGATGCCGAGGATGGACTTGCCGTCCACTTCCTCATCGCCTTTGCGGACTTTGACGTCCGATTTGAAGCGCGACGCGGTGTGTACGAACTTCGCCGCGGCGCGCGCATGAAGCCCCAGCTTGTTCTTGATCTCGATGGTGCGCTCGGTCACGCGGTCGCTCCGGCACGCTTCTCCGCGGTCAGGAGATCCGAGCAGACGCGAATCGCTTTCGAGCCCTTTTCGCTGATGACGTGCGCGAGCGTGGCGACGTCTTTCGCGTCCTGTTTCACCATTGCGAACTTGACGATCATCGGCAGGTTGACCCCCGTGACGATCTCGATGCGCCCCTGTTCGAGAAACGAGAGGCTGATGTTGCTCGGCGTGCCGCCGAACATGTCGGTAAAGATAATGACGTCGCGGTCCGGCCCGATCTGCGCCAGCCCGCCTGCGATTTTCTCGCGTGCGACGTCGACGGAGTCGTTCCAGTCGAGCGGAACGGCAACCATGCCGGAAACGTCGGCTTCGATCTGGCGAGCCGCGTTGAGCAGCTCATACGCCAGATTTCCATGTGTAACGATCAATGCCCCAATCACCGGGACCTCCCTCTGCGCTGCGAATCATACACGCGGGGTTCCGGCTATTCGGCACGCCGACCCACTTGGCAGCCGTACGTGCCCCAGCGGAGCAACCAACGCAGCCGGCCGTGCCGGCTCAGCGCCGGCAGTCGCGGTGGACGGTTTCGATCGCGTACCCCGCGGCTTCGAGGTCGTCACTCAGCCGCTGCCCGATCGCAACCGACCGATGGCGGCCGCCGGTGCAACCGATGCCGATCGTGAGATAGCTCTTCATCTCCCTGCGATACCCCGGCAGGACGTACATGACGAAGTCGCGCAGGCGCGAGTAGAACTCTTCGTAGCCTTCCTGCTCGCGCAGGTACTCGATGACTTCGCGGTCGAGCCCGGTTTTCGGACGCAGCTCTTCGACGAAATGCGGGTTCGGCAGGAAGCGCACGTCGAACAGCAGATCGAGGTTGTACGGCAGGCTGTATTTGAAGCCGAACGTGATGATCGTGACGAGCATCGACGGTTCCTGCCCCGCGATCTTGAACCGCCGCATCACCTCGGCCTTCAGCTCGTGGACCGAGAACTGCGAGGTGTCGAGCACCATGTTCGCGAGCGACTTCACTTCCGTCAGCGCGTCGCGCTCCGCTTTGATCGCTTCGATCAGCGGACGATCCTTCGCCAGCGGATGCGGACGCCGCGTTTCGGAGTAGCGGCGCGCGATGACTTCATCGGTCGCTTCGAGAAAGATCAGGACCGTATTCGGGACGAGCTTGCGCAGACGATCGCGATAGAACGCCGGGAAGATCGTCGCGAAATCGTGCGTGCGGACGTCGACGACGATGCCGATGCGATCGGCTTTCTCGTGCGACGTGACTTCTTCGAGATACGGCTCAATCAACTCGATCGGCAGGTTGTCGGTGCAGTAGAAGCCGAGGTCTTCGAGGGTTGATTGGACGTAGCTCTTGCCGGAGCCGGAGAGGCCGGTGATGACGACGAGATGCTCGGGTGCGTTCGGCATCGACTAGCGCTGCCTCCGGGTCCGATCGATGACGTCGGGCGCGAAACGCGTCCGCGATTGCATGCTGCGCATTTCGGAGCTGGTCATTTCCTCGCGATTCGTCGCCGGCAAGGTCGAGCCGACCTCGCCCTGTCGCGCGATCTGCTCATCGATGCGGCGCGTGAACTCGCGCGCGGAATCGTAGCCCTGCAGTTTCATCAGATGATTGCGCGCGGCGATCTCGACGAGCAGCGCGAGATTGCGTCCCGAGGCGACCGGCAAACGCACGTATGGTTTCGAGACGCCGAGAAGCTCGAATGTCTCGCCGCTGATGCCAAGGCGATCGTACTCCGCGCCTTCCACCCACTTCTCGAGCTTGACCACGAGATCGATCGGCTTCACGTCGCGCGTCGAAGCGACGCCGAAGAGATCCTTGATGTCGACGATGCCGATGCCGCGCAGCTCCATGTGATGGCGCAGCAGATCGTTCGAATAGCCGAGGAGCACGTCGTTCGGATGGCGCTTCACCACGACGAGGTCGTCGGCGATGAGGCGATGCCCGCTGTGGATGAGATCGAGCGCGCACTCGCTCTTGCCGATGCCGCTGTCGCCGAGGAGCAGGACGCCGATGCCGTAGACGTCGAGGAGGCCCGAATGCATCGTCAGACGCGGTGCCATCGTCTCTTCGAGGAAGTACGTGGTGCGCGTGATCGTCGTCGACGACATGGAAGGAGTCGAGAAGAGCGGCACTCCCCGCTTCTCGCATTCGGTCCGGAACTCTTCGAGCGGTGTGATGCCTTTCGTGACGATGAACGTGGAGATGTCGAGGCCGGCGACGTCACGAATGCGCTTCTCGCGCAGCCGCGGCGGAAGGCTCTGCAGGTACATCGTTTCCGACGCGCCGATGATCTGGACGCGCCACGGCTTGATGTATTCGTAGTAGCCCGCAAACGCGAGCCCGGGCTTCTGCACGCGCGGCCTGCAGATGACGCGGCTCAGGCCGTCGTCGCCCGTGACGAGCTTCAGTTGCAGTTCCTCGAGGTCGCCCGAGAGGAGGGACTGCACTGTGGTCTCGATGTAGTCCTCGTCGTTCACGAGGGGTATGGTAATTCAGTAGGCAGTACACTATGACCATGACTCGCGCATTTACCGCGGTTTACCAGCCGGCACCCGAAGGCGGATTCATTGCGTTTGTCGAAGAGCTGCCCGGCGCCAACACACAGGGAGAGACGCTCGAGGAAGCGCGGGAGAATCTGCGCGAGGCCGTCGAGTTGATCCTGGAAGCAAACCGCGAGCTGGCGATGCAAGACGTCGACGAGAGCAGCGTCATTCGCGAGACGCTCGTCCTCGCCTCTTAGTTCACGGCATCGGGATCCCGAGATCGTTGCAAATCTTGCGCACCAACAGGTCTTTGATCTCGCGGTGTCGCGGTACGGTCGAAGTGGCGCGTGTTGCGACATTCACGAACACGCTGTGACTGGCGCCTTCGCGCAGGAGGCGGCACCCGTACGCTTGCAGGTGCGCGACGACATCACGACGCTTCATGAAGAAGGGAGAGTGTCCGAGGCCAGCTGGGGAGTCAACCGAAACCGCGAACGCCGGCGCCCTCTCGGACGCCGGCCGTTCTGCTAGAACTCCGGAGAGATCAACCCCAGATTCCCGTCCTGCCGCTTGTAAATCACCGACACGCGGTCATTGTCGATATCCCGGAACACGATGAACTCGTTCTTCGAGTCATCGAGTCGCAACGCGGCTTCTTCGATCGACATCGGACGGATCTCGATATTGTTCGTCTTCACGATGCGCGGGAGGCGCTCGGCGGACTCGTCGCGCAGCTGGCTGGGCTCGAGCACCTGCACGGCCCACTCCGTGACGTGTTTGCGGCCGTTGCCTTCCTTGCGGTGGTGGTCGCGGATCTTCTCGCGGTTCTTCTGCGCCTGTCGTTTCAGGTGGTCGATGGCCATGTTGACCGCGTCCTGCATCGACTCGTCGGATTCCTGCACGGTTTTCACGTCGTGCTCTTTTCCGTTGATCAGGATCTCGCAAATGTGGCGGTACTTCTCCACCTGCAGAACGACGCGGATGTCGATGACGTCGTCGAAGAGACGTTCCTCGATCTTCGAGAGCTTCTTCTCCACCATGCTGCGGATGTCTGCGGGAATGTCGTAATTCCGACCCGAAATCTCGGTTGCCATAAGCTCCTCTGAACCTTGAACTAGAAGATTTGCTTGCGGTCCGTCGACGAGGGGATGTTCAGCTCGTCGCGATACTTCGCCACGGTCCGCCGGGCGATGTTGATCCCCTCGTCGTTCAGGATCTTCATGATCTTGGAGTCGCTGAGGGGTTTCCGCGGGTCTTCGTTCTCGATGAAGCTCTGGATCTTCTTCTTCACTGTGAGGGACGAGATGTCTTCGCCGGTGTCGGAATCGATTCCGCTGTGGAAGAAGTACTTCATCAGGAACAGGCCGCGCGGGGTGTGCATGTACTTGTTCGACACGACGCGCGAGACGGTCGACTCGTGCATCTGGATGTCGTCGGCCACATCGCGCAAGACGAGCGGCCGCAGAAAGTCGATGCCGCTCTCCAGGAACTCGCGCTGGTGCTTGACGATCGACTCGGCCACTTTGTAGATCGTGCGCTGCCGCTGGTCGAGCGACTTGATGAGCCAGACCGCGGAGCGGATCTTGTCTTTGATGTAGTTGACCGTCTCGCCGTCCTGCTTGTTGTCGACGTTGTTGAGCATCGACCGATAGCCGCTGTTGATGCGCAGCTTCGGCATGCCGTCCTCGTTGAGGACGATCATGTACTCATCGCCTACCTTGTGGATGTAGACGTCGGGCTCGACGTAGATCGCTCGCTCATTGGAGTACTTCCTCCCCGGCTTGGGATCGAGGTGCTTGATGATCTCGACGATGCCCTCGAGCGTCTTCATGTCGATGCCGAGGGTCTTCGCGAGCGGCGCGAATTTGCGCTGCATGAACTCGTCCCAGTGATCGCGGACGATGATCTCGACGAGCGGTGCATCGACTTCGAGGAAGCCGAGCTGCAGCAATAAACACTCGCGCAGATCGCGCGCGCCCACGCCGATCGGATCGAGCGACTGCACCGCGTGAATCGCGGTCTCGACTTCTTCTGCCGCGTAGGAACCAGACGCCATGATCTCTTCGCCGGTGGCGCGGAGGTATCCGTCCTCGTCGATGTTGCCGATGATGAACTGCGCGATCTCCTTCGTGCGCGGCGAGGCGTCGGACATCGACAGCTGCCACGTCAGGTGATCGGAGAGATTCGGCGGGCGCGTGAGCGTGTTCTCGATGGGGAACTCTTCATGCTCCTCCCCCATCCCGCGCGGGTTGTAGCCGTACTCGATGTAGTCCTGGAAGTAGGCGTCGTAGTCGATCTCGTCGAAGGAGTCTTTCTCCTTCTCGTCTTTCACTTCGACTTTCTTCGCCTCTTCCGATTCGTTCTCGGCCTTCGTCTCCTCGGCCTGCGTTTCTTCGGATTTGGTCTCTTCGGCGGACTCGTCGAGGAGCGGGTTCTCCAGCAGTTCCTGATTCAGAACTTCCTGAAGCTCGAGCTTCGAGAGCTGCAGCAGCTTGATCGCCTGCTGCAGCGAAGGCGTCATGATCAGCTTCTGGCTGAGTTTGAGATGAAGCTTCTGTTCAAGTGCCATGGTCGGGAGACGGTGCTGACGCTGCTTTCCTCGCTCAGTTTAGATTGAAAGTCTCGCCCAGGTAGATACGCCGGACTTCGGCGTCCGAGGACAGATCTTCGGGGACTCCCTGCCGGAAGATCTCGCCTTCTTTGATGATGTAGGCCCGATCGGTGATCTTCAAAGTTTCCCGCACATTGTGGTCCGTGATGAGGATGCCGATCCCCCGGGCGCGCAGTTGCGAAACGATTCGTTGGATTTCGAAGACTGCGATTGGATCGATTCCTGCAAACGGCTCATCTAGCAAAATGAATGCCGGATTGATCGCGAGACTTCGCGCGATCTCCACGCGCCGCCTCTCTCCTCCGGATAGTGAATAAGCACGGTTGCGCGCGATGTGCGTGATGCCGAATTCCTCGAGCAAAGACTGCGTGCGGCGCTCGCGTTCGGCCCGCGGCATCTTCATCGTTTCGAATACCGCGAGCAGATTTTCTTCAACGGTCAGCTTGCGGAAGACCGACGCTTCCTGCGGCAGATAGCTGATTCCCTGCTTCGCGCGGAGGTACATCGGCAGCTCGGTGATGTCTTCATCGCCGAGCACGACGCGTCCGCCGTCGGGGCGGACGAGGCCGACGATCATGTAGAACGTGGTGGTTTTCCCGGCGCCGTTCGGCCCGAGCAGTCCGACGATCTCTCCCTGCCGGATCTCGACCGACACATCGCGAACGACCTTGCGGCCTTTGTAGACCTTGACCAGGTGATCGGCCGAGAGACAGAGCGGCTCGGCTTCGAGGGAGGCATCAGCCATGCGGCGCGGAGAGTATCAGATGCCTCGCGAATGGTTACCCCGGTGCGATGGGGTGTGTCGGTTCTCGGTTGTCAGTTATCCGGGAAGTTTCGTGTCAACGCTGCGTCACGGACAACTGACAACCGACAACTGACAACGCAGGAAAGCGGCGGCGTCAGTCAGACCCCGCCTTCCTGTTTGTAGGTCCCCTTCGTCTGACCCGTCGGACTGAGCACGTTCACGCGGTCGCGCGTGAGGTCGAACACGATCTGTTCGCCGGCCAGGTCGCCGCTCTTGTCGCTGATCTTCGCCGGTTTTCCGTACAGGTAGATCATCTTTTTGTCGACCTGATAGACGACCTTGTCGCCGCTGCCTTTGCGACCACTCGTCGCTTCGACGAGGGTGACGCCCGTTTCGGATTCCATCCGCTGGATCTTGCGATTCTCATCCAGGTAGAGCGTCGCCTTGTCCGCTTTGAGCGTGCGCGATTCGTCGATCAGCGTGACTTTGCCCAGGAGCTCGACGCGACGATCGTTGCGTCGCGCGACGACCTGCTCGCTGAAGGATTGCAGCGGCACCTTCCGCGCTTCGGACGTCGTGTTGTAGAGCAGCGTGCGGACGTTGCCGCGCGCGGTGACGTTCTCGCCGTTGCCCTGCACCTGCATCTCGTTCGCAAGGATCGTGTTGTTGTCCTGCCACGCTTTCACATTGCCGGTGAAGAGCGCGATCTTCTGCGCCTGTCGCATGACCAGTTCGTCCGAATTCACAAACACCGGCTTGCCCGCGGGAAAGAGATTCGTTGAATCGGCGGACGGTCCGCCGCCGCTTTTCCCTTTCGACACGAGCTGCGCGATCACAGCGCCGGATGCACGCGCCGTCTGTGCGCGCGGCGAGAATTCGATCTTCTTCGCTTTCAGCGTCTGCCCATCGGCGACGACCGTGGCCTGCCAGCCGGGATCGGTGGTGAGCACGATGTTGTCGCCGATGATGTCGTAGTTGGCGCGGAACGCCGAGGCCGTGTTCTTCGGATCTTGATAGTGGAACGCGCCTTCGAGATAGGCGGAGCGCGCCTTGCGCGTCGTTTCATCGAACGCAACCGTCACGTGCTCGGCGTTGATCTGGCGCGGCTCGAGACCGAGCTCTTTCATCACGACCTGACCGTCGGCTTTGATCTCGCTGACGGCGCGATTGGCGAGTGCGATGCGGAAACCGCGCGAGACGATATCGCGCTTCGGCGGGCCGTCGAGGATCGCGTGCGCCATGTTCCCCGCGCTGATCGCGTTGATCGCGTTGATCTTTCCATCCGGCCCCACCTCGGTATTGAATGCATCCGCGGTGATCTCTTTGCGTCCGCCGAAATCTTCGCCCGGCATGACCTTCGCCGACATCACGATCACGCAGTGGCCGTTGCCTTCGACGCCGACGAGCTGCTTTCGATCCTGCGTGAAGCGGCCGATCATGAAGTCGGCGCGCATGCTGTCGGCGCCGCGGTCCATCTCGACTTTGTCTTTGAACTCGACCGTGTTCTCGCGGCGCTTGAAGAGGCTGTCGCTGCCGCGAATCGTCATCGTCTCTTCGGCAGGCGTTACGGCCGCCATCGTCGCAGTGACGTTCTTGTGCAGGCGTAATGTCTCGCCCTGGACATCGAGATCGAGCGCGCCCGCTTTACCGTTCCAGCGATCGACGCGGAATTCGACCGGGATGTCGTTCGTCAGCCGCGCGCCGTCGTAGCGGATCTCGGCAGTTCGGATCTCGATGTTGTCGCTCGACGTCACGCGCACGCCGCCCTTCGCCTCGGCCTCTTTCGTCGCGCTGTTGAACTCCGCATTGGGGCACGCGATGACGTACGTCAAGCCGTTCTCGCGATAGAGCGTGAGGGTCACGCCTTCGAGCGTCGTCCATCCGGATTCGAAGGACACGACGCGGGCCGCGACGATTTCGGACACGACGCGCCCGCCGATGGTCTGCACATCGCGAAAGGCCCGACCCTCGGCACGAGGATCGTCGTCGGGTCGCTGCGTCGACGTGACCGGCCCGTCCGAGGTGCGCTTCTTCGGTGTGCGCGAACGGTCCCAGTTGACGTAGAGGATGGCGAGAAACGCGATGAACAGAATCGGCAGCGCGATGCGAAGGACTCGGACGGTGCGCTGCATGTTCTGGCGACGTAACACCTTCGCAACCGGTTTCGTTCCGCACAGCCGTAGGATGATTCCATGCGCCGTGCCGTTGCGTTCGCTCTGCTTCTGCTGCTCGCCGCCCCCGCCATCCCCGATGACGATCCCGAGGTGAAGAAACTGCTCGCCTCGATCGCCGGAAAGGAGAAGCTGCCCGCGGCTCAGGTCTTCAGGAATGTGAAGCTGTTGGGCGACATCCCGGCGGAGCGTTTTCTCCGCATCATGGACGTCGGCTACAGCCAGTCCCTCGGCGTCATGTGCGATCACTGCCACGTCGAGGATCGCTGGGACGCGGATGAGAAACGTCCGAAGCTCGCGGCGAGAGAGATGATCGCGTTCACGCGGGAGTTGAATGGGAAGCTCGGCGAGATGGAGAACATCGACACGAGCGACGCGACGGTGAACTGCACGACGTGCCATCGGGGATTCGTGAAGCCGGCGATTCAAATGCGCTAGGCCGGCACGGCCGGCTGCGCTAGTTGCTTCGCTGAGGCACGTGCGGCTGCCAGGTGGGTGCGTTGACTTCTGACCGCACGTCCACCACAGTCAACCGCACACCCGTCCATTTGTCCGGTTCGATGTGCACGAGCAGGTCGACGGGCCCCTTCACAACCTCGGCGCCGAGTTGCTTCACGCTCGGCCACAGCACCGCCACCGCCCGCCCCGTCGCATCCTTCAACGTCAGCTCGCAGCAATCCTCGGCGAAGGTGCGGGTACCGGTGACAGTGACGTCGCGGATGACGAACAGCGGCTGCGTGTTGCCGGCTCCGAACGGTTGGAGCATCTCGTGCGTCGCGAGGAACTCGGCGTCGATCTCGGCGAGCGTGAGCTCCGCGTCGACGTGCGCTTCGCGGCGGAAGATCGTTTCGTCGAAGCGTTCGAAGCGCGCGTGCAGTTGCGTACGCAGCGCTTCGAGATTGGCGACGGGAAATGAGAAGCCGCACGCGAATTCATGGCCGCCGAAGTGCGTGAAGAGATCGTGGACGGCATCGAGCTCGCTGTGCAGATCGACGGTCTGGATGCTGCGACCGGAGCCGACGCATTGATCGCCTTCGATCGTCATCACGAGCGTCGGTCGGTGATAACGCTGCGCGATGCGGCCTGCGGTCAATCCGAGAACGCCGCGGTGCCAGCCTTCGCCGGCGAGGATGAGAATGCGCTCGCCGCCGCGGATCTGCGTCTCGGCGGATTCGCGGACCTGAATCTCGATCTGCTGTCGCTCGGTGTTCATCCGATCGAGCTCGCTGCAGATTTCCATCGCCGACTCTTCATCGCGAGCTGCGAAGAGATCGATCGCGGTATTCGCAGACGCGAGTCTTCCCGCTGCGTTGATGCGAGGACCGATCTTGAATCCGACATCAGTCGCGCGCAGTCCGCGTCCTGCGAGCCCGAGGCGCTTCAGGAGCGTGCGCAGTCCGTGATTGCGCACGTCCGCGAGTCCCGCGAGACCGAGCGAAGTGATCGTGCGATTCTCACCGACGAGCGGAGCGACGTCGGCGACAGTTCCGATCGCCGCGATCTTGAGCAACGAATCGATCGACGTCGTCTTGCCATTGCGGCGGATCAACTCGCAGCAGAGCTTGAACGCGACGCCGACGCCCGCGAGATCTTTGAACGGATACTCGCAGCCGGGTTGCTTCGGATTCAGAACCGCCGCGGCGTCAGGCAGAGTCCCGGGCGGCAGATGGTGATCGGTAATGATCACGTCGATGCCGCGCTCGATCGCGAGATTCACCGGCTCGATGCTCGTGATGCCGCAATCGACCGTGATCACGAGCTTCACGTTGCGCTCGGACAACACGCGGTCGAGCACTTCCATCTTGAGCCCGTAGCCGTCGACGAGGCGATGCGGCACGACGAAGCCTGCATCCGCCCCGAGGGATTTCAAAACGGATTGCAGCATCACGATCGACGTGACGCCGTCGACGTCGTAGTCGCCATAGATCACGATGCCTTCGTGATCGCGAACCGCGCGCGCAATGCGCTCGCACGCATGATCCATCCCATGAATCGTCGACGGATCGTGCAGATCGCCAATCACGGGTGCGACGAATTTGCGGAATGACTCCTCGTCGATCACGCCACGGCGGATCATCAACGAGCGCAGTGTTGCGTTCGCGATCGGAATCCGAGGATTGTCCGGAGGGGCGGCGGCGAGAGTCCAGAGATCGTGAATCACGTTTGCGGGAGTCGCATAGTCTCAGAGTCGCAGAGGGGACGCAGCCAAAGACATCTCTGAGACTCTGAGACTATGCGACTCTGAGACTATTTCTCGAACACTCCCATCTTCCGAAACTTCTTGTACCGCTCGTCCAGCAACTGCGCGGGCTTGAGTTTCTGCAACTCGCGCACGGCGCGTTCGAGCACCGGTGCCAGCAACGCGGCCGCTGCGGCGGGATCGCTATGCGCGCCGCCGGTGGGCTCGGGGATGATCTCGTCGATGATGTTGAGCTTCTTCAGATCCACCGCGGTGATCTTCATCGCGGCGGCAGCATCAGGCGCGGAGGCAGAGCTCTTCCAGAGAATCGCGGCGCAGCCTTCCGGAGAAATGACCGAGTAGACAGCGTGCTCGAGCATGAATACGCGATCGCCGACACCGAGCGCGAGCGCACCGCCGCTGCCGCCCTCGCCGATCACGGAGATGATGATCGGCACTTCGAGCGCAGCCATCTCGCGCAGGTTCATCGCGATCGCTTCCGCCTGTCCGCGTTCCTCGGCGCCGAGGCCGGGGTACGCGCCTTGCGTGTCGATGAAGCTCAGGACGGGGAGCTTGAACTTCTCCGCGAGCTTCATCACGCGCAGCGCCTTGCGGAATCCCTCAGGGCGCGGCTGGCCGAAATTGCGAAGGATCTTCTCCTTCGTGTTGCGGCCTTTCTGATGACCGACGACGCAAACCGGGATGCCGCGGAAGCGGCCGAAGCCGGCCACGATGGCGGGATCATCGGCGAATTTGCGGTCGCCGGCGATCTCGCCCCAGTCTTCAATCAGCAGGTTGATGAAGTCGAGCGTGTAGGGCCGTTGCGGGTGGCGCGCGACGAGCGTCTTCTGCCACGGTGTGAGGTTCGCGTAAATTTCGTCGGAGACTTTGGTAAGCTTTTGCTGGAGCTCGGCGATCTCGGTCTGGATCGCGGGCTCCGCTTCCATCGCGGAGAGCTCGTCGATTCTGCGCCGGATCCGGAGAATCGGCTCTTCGAACTGCGTTGGGTCGGCGCTCATGTGCGAGTGACCCTAACAAACTAATGTCCACACTGGCAACTGAAGAACCGACACCTCCGGTCGATGCGACTCCCGTCGCGCCGCCGGCCCGCCCGAGCCTGCTCGAATCTCACGCCGACAACGAACTCATGCGCCACATCCCGCCGCTCGCGTGGATGGTGCAGAAGCTCGACGTCGACATTCGCCGCAGGATCGAAAAGCTGTGGCTCCCCTACTCCGATCTCGCCGCGAGCGATCCGCGACACGCGCCGCTCGAAGCCGAGATTCGTGCGCTCTGCCGCGCCATCGACCGCATCTCGTCGATCGCGAAACACCATCGCGGCAATCCGCATCCCCCCAACGACCTCGGCAGCCGCGTGACCTGGACTCTCAATCAGGCGGTCGGAAATCTCACTGGCCTGGACGCGGACACGTTCGGAAAGCGCTTTCCGTTTCAGACCTTCGAGCGCTCCAATAGCGAGCCGCTGTGGGCTGCGATGCTCTCGGTCATCCAGCACATCAAGAAGCTCGTGCCGATGATCCGCGAGATCGAGCCCGACATCGACGAGCGCCTTTACGAAGGACTCGTGCAGCTCACCGAGCCGATGCGCCGGGACCCGATCGCCTAAGGCCGAGCCGGCACGGCCGGCAGCGCTGATTGCTCCGCCGAGTGCCACGTACGGCTGCCTTGTGGGCATCGCTGCAGGTGCAGGCTACCTGGCGAGCGGCATGTATGCGCAGTCCGCAGTCGCCGTCACACGAAACGCCTCGAGCGGCGCCACCGGCAACCATGCCACGCGCTGCGTTTCGAGCTCCTGGCGCAGGTCTTCGGTCGCCTTCAGTAACAGCGCAGCGCTCGACGCGTCCTGCACGTGGCCCCATGAATCGATGAGATCGGGTCGCGGCCCCATGAGCGACCAGACGCGCAGCGGCACGCCAATGCGCTCGAGATAGCGACGAATGGTCGCGGGTTTGTGCACGCTCTCGTCTTCCGCGGGCTGGTAGCCCAGGACAACGACGACGACGCGACGGCGTCCGCCGCGAAGCGCGCGCAGGCCGGTGGCCCCGGCGGCATCTGCGATGCGCGCAGTTCCCTGCGGCCGCTCCGCATTGAGCAGGACCTGATACGTGCTGCGGATTCCGTCCAGGATGCTCGAGTCGAAGAGGCCGGTCTCGCCTCTTCCACGCTGGATCCGGATGGCGACGGGATTCACGAGCTGAATCTCCGTCTGGTAGAGCGCGTAAAGACTGTCGAGGCTGTGCTCCGGCAGGTCGATGCGCTTCGCCAGACCGCCGCCGCCGTTCAGGACGAAGTACGCGGTTGCCGGTCCGCGTTCGACCGTGGAAGCAGGAAGCGCCGTCTCCCCGGAGCGAAAGCACGAAGCCTTTCCGTCCTTCACTTTCTTCTGCCGACGCACGGTGACCGGCGTCAGCTCGGCGGGCATCTCTTCGGAGTAGATCCCTCCGAAGACAATCTCTTTGTGAGCTTCGACGCCATCCGTGAAGCTCATGTCCACGCTGAGCGAGTGAATCTTCGAGCGATCGATCGTACCCAGCGGAACCTTGTCCGTCGGACGACCTTTGTAAACGACGCGGCCGTCGAGTTTGACGACGGCGTTTTCCGGCTCCATCGCCGCGAAGTGACTCCAGCGAATCTGCGCCGAGACTTTTCCGGCCGTACTGCGATCGAGCAGTACCCCGATCTCCGCCGACGGACGCGCGACGTTGATCGCCTGCGCGTCGCGGCCGACTTCGTTGCCCTTCGCATCGAACGCCACCGCGGTCAGATTGTGCGGCGCGATCTCCAGACCGAGATTGACGATGGCGGTCCAAGGCTCGTTGTTCATCGTCGCCGCCCGCTCGCCGTCGCGGTAGACCTGGACCTTTTTCACCTCGGCATCGACCTGCACCGCAACGTGCTGCTCGCCCGCGACCAATCCCAGGAACCGCGTGACGAAGACAATCTCCGCGAGGATCATCAAAGGATGTTAATCGGATCGACGTCGATCGCAACCTCGACGCCTTTGAGTTTGCGGGAAAGCATCACCGATTCGACCGCGCGCCGCAGCCCCGTGCGCAGCGGCGAGCGCAACAGGATCTGATAGCGCCACACACCTTTGATGCGCGCGAGCGGCGCCGGCGCGGGACCCTGCACGCGCGTGCCCGCGAGCGGCTCGACCGCCTTCTCGAGCAAGCGTCCGCATTCAGTCGCAGCGCGCTCGACGTTCATGAGGTCCTCGCCACGAAAGAGGATCGCGATCATCCCCGTCACGGGAGGATAGTGAAACGTTTTGCGGAACTGAATCTCGGCTTCGTAGAACGATTCGTAGTCGTGGCGGATCGCGTGCTGGATCGCGTAGTGCGTTGGAAACGCGGTCTGGATCATGACCTTGCCGCGCAACTCGCCGCGGCCAGAGCGACCCGCGACTTGTGTGAGCAGGTAGAACGTTTTCTCGGCGGAACGGAAATCGGGATAGCCGAGGATCGAATCGGCGTTGAGGACGCCGGTGAGCGTGACGTTCGGGAAGTGATGTCCCTTGCTGAGCATCTGCGTGCCGATGAGCGCACGCGTATCGCCGCGGCGGAAGCGATCGAGAATCGCGACGAGTGCGCCTTTCTTGCGCGTCGAATCACGGTCCATCACTTCCACCGGCACGTCGGGAAAATCGCGGCGAAAACGCTCTTCGACTTTCTCCGTGCCGAAGCCAACCGGCTGCAGCACTTCCCCCGAGCAAAGCGGACAACGCGACGGCATCGGCTTGCGCGCGCCGCAGTAGTGGCAGATCAAGCTCTTCTGCCGCTGGTGCACCGTGAGAGTGACGCTGCAGTCGTTGCAACGGAACTCATGGCCGCACTCGCGACAAAGCAGGTACGGCGCGTAGCCGCGACGATTGATGAGAATCATCGCCTGCTCGCCGGCCTCGAATGTCTCGCGCAAGGCTTCCTTCATGCGGTTGCTGATGATCACGAAGCCTTTGTCTTCCTTCTCCGCCCGCTCTTTGCGCAAGTCAATGATTTCTACTTCGGGCAGAGGACGCGCTTCGACGCGACTCTTCATCTCGACGAGCGTGTACTTGCCGCGCGCCGCGTTCTCGCGTGATTCGAGCGACGGCGTTGCGGATCCGAGAACAATCGGGATCCTGCGGTTCTGCGCGCGGACGACGGCGAGATCGCGCGCGTTGTAGCGCGGCGTCTCTTCCTGTTTGTACGCGCCGTCGCCTTCTTCGTCGACGACGATGAGGCCGAGCCGCTGGAACGGCGTGAAAAGTGCTGAACGCGGCCCGATCGCGACGTCGACTTCACCGCGCCGCGCGCGCCACCATTGATCGTAACGTTCGCTCGCGGAGAGATTGCTGTGCAGCACGGCGATGCGATCGCCGAAGCGTTCTTTGAGTCGCGACGCGAACACGGGCGTGAGCGAGATCTCGGGCACGAGCAGCAACGCCTGCTCTCCCCGCTTCACGACGTCGCGCATCAACTCGATGTACACCTCGGTCTTCCCCGAGCCGGTCACGCCGACGAGCAGGAACGGCGCGAAGGTACCGAGCGATGCGCGGATCGTGTCGATGGCTGCGCGTTGTTCCGCGGAGTGGCGGATCTCCCCGACGGCCGCGGCATCGAGACCGGCGAGAAACGCATCGAGCGTGTGACGGCGAGGACGGCGTTCGATGCGCACGACGGCTTTCTTCGCGATCGCGGACAACACCGCGGCGCTGACGCCGGCGTTTTCGAGTGCGCGTACGGAAAGCTCGCCGCCTCGCGCTTGCAGCAGGTCGATCGCGATCTGTTGCTTCGGGGTCAGACCCGCGGGCTCGCTTTCGAGCACGACGAAGCGATCGAAGCGGACGCCTTCTGCGTCCTTCAGACGATCGCTCAGCGCGATGATGCCGGCGTCGCGCAGCCGCTCGATCGCGCTGCGCGGGACTTTCATCTCTTCGAAGATCGCGTTCACCAGCAGCGGACGCTTCGCGAGCTCGTCGAGCAGTACGCGATCACTGTCGAGAATCTGCTTCTGTTGCAACGCGGACTCGATCATTTCCGGCGTTGCGGTGAGCACTGCTTCGCGGCGTCCGCGCGCGGCCATGTTCGCGGGAAGCGCGACCTTCAGCATCTCTCCGAACGGCGCGAGGTAATACTCCGCGCCCCAGCGGCAAAGCTCGATGATCTCGGGGATGAGCGCAGGCTCTTCGTCATCGAGCACCGCGCGAATCGGCTTCACCTTCGCGGCATCCACGTCCGTCGCATCGGGCAGACCGACGACGAATCCGGTCGTGCGTTTCGGACCGAGCGGTACTTCGACGCGGGATCCGAGACGGACGGAATCGCGCAGCTCGGGCGGGATCGCGTACGTGAAGGTGCCGTGTACCCCGAGCGGGATCGCGATTTCGGCGTATGCGGCGAGACCGCTCACGCCGGGACCGGGATGCCGAGCTCCGCCATGACTTTCTTCATGTCCGCCCAGACGTCCTTCTTCGCAGACGGCGTGCGGAGCAGGTACGCCGGGTGATACGTCGGCATGACTTTCACGCCGTTGAAGTCGAGCCACGTGCCGCGGACGGAAGAGATCGAATACGCCTTCTGCGTCAGCGACTGCAGTCCAAATTTGCCGAGTGTGACGATGACTTTCGGCTGGATCAGCGCGACCTGGCGACGGAGGAACGGCCGGCACTGATCCAGCTCGTCGGGCTCGGGATTGCGGTTCTCCGGCGGGCGGCACTTGATGACGTTGGCGATGTAGACCTGCTCGCGCGAGAGCTTCATCGCTTTGATGATGTCCGTGAGGAGTTGGCCCGCACGACCGACGAACGGCTCGCCCTGCAGGTCCTCGTCGCGACCCGGCGCCTCGCCGATGAACATGAGATCCGCGGTCGGACTGCCGACGCCGAAGACGACCTGCGTGCGCGTGCCCGCGAGTCTGCAGGCGGTGCAGTTGTGGGCTTCGACACGGACCGCGTCGAGCGTGTCGTCGGATGTCGACGTCGTCGATTCGGGGAAGCTGTTTGCGACCTCCGACTGTCGACTGACGGTCAGGTCGAGATGCGTGTATCCGAGGTCGCGGAGGAGTGCGAGCTCGTAGAGGACGTCGGGGTTCATTGCGGCGATTCTAAGTCAGCCGCGCGAGGATCACGTCGAGCAACTGATTCGCGATCGCGCTCTTCGCCGACTTTGGAATGCGCGTCGCGGAGCCATCGCTGGCGGCGATCACGAGCACTTCGTTCTGATCGGAGTCGAAGCCGATCGAGGCATCCTTCACATCGTTCGCGACGATGAGGTCGGCGCCTTTGCGATGCAGTTTCTCGCGCGCATTTGCCTCGACCGCCTCGGTCTCCGCGGCAAACGCGACGATGAACGGACGCGGCGTGAGCTTGGCGACGTCCGAGAGGATGTCGGGGTTGCGTTTGAGAATCAGCGTCAGCTCTTCCGTGGTCTCGGTTTTCTTGATCTTGCGATCGGCGATCGTGCGCGGGGCGAAGTCGGAGACGGCCGCGGCCTTGATCACGATCTGATGGCGCGGGGCGGCTTCGATCACCGCGGCGTGCATTTCTTCCGCGGTCAGCACGTGCGTAACGTCGATGCCGGCGGGAACGTGCAGCGCTGTTGGTCCCGAGACGAGCGTCACGGTCGCTCCCCGCTTGCGCGCGGCGTCTGCGATCGCGTAACCCATCTTTCCCGAGGAGCGATTCGAGATAAAGCGCACGGGATCGATCGGCTCGCGCGTCGGCCCCGCCGTGACGAGAATGCTGCGTCCCTTCAAATCCTGGGAGCGCTGAAAGTGCGATTTCACGAT
>DASYLL010000301.1:0-26875 GCA_036009605.1 Thermoanaerobaculia bacterium | reverse complement strand
CAAAACGGTCCAGGTGGCGGCCCCAAAACCAAGAACTAAGCGATTCCCGCCGACGCCCCCCACCTTGTTTGCCTTTGGGGGCCGGCGCAATTCTCCAAATCCCGGTGTATCTTCAGCCTAGCTAGATTTCAGACGAGCAGAAAACGAATGATTGTTCCCATTATTGCGCTGATCGTTTCAGTCACGACCGAGGTGCCGTCCGAGGACATCCGTTGCGAGGCGTGGTTGCGCGACGGAGCGGAGGTCGAGCGACGGACGCTCATAGAGTCGCCGCCTCACAACTGGTCATGGTCGCCCAAAAGAGACGAGTTTGCTGTTTGCAATGCTCCAAACCACGAGCCGGCGGTACTACGGGCCTCGGACGTCACCGGCCAGAATGCCTCCGTCAATCTTCGACAAGGCGCTCCCGTTCGCTTCACACTTGAAGACGCACGTTCCGGGGAACCGTTACTGGTGGTTGGGTTGTCTGACACGTTGTCACCGGTTGCCATTTGGCAGGTAGAGGATTTGGCAGACGACCTGATTGTTAGCCCAGCAGTCCGATACTTTCGTACCTATCGCAGAGGAACGTCGCCACTGACACGTAGGCGCCAGACACGCGAGCGAGAGGTCGAGCTGTATCCCGTCCCACGCCTCGGTCCCGGAGGCGAGGTCGTGGGCCTTGTGCCAAAACAACGATTCATGCCTCGCGCCGTAGAGATCGTCTGCCGCGATGTCAAACTACAGGCGGATGTCGTAGAAGATGGTCTCTTTTCCGAACCGTCCATTCCCGATGGCGATTGTGCCGTAACGGCGCTATATGTCGGTGGCGTGCAACGATTCCCGACGGTAGCGGTGGTGAAGAGTGGTGAGTCCACGCTAGTCAGAAATTGGGCGACCGATCGAGTCGGTGCGGCGACGATCGCTGTGGAGCGCGAGCTTTGTCTGGCCAACCAGTCCGCTGCGATACGTCTTCACAGTAGCGAGGACGACGGCGTTATGCTCGCAGTTCCTCCGGGCGAGGCGTGCCTCCACTATGCCGAAGGTCTCTCACCAGGTGCGTATGAAGCCGGTCTCTATACCGACCAAAAGCCGCTCGCCACCTCCGTTCCGCTGAGGGTTGAACCCTCCGAGGTGACGGAGGTGGAGATCCAAGCGTTTCCCGTTCGCGTGACGGGTACGCTATCAAGCGCCGGCGAAGCGATTGAGCGAGTAATGTTCATTGAATATTTCCAAGGTGTCGACACATGGGCAGCGAAAACCGATAGCGACGGAAAATACAGCATTCAACTTCCGCGACCGGGGCACTTTGAAATCTCTGTTCGTACTACACCGTATTTTCCAGTTGCGAGATTTGTGCGAGAGCTTCGTGTGGGTGACCAGACCGTCGATCTCGAGCTGCAGGGCGGGTCAATCACGCTACGCGCGGTCGACGAGAATGGGCACAAGCTGCAAGAGACGTCGCCGATCCAGTTCTTGATGCAAGGCCCGGAAGGAGCGAAGGCCGGATTTCTTAGGAGCGACGAAGAGGATCTGGCGTTCTTTGGCTTAGCTCTAGGCCACTACTCGATTCGGGCTTACACGATCACAGATCGAGTGTCCGAGGAAGCGGTGCAGGTAGAACTTACAGAGAGTTCTCCGCACGCCAACCGCGAGATCAAGTTGGTGAAGACACAGGGGCGCCTACTAGTAGCTGGCCGTGACGGGAAGCCTCTTGCCGGAGCGACGGTTCGCGCGGGGACCATGATTCTTAGCGAGTTGGAACCGGGCAGTTTTTCGCTCGCGCGCGTTCCTCGCGGCGAAGTTCTGTTGGTCTGGCTCCCCGGCTATGCCCCGATTTGCAAACGTATCGTCGCGTCGGGCGATGCACAGGTCGTTCTGGAACCGGGTAGTTTCGCGACGCGTATAATATTGGAGCCGAGCCTCGCAGCGAGAACCGTTGGTAGTCTGTCGGGCTTATCGGGTTGCGAAGAACCAGTATTCCTTCCATTAATTGGTGCCAGAACGGAGCATCGCGCCGACGGCTCGCTTGTCGACGTGAGCGGTCTATCTGCGGGAAACTACGCGTACATACACCCGCTGCTTAAGGAGCCGGTAAGTATCACAGTGCCCGGCGCCACTATCGAAGTACGATCGCCGTAGCCTTAGCACGCAGCGCAGTATCTGCGCCGGCACACCGCGTACGGGCATCGTCCCTTAGTTTTGCGCCGTCGCAAACAGGTTCGCGTACTAGTCGCCGAACATCGAAAACGTCGGACGCTGTGGCGGCGCTGTGCTCAAAACGAAACCACAAGATGAGACATGCATTGCCTTGCGATCTGTCTTGGATGTCGCGCGCCGCAGGTGGACTCCGCGGCGCACCTATTCTGCTGCACTGACTCTGAAACAGACGTCATTGCATCGGCACGCAATGACGTGCTTGAGCAGCATTTACTGCCGAACAGACATGCCGCGTATTGTGTGCGTAGGCGCGCAATGCTCTTGCGAACGCATGAATGTAGTACGCACAACACTGCTCGTTTCTAATCGAAGGTGATGATGGCTAAACGTGGAAATGATACGAAAAGTTACGATACTCGGCTCGATCGGTGCCGACGCCGCTATGGCGTGGAGCCGCAGCAATAGGCGAATTCTGCTGGCTTGAGCAGAACGACTCTCCAACGTTATCGGAGTGGCGAAGATGAGCCAGGCGTCGAGAACCTCGCGATGCTAGTAAAGGCGATATGCACAATTACAGGTAAGGCCATCAGAGCTTCCGAACTGTATGATCTCGGCGAATCGGAGCCGCTCGGACGACGCAGCACGATGTGCAGGCGGCGGTCCCGGTGGCACGCTAAACTGTCTACCGAAGGCGGCGCGGGGACGAAGCGTTCATGGTGAGCCTTCTTGCACGCGTAGTGAGCGCATTGCGGCGGTTGGGGTATGACACCAATGCGTCCGACATCGCCGATGTCGGCGAGAGCGTGGCCCCGAGGGCGTCGTCTAATCGACGGCGTCGGACAGCATGCGTAATGATCGGACGGCGCCACCACGAAGGCGCGGCCCGGCCGTGCGGGCGTATAACACGCAATTTGATGCTACCCGAAGGCGCTACGGCCTTGACCCGAAGCAGTGGCCGCACGCGTCCCATGTTAGCCGTGGAGCGATCAGCCGCTATCGTGTCGGCGTGGAAGAGCCTCTTGTGGAGACACTCGCAAGGCTCGTTCGCGCGGCGCGGCAACTCTCGGGTCGGCCGGTCAAGGCGAGCGAGTTTTTCGACCTTGGAGAAGCCGAACCGATAAATCTCATCGGCCCGAAGCCGGCTCGCTGGCACTTCGGAAAGACCTACGATACTCGTTTTGATAAGAATCTTATTCGCGAGAGAGTGTTGCCTGCACAACTGGCGCGCGAGTCAGGAGTATTGCGCGCAACCATCCTTCGAAAACCCAGCGGCGCGGACTCGATAACAGTGGGTATGCTGGCGAAGTTCGTACGTGCTATGCGGCGAATAGGTAGAGCGACGATGGCGTCTGACTCTGCTGATTTGGGGGAGGATCAGAACAACGAATCTACCCCTCCTCCAACAAACCGTGGACCTGAAAAAGCGCCAGCAACACCAGATCCCGCTCCGCAGTCGTGAGCGTGCCCGTGGTGACCTTGTCGCGTAGCTTCAGGCGTCGAATTCTGGCGACGGCGTCCTGCGGCCTCGGTCGCACGATCGCCTTGCCGTTCTGCACCATCACGTCGCGCTTCATGCTGTCACCGTCACTTCAAAGGGCTCCCTGCGGACATCGCAAAAATGGGGAGGCTCCTGTGTCACTCTGGCGGATGCAAATAGCTGTACCTCCAGCGTGGCGCAGCCGTTCGTGATCGGAAGCTCTATCGGCGTGTTGTCGATCTCCAAAACTAGTGCGCCGCCCGAATCGACGCGACCGGTACCATCGAAGTCAACCAGACTGAATGTAATTGCCAGCTCGGCTCCTTCCATCACACTCGCAGGGGCATCCTGGATTATTCGGGGATCGGCCTTTTCTATTACGACGTGGCCGCCCGTGTACTCCTGACGCACGTATACGCGACCACCTTCGATTGTCTTCGTCACTTCTACTTCGCTCATGTGTTTCCTTATGCGTAGAGTCGATATGACCATCCGACGTCTGCCGTCCCGGCGGACACCCGCGCTTGCACGGTCAGTGACGATGTGAAGTCAAATCCCTTCTCGGGTATGGGTAGGTAGTAGTAGCTCGTGCCGTCGTGCATCATCGACACGCCTCCGACGATGGCGACGGCAAGCGGTGATTGCGTGATCCCTCCGCCCCCTCCCGAATACGCGTTGTTGCTGAGCACCGTGTGACCATCAGCGATGACAGTAAGAAACACCGTGCCGGTAGCGGTTGAGTGACCCGTGCCGAGAAACCTGACGCCTCCCTTCCCTGCGATGGATAGGAGCGTCACGTTCGTTGTCGATGCCGTGGTTGTCGTGGTGAGCGGAACGCTGCTAGGTTTGCTGCTGGTTTCGAAGACCGTAGTTCCGAGACTGCGACCGGTGAGATCGCAGTCGTTGATTGCAGGTCTCCTCCTGATGCGAGAGCCGACTGCACATATGCAGTGGTTGCGAGTTTGGTCGAGGAATCGGCGACGGCCGGTGTTGGCGCCGTAGGTGTCCCGGTGAATGCGGGAGAGGCAATTGGCGCGGCGTCTGTGATGCCGTAGCCGGTGAGCGTCGTCGGCTTGCCGCTGATGTTTGCCCACGGGACCGTTCCGCCGACGAGCGTTCCGTTCTGCCAATACCACGACCAGGCGGCCGTTTCCTGACGATAGACGCCCGAGAGATCGGCGGAGGTCGAAGTCATGAACGTCTGGTCTTGATGTGCGTCAGGAAAGCGAATGCCGGCATAGCCTCCCGCGCTGCCAGCGACGTCGATCGACGCGTAGGCGACGAACCGTCGTCGGTTCGACTCCGATTGTTGCGGCGACTTCCAAAACGGGAACGAAATGTTCGCCCGGCGTGTCCGCGAGGACGGCATTCTCGATCGCTTCGCATCCCGGTATGTTTACTTGCGAACGTGGCTCGATTTCATCAACGGCGTAAGCAGTCATGGCAGGCGAACCATCGCTCGTTCGCCAACGTCCAGCAACCCGTTCGCTATCCATGGGAGCTAGGCGCGTTGGCAAAAAACGCACTCGCGTCGAGCCGGCCCCGCTGGCGAGGCCCGTGCCGTGAAATCGAAGAATCTAAAGAGGTTGCGGCACAGCGTCGATCGGGAGGACAAATGCACTCGCGTTCGCGCACTCGCGCGCAGCATCTCGCGGCATCACGAAGACGTCACTAGCCGATGAATATCCCCTAAGCTACAACGCCACAGCATGTTGCGGCCGTTCACCGAAGGGCTGCGGCACTGTCACGCGAACGGCGATCATTGACGGTTTTTGCAAAACAGTTGTACGCGATATGCTGAGCGGCACGCCGGCTTCCGAAGGCGGCAAGTTGCACAATTTGAACGCGTTATGTCCCGGCAATGTCCGGCTTGTGTCCCGGTTGTCCCGCTATTTCTTTTTGCAGGAGATTCTGCGAGTTCACAATTGGAACTCCTCTGAGACTCTGCGACCCGGCGACTCTGAGACCGATCACGCCGGTATCTTCTTGTTGTAATAAAACATCGCCGTGACCCTCTCGTTCGGATTCGGGAAATCCGCGGGAAGGGGGGCCAGTGGCGACGACAGCTCGATCGCTTTGCGCGCGGCGAAGTCGTACGGGGGATGGCCGGAGCTGTTCATGACGGCAATGTCGGTGATGCGGCCGTCGCGCTGGATCGTGAAGCGGATCGTCACGACTCCGCTGATGCCGGTGCGGATCAGCTGCGGCATATTCGCGTACCAGTTCACGCGGATCTTGCTGACCATCGACTGCGCATAAGGGCCCCAGTCGTACCACGCCGTTTCAAACGAGATCGGTCCCTGCTCCGCGCTGCCGCGCTCGCCGCCGCCCGGCTCGCCGAAATCGGGACCGCCGCCACCGCCGCCCATCGGGCCCTTCACTTCGCGAATGGCGTTGCGCCAGTCGACCTGCGCGGACGCGGCGGCTGATGCCTTGTTCGGATTCACCGTCTCGCGATACGCGAACGTGTCGTTTGGCGCGCTTTGCATCGGCTTCGCATCAGACGACTGCGCCGCGCCCGGCTGTGCCACCGATGGCTGCTGTGCCTGTTGCGCCGCTTGCGCCTGCTGCGTTTGACGCGGTGTCGGCGGCGGCATGCGCGGCGTGTAGATCGCACTGTCGTCGATGCCGGGACGCTTGGTCGGATTGGGTCCGGTCGGCTCCGGCATGCTCGCTTTGCGATTCGCGTCGGAGAGCGGCGCATTGAGCGGCGCCTTGTCGATCGCTGGACCGGGCGATTCCGTGAACTTCTGCTGCTGCGGATTCTGCTGGATGAGCTCGACGTACTGCATCATCGGAACGCTCTTCTGCGCGACAGGCGCGTTGCGACTCCGGTAAACGAACCAGAGGATGAACGCGACGTGCAGGACAAGCGAGACGATGACGGCAAGGCTGAGCCCAGCCGCCTTCTGCTTCTCCTCCGCGACGACGACGAGATCGATCCGTTCCTGCTGCAAGCGATTCCTAGAAGCTTCGACGCGCGAGCTTTCTTCCAAGTTCCGTGCGTCCGTGGGCGCAGGTTGTCGGTGATCGGTTGTCAGTTGTCTGTGAGGTTCCGCCTGAAGTTACAGACAACCGAGAACCGAGAACTGACAACCGGACACCCCGGTGTCCGTTACAGACAACCGACAACTGACAACCGAGAACCAATCCAGGCAACCACCTTCCCGCGAATCCGTACACCTCTGCGAGGTAGACTCGACGCCATGAGTGACGCGCAGTACATTCCACCGCCGCCACCACCCCCGACGCTGCCACCGCAACCGGTGCTGCCGCCTCCGGGGCCGCAGTTCGATTTCGCGAAGCCGTTCACGTACGTCTTCGAGGATCCGCGCTGGCTGCAGAAGATTCTGATCGGCGGGCTCTTCTATCTCGCGGGCTTTCTTCTGATCGGCTGGTTCTTCATCCTCGGCTACGTAGCACGCACGACGCGCAACGTCATCGTCGGCGATGCGCGACCGCTCCCCGAATGGGACGACCTTGGCGGGTTCTTCAATGAAGGCGCGCGTCTCGTCGGCGTCGTGCTCGTCTACACCATCCCCGTCATCATCATCTTCCTCTCGATCATGATCCCGGCCGGCATCCTCGGCGACATGGACAACGAAGGTCTGCAGGCGCTCGGCAGCGGCATGGCGGGATGCATTTCCTGTCTCTTCGTGCCGATCTGGCTGGCGATGATGATCTTCCTGCCCGGCTCGCTGCTGTTTGCGACGGTCGAGCAACGCTTCGGCGCCGCGTTCGAGTTCGGACGCATCTGGGCGTTCATCCGCGCGAACGTCGGCAACTACCTGCTCGCGGTCGTCGTGTATCTGATCGCGCGATTCCTCGGCGGCTTCGGCATCGCGCTGCTTTGCATCGGCGTGATCTTCACGGGCTTCTGGTCGTTCCTGATCACGGCGCATGCGTTCGCGCAGACGTATCGTCTGGCAGGGGAGCGGAGATCCTGAAGCGCGACACAAAAATCGTTCTCGGGTTTGTTGCCGCGATCCCCACGGTGATTCTCGGCTTGTCGACGTTGTGTTCGTGGGCGATCGCGAACGGTGCGTCGATGCGGTGGCGCTCGTTGTTTCTGATGATGTGTCATGGACGTATCGAGCGCTCGTTCACGCTCTTCGACGTACCGATGCCGATCTGCGCGCGCTGCACCGGCATCTATCTCGGGATGCTTTCCGCGCTCCTTGCATTCAAGTTGATTCCGCTGTTGCGCGAGCGCGTGATGCGCGTGATTGCGCTCGTTGCGATCCTGCCGCTCGGCATCGATGGAGTCACGCAATTGCTGGGCTTTCGCGAAAGCGTGAACGTCTTGCGCGTGACAACCGGAGTCATCGCGGGTTTGGCCTTTGGATTGTGGATTTTGAGTGCGGTGGAGCGGCGGGACGAGGCTTTGTTTACCACTTCTTGACCTGTCAGGATCGCTGGGTTACGCTCGCGGACAAATCCAATGGCATTCCAGGGATCACTCAAAGAACTGCCTCTCCCCGACATCATTCAATTGGTGAGCGTGTCGGGCAAAACCGGCAAGTTCACCCTCACGAGGGATGGGGACCGCGGATTCATCTACCTGAAAAACGGGCAGATGGTGCACGCCGCTGTCGGCGATCTCATCGGAGAAGAAGCGATCTATTCGCTCGCGATCTGGAACCAGGGCGAGTTTCAGTTCAGCCCGAGTGAAGAGCCCGATCGCCAGACCATCACGAAGTCCAACACGAATCTTCTGATGGAAGCGGCGCGCCGTCTCGATGAATGGCGCGTGCTTTCGAAGAAGATCCCGTCGGTCGATCACGTGCCGGAGCTGCTGGCGCGCGAGAACCGTCACGAGCAGGTCACCCTCAATCCGCACGAGTGGATGCTGATCACGAAGATCGACGGCAATCGTTCCATCGTCGAGATCGGCCGCACGTTGAACATCTCTTCGTTCGACGTCGCCAAAATCCTCTACGGAATGATCACCGGCGAGTTGGTCCAGCTAAAAAAAAAAATTGAGCGGGACCACGACCAGCAGAATGGCGAGCTAGTCGACCTCGCTGCGCGCATCCGTGCGGTGGCCGAGGAGTTCATCGGCGACTCCGCGCACAAGACCATCGAGAAGCACTTCCTGCACGCGCTCGACAGCATCATGAACGGCAACGGCGATCAGGCCGTCGAGACGATGGTGCTGGAGTTCGAGAAGACTGCGTCGCTGCTTCGCGGACTTTCGGTGACCGAGAAACTTCGCTCCCGCATCGCCGAAGTACGACAGCTCGCCTCGTAACCGGTTACTCGAGCTTTCCCCTCATTCGCTTCGTCTCCGCACGCCGCTTCTTGTTCTCGAGCCGTTTCTCCACGACCGACTTCGGGATGCGCGTCTTCCTGCGCTTCTTCTGTTCGACGAGCGAATCGCGCAGCAGCTCTTCCATTCGCGCCAGTGCACGATCGCGATTGTCGTGCTGCGATCGCGCGACTTGCGACGTCACGCGCAACACGCCTTCGCGATTGATGCGCGACGCGAGTCGCTCGCGCACGCGTGCCTTGCGATCGTCGGGAAGCGGCAACGTTTCGACGTCGACTTCGATCGTCACCCGCGTCTCTACCTTGTTCACGTTCTGTCCGCCCGGTCCGCCGCTGCGCGACGTGACGGCGCGCAGAAGGTCGCCTGAAACGACGATGCCATCGCCGAGGTCGAGGTCTCTCACGCGGGGAGTTTACCGATAGACTCCGATCATGTGGTCCATTCAATCGACGACGACCATCGGACGTGTCGTCGTCCCTCCGTTTGTTCCTGCAGGGTTTCGAGTGTTCTGCACGACGCGTGATTTCGACGGATTCCTGAGCCACGAGCGCGCGGAACTGCTCTCGCGCGCAATCGATTTCGAAACGAGACTCGCGACATGTACACAGGTGCATGGCGCGACCGTGCATCGCGTGACGCACGAAGGCGCGTGGCGCGAGTGCGATTCATGCGACGCGCTCTGGTCCGACGAGAGCGCCACGGCGCTCGCGATCAAGATCGCTGATTGCCTGCCGATCGCGATGATCGATCCCATCCACGGCGTGATGGCGAACGTGCACTCGGGTTGGCGCGGCGCAGTGCAACGAATCACCGCCGCCGCGATCGACGCGGCATCACTCGACACAACATCGTCGTACGCATACCTCGGCCCGTCGATCCGCGTCTGCTGTTTCGAAGTCGGCGAGGAAGTGGCGGAGCAGTTCGATGCGCGTTACATCGATCGTTCGTACGCGAAACCGCACGTCGATCTCGTGGCGTTCACGACCGACATCCTGCGCGAGCGCGGATTCGCGAACATCTCGGACTCGGAGATGTGTACTCGCTGTGAGGGCTCGATCTTTCATTCGTTCCGCCGTGATGGGAAAGGTGGCGGGCGGAATCTGCAGATCGCGGCGCGCGCGTAGCGGCATTACCGTTGCAGAATGACCATCTTCGAAGTCCGCAATGACCGAAATACCTGAAGATCCCATTCCTCCGGCCGATCCTGCGCCGCCACCAGCACCGCTTCGCGGATGGCGTGGCTGGCGCAGCCGTCTGCCGCCGATGCCGCCGCGGCGCACGATCTTCCGCATCATCTCCTGGACGGTCGGCTCGCTCTTCGTCCTCTTCCTCATCCTCGGCGTCTGGGTCTATCGCTCGTCCGTCGGCCGCTTCGAGATCCGCAAACTGCGTTTGCCGACGCGCATCTACGCCGACATCACTCCGTTGCAGGCAGGCCAGCCCGTCCGTACCGATGACCTGCTCGAAAAGCTCGACCGTCTCGGATACCGCGAAGCGGAGCGTCTCGCGCAGCCGGGCGATTTTCTGCGCAGCGAGGCCGGCGTCGATGTCTACACGCGCGCGTTCACGCATCCCACCGGTGAATACCCTGCGGAGCAGATCCGCGTCGTGCTCGGAAAATCGCAGATCGATTCCGTCGTGTCGCTGCGCGAAGCGCGTCCGCTCGAACGCGCCGCACTGGAGCCCGAATTGCTCACGTCCGTTCTGAGCGAGCAGCTCGAGAATCGCAGTCCCGTCACATTGCAACAGATCCCGCAACATCTGCAGGACGCGGTCATCGCGGCCGAAGACAGCCGCTTCTTTCATCATCCGGGCGTCGATCCGCTCGGCATCGTGCGCGCGATCTTCCGCAACATGCGCTCGAAGGGTGTGTCCGAAGGCGGCTCGACGCTCACCCAGCAACTCGTGAAGAACTACTTCCTGACGAGCGAGCGCACGTATCGACGCAAAGTTGTCGAAGCGTTCATGGCGGTCGTGCTCGACGCGCGCTACTCGAAAAAAGAAATCCTCGAGGCGTACCTCAACGACATCTACCTCGGACGCAATCGATCGATCTCGATCCTCGGCGTCGGCGAAGCGTCGCGTTTCTATTTCGGCAAACCGGTGAATGAGATCAGCATCGCCGAGGCGGCGATGCTCGCGGGGATGATCCCGAGCCCGAACAACATCTCGCCGTTCAACAACCCCGAGACGGCGATGCGCAAGCGCGATCAGGTGCTCGATCGCATGCTCGCCGAGAAGAAGATCACACGCGAACAGCACGAAGATGCGCAGCGCGCGAAGCTGCCGAAGAAACCGTTCAGTCGACGCAGCGGGCTGTCGTCGATGCCGTTCTACGTCGATCGCGTGCTGCACGAGCTTGCGTCCGATTACGGCATCGAGGATGTGAAAGGCCGCGGACTGCGCATCTACACGGCCATCGATCTCAATGCGCAGGATGCCGCGGCGCGCGTGCTCGAGACGAGTCTGCAGGCGATTGAGAAACGCAGTCGCAAGCTGCGTACGCACGATCCCGAATTGCAGGGCGCGCTCATTCACGTCGATGTTCCGACGGGGGAGATTCGCGCGCTGGTCGGTGGCCGAAACTACGATCGCAGCCAGTTCAATCGCGCGTTGAGCTCGAAGCGTCTCGTCGGCTCGCTGTTCAAACCGTTCGTTTATCTGACGGCGTTCGAGCCGAGTCTTTCCGGACAGAACATCACGCCGGCCACGCTGGTCGATGACACGCGTTTCGTACTGAAGCGGCGCTGGTCTGAGGATTGGTCGCCGCGCAACTACGACGGCCGCTACATGGGCAAGGTGACGGTGGGCATGGCGCTCGAGCATTCGCTCAACGCGGCGTCGGTGCGCATCGGACTCGCGAGTGGCATCGAGCCGATTCTGAAGACCGCGCGCACGCTCGGGATTCAAACGGAGCTCGATGACAATCCATCGATTCTGCTTGGTGCCGCGGGCATTCCTCCGATGGAGATGGCCGAGGCGTACACGACGATTGCGCGGCAGGGCGCGCGCATGCCGCCGCGCGCGATTCGCTTCGTGACGGACGATCGCGGCAAAACGCTCGCGGGCGTCGGCGAAGTGAAGCCGGTGCAGGTCTTCCCGCAGCGCGATGTGTACCTGCTCACGCACGTGATGGAAGGCGTGATCGATCGCGGCACCGCGGGCTCCGCACGCTCGATGGGATTCCGCAAAACAGCCGCGGGAAAAACAGGAACGACGAACGACAAACGCGACGCGTGGTTCATCGGCTTCACACCGCAGACGCTCGCATTGACGTGGGTCGGGTTCGACGACAACGATCCGACCGGACTCTCGGGCTCCGATGCTGCGGTGCCGATGTGGACGCGCTACATGCTCGCCGTGACGGCCGGCGAGAAGAACACGGAGTTCGCGGTGCCGAGCGGGATCACGTTCGCTGAAGTCGATGAGACGAGCGGCGGACGCGTGACGCCATTCTGCCCGCGCAATGTGATCGTGAACCAGGCGTTCAAGACCGGAACGGAGCCGACGCATCCCTGTCCGACGCATTCTGTCGCGGCGCCGGTGACCCCCGTGCCGATGTACGACGAGCTCGGCAATCTGATCACTCCGACGACCACGGATGTCGTGCCGACCGATACAGGCGGCTTCGACGTACCGCCTGATACGACTTTGACCGGTGGTGTGTTCCGCGATCCGACGACGACTGCGCAACCGCAGCAACCACCGCAACCGCCACCAACGACGACGACGCAGGAGGCAGAGCCCGAGCCTCCGCCGACCACTGATACATCAACCACCACCGGAGGACCGCCGTAGGAGGCGAACGCTATGTCAGACGAGAAAAAGAACGTATCCGATTCACTGAATGACTGGGGCTTCGATGTCGGGAAGTTCAAAGAGCGCGCGAAGGAGTCGATGGCGACTGCGAAAGGCGATCTCTCCGAGATCACCGGCACGCTGCGCCAGACCCTCGTCGAAGCGAAGGATGTCGTGATGGGCTTGCAGGGCGGCAGCAGTCCTGCCGCTCAGGAACTGAAGTCCGGCTTCGAGCGCGCGTGGCACGAGATCGAGAACGCGTTCAAGAACGCGCGCGAGAAAGCGAAAGCGGCGAAGGCGACGCCGGAGGCGGAGGCTGAGGTGCAGCCGGAAGCGGAAGCGACGCCCGATCCGCAGCCGGAGCCGCGGCACGACGACACGACGCCGAGGGATTAGTTTGGAGTGCGGCAGCCGCAGCTGCCGCTTTTGTATGTTCGTTTCGCGCCTGTCGCATACGAATGCGGCAGTTGTGGATGCCGCACTCCAAACGTCAGTTGGCAACCAGCCGTTCGATCTCGCCGATGTCGATCGGCTTGTACAACAGCCCCGACACCACATCGTGATCGGCGGTGCTCAGTTTCTGATTGTGCACGCCGGTCACGATGAACACGCGTGGTCCGCTCTCGCTGCGTTTCGAGCGCAGATAATCGACCACGCCCCAGCCATCGATGCGCGGCATCAGGATGTCGATGAACACCAGCTCGTAGCGATTGCTCTTGAGCAGCTTCACCGCCGCAGCGCCGTTCTCCGCTTCGTCGTACGCGATTTGATTGCGCGCGAGCACGCTGCCGAGAATGTAGCGCGTGGCGGGATCATCATCCGCGATGAGTGCACGATATCGCGGAGCCACCGGCTGCGAGATGGTCGTCTTCGCCGGCTCGACTTTCGGATCGGACGAGCGCACGGCGATCGTCGGAACACTCGATCTGCGCGCGCGACTCGGCTCGTCGCGTAACGATTCGGTAAGCGCATTCCGCAGGTCTTCGCAGTTCTGAAAACGATCCTCGGGCTGTTTCATCATGCAGCGCCGAACGACGTTCGCGAGCGCCGGCGTAATGCCGGCGGCGGCGATGGCGATGTCGCGCGGCTCGCTCATCACGATCTTCAGCAGCACCTCGGTGATCGTATCCGCGACGAACGGTTTCTGTCCCGAGAGCATCTCGTATAGCACGACGCCGAGCGAGAAGATGTCGGTGCGCGCATCCATCGTGCGTCCGAGGGCTTGCTCGGGCGACATGTAGTGTGGCGTGCCCATCACCATGCCGCCTTGCGTGAGCGACGGATCGGCGGTGCCGCCGATCTGTTTGGCGATGCCGAAGTCGAGCACCTTCACGAAGCGCGACGAGAGGATGATGTTGTCGGGCTTGATGTCGCGGTGAACGATGTCTTTTGCGTGCGCTTCGCTCAAGCCGTCGCACACGTGGATGGCGACGCGCACTGCATCGGCGGGAATCATTGCACCGCGCGAGATGACAGCGCCGAGCGATTCGCCTTCGATGAGCTCCATGGCCATGAAGAGCAACGGACCTTCCTGGTCGATGCTGTAGATCGTGGCGATGTTCGGATGATTGAGCTGCGCGACCGTGCGCGCCTCGCGGAGGAAGCGATCCTTCCATTCCGGATCCGCGGCCAGTTGTTCGGGAAGGATCTTGATCGCGACCTGGCGCAGGAGCTTCGTGTCTTCCGCGCGCCAGACTTCGCCCATGCCTCCTGCGCCGAGGCGACTGATCAGTCGATAGATGCCGAGTTGCTGCACGGGTGCATTCTCGCTCAGGTCGGGCGAGGGACCGCCTCGTGTTTGCCACTTCTGCGAATGATCCCGTCATACGCAGCCATCACTCGCGGAAACTCGGCGGCAAGTTGTTCGATGGATGCGGACGCGCCTTCCATCTTTCCGCTCAGCGCATTGAGCTCGAGCGCGGATGCGACGGAGTGCATTCTTTTTGCGCCGACGCTGCCGCTCGAGCTCTTGAGCGCGTGTGCGGCGAGTGCGAGATCGTTCGAATCGCCGCTCGCGGCGGCGGCGCGCAATGCGTCGAGACGCGAGGGCACGTCCTGACGAAACGTGCGCACGAGGCCTTCGAGAAATCCGTTCTGCGTGCGACCGATGGCGAGGAACGAGCTGACGCGCTCGCGATCGAGCACGTGATGTTCATCGCCTTCCATCGGCATCGCCGGCGCGTTGTTCGTTGGTTGCGCGGAGCTCTTGCTCGCCCACAGACGAATGACGGCGCCGAGTTGTTCGAGCGAGACCGGCTTGGCGAGGTAATCGTTCATGCCGGCCGCGAGACACTTCTCGCGCTCTCCCGGCAATGCGTGCGCGGTGATGGCGATGACCGGCACGCGTGCACCGTTGCCTTGCATCTGGCGGATCACGCGCGTTGCTTCGTAGCCGTCCATGTCCGGCATCTGGCAGTCCATGAGCACGAGATCGAACGGCTCGTTGCGCAGCAGATCGAGCGCGACGCGGCCGCCGTTGGCGAGGATGCCTTCGTGCCCGAGGCGCTGCAGCTGGCCGAGGACGACGAGCTGGTTGACGCTGTTGTCTTCGACGACGAGCACGCGTGCTCGCGATTGGCGAGGCTTCTCTTCGTCCTGCACCGTCGTCATCGCCGGGATTGATTCCGAGGTGAGCAAGCGCGCGACCGATTCGCAGAGTTGCGTTCTGCGCACCGGCTTCATGAGGAACGCTTCGATGCCCGCGGTCTGGAACGCGATGATGTCGTGGCGTCGGCGGCCGAACGACGTGAGCAGCAGGAGGCGGATGCGCGCGAGCGCGGGATCGCGGCGGATGGCGCGCGCGAATCCGAGCCCGTCGTCATCGGGCAGCTGCATGTCGAAGATGATGATGTCGTACTTCGCGCGATAGGCCGCGGAGATGCCGTCCGCGGCGGAGTGGGCTTCATCGAGCGTGATACCGGTCGACGAGAGATGGCGCGCAATCGTGAGTCGCTCGACTTCATTCGCATCGACGAGCAGCACGCGGTACTTCGAGAGATCCCAGCGTCGGATCGGCTCCGCGTTCTCGCCGGGTTGCTGGCGTTGCAGCGGCAGCTCGAACCAGAACGTCGAGCCTTCGCCTTCGACGCTGATCACGCCGATCTCGCCGCCCATCGCTTCGATGAGTTGTTTCGAGACGGCGAGGCCGAGTCCGCTGCCGCCGTACTTGCGGGTCGTCGAGCCGTCGGCTTGCGTGAACGGCGTGAAGAGTCGCGGCTGCGCGGCGGACGGGATGCCGATGCCGGTGTCGCTGACGAGGAAGCGCAGCACGACGCGATCGTCATCCTGTTGCGGCTGCATGATCGTCAGCACGACTTCGCCGCGATCGGTGAACTTCGTGGCGTTGCCGACGAGATTGAGCAGCACCTGGCGGATGCGATGCGAGTCGCCACGCAGCAAGCGGACGATCTCCGCGGGAACGACGGAGCGAAACTTCAATCGCTTCGCCGCGCAGCGCGCCGCAAACTGTTCGATCACCGATTCGATGAGATCGTCGAGATCGAAGTCGAGTGTTTCGATCGTGAGCTTGCCTGCTTCGACGCGCGAGAGATCGAGCACGTCGTTGACGATCGACAGCAGCGTTTCGCCGCTCGAGCGGATCGTTTCCGCATACTCGCGCTGCTCAGGCGTGAGCGGCGTGCCGAGCATCAGGCCGGTCATGCCGAGAACGCCGTTGAGCGGCGTGCGGATCTCGTGGCTGACGTTGGCGAGGAACTCCGACTTCGCACGCGCGGATTGCAGCGCGGCATCGCGTGTTCGCGCGAGCTCGTCTTCGATTCCCTTGCGTTCCGTGATGTCGCGCGCGATCGCTTCGTAGCCGATGACGCGATTGTCATCGACGACGGTGAGCACGTTCTGTCCCATCCAGATCCGCACGCCCGACTTCGCGACCATCGGAAACTCGAAGTACGTGCTCGCCGCGCGGGTCGCGAATTGATGTTCGTAGAAGTGCGCCGCGGCGTCGCGGTAATCGGGATCGATCAGCTGGAGGTAGTGACGCCCGAGCAGCTCGTCTTCGTCGTAGCCCGTGATGCGCGTCGACGCCGGATTGACGTACGTGAAGTACCCGCGATGATCGCAGCGATAGATGATCTCGTTCGCGTACTCGACGATATGGCGATAACGCGCGAGGCTCTCACGCAGTTCGGAGGACATGGGGTAGGGGGATTGTACGCTTTCGGCGCGAAGCGCCGAGGGGAGAGAGTCTTAGAGCTTTAGAGTTGTAGAGTCTTAGAGGGTATGGCTGCGACGTCCTCTAAGACTCTACGACTCTAAGACTCTAAGACTCTCTCCACGCGCGCTAATGTCCGGCATACCAGTCATACCCCCGCTCCGCCCAGAAATCGGCCGGGCGGTCGATCGTGTAGCGGATCGTTCCGATCCGCTTGATGTTCTTGATGCCGTACTTCACCGGAATGGCGAGGCGCAGCGGCGCGCCGTGCAACAGCGGCAGCGGTTGGCCGTTCATTTCCCAGGCGAGCAGCGTCTGCGGATGGCGTGCGCTTTCGAGCTCGAGCCCGACGTAATAGCCGCGGTCCGGCGTCTCCAGGGAAACGTATTGTGTTTCCTGCAGCGGCGGGAACTTCGCGATCAGGTCCGCGAGTCGTGCGCCTTTCCACTGCACGATCGTCGTCCAGCCTTCGATGCAGCGCAGCTCCGTGATCATCTCGTGCTGCGGCAGCGCTTTGATGTCTTCGAGCGTGAGAAGGATTGGTGCTGCGGCGCCTTCGATATGCAGACGCCACGCGTCGAGATCGATCGGCGATTTCAAACCGAGACGGCCATTGAGGCGAACGCGCGTGATGTCGGATGTGCGAAACGTCGGACTGAGTCGCGCGGTGCTGAAGTAGCCGCGCGCGATCGATTCGTTCGCTTCGAGCACGCGGCGGAACGGCCATTGGAGACCGTCTTCGCGCGGACGCGAGCGCAGCCATTTCCATGTCGCGATACCGGCACCCGCGGCGATGCCCATCGTCAGGAAGCCGCGCCGTGTGAGTCGCGAAAGCTCACTGCTGCTCATCGACGACCTCCACTCCGATGACCATCGCGCGGAAGTTGTTCCAGCCCGCGCGAATCACCTGCGCGACGTGGACGACGAAGAACACGACGTAACCGACGGTCAGCCAGAAATGAAAGAAGCGCGCGGCGGGATAGCCGCCGAACAGGAACGTGAGCCACGAGAGCTGCACCGGTTTGTAGATTGCGAGACCGGTGAGGAGCGAGCCGAGTCCCATGACGATGACGCCCGTGTAGGCGAGCTTCTGTGCGCCGTTGAACTTCGTGCGCGGCAACGGCTCTTTGCGGATGCGCAGATCATGGAGGATCACGTTCCATGCATCGCGCAGCGTGTGACGATTCGACAGAAGCTCGCGCCACTCGCCGGAGAACAGCGTGTATGCGACATATGCGATGCTGTTGATCGCGAACAGCCACATGAAGAAGAAATGCAGCGCCATCCCCTCGGCGAGCCGGTTGTTCACCTTCAGCGTGCGCCACGTGGTCTGATCGAGATTCATCTTCACGAGCGTGAAATCGCCGAGGCCGATGCGATACGTCGGGTAGGCCCAGTAGATGAGGATGCCGCTCCAGATCATCAACGCGAGCAACGGAAAATTGATCCAGTGAAACCAGCGGATCGCCAACGGATGTTTCTTCTCGAGTCGGCTCATTGTGCAGTTGGATGCTGGCAGCGGATGAAGGTTACAGTAGCTCTCATCGTGAAACGCGCACTTCTCATTCTCGTCATCGCCGTGTCGATGGTGCTCGCGTTGCTCGCGCTGCGCAAGCCATCGAACGATCGCGACTGGACGGTCGATCAGGCCGTGCTCGCGCATGCCGAGATCAACGGCCCGCTCGTCACAGTGCGCAACATTCGCAACTTCACCTACACGACTGAAGACGAGTACACGCCGGCGTACTACGACAAGGCGTTCGACCTGCGGAAGCTCGACTCCGTCTGGTACATCGTCGAGCCATTCGGCACCGTTGGCGCCGCGCATACGTTCGTGAGTTACGGATTCGGCGAACGCGATTTCCTGGCGATCTCGATCGAGATCCGCAAGGAGAAAGGCGAGACGTTTTCGCCGATTCGCGGGCTGCTGCGCGAGTACGAAATCATGTACGTCATCGGCGACGAGCGCGATCTCCTGAAGTTGCGTACAAACTATCGCGGCGATCCCGTTTTTCTCTACCCGATCCATACGACGCGCGAAGGAATGAAGGAGATGTTCGTCTCGATGCTGACGCGCGCAAACTCGTTGCGACAGCATCCCGAGTTCTACAACACGGCCACGAACACCTGCACGACGAACCTCGTTTCGCACGTGAACACGATCGCGACGAAACGCGTCCCGTTCCGCCCCGCCGTCCTCCTCCCCGCGAGCTCCGACCGCCTCGCCTACGACCTCGGCCTCATCGACAACCGGCGGCCGTTCGAGGAAACGAGAGCCGCTGCGCAGATCAACGATCTCGCGCGGCGGCATGCGGAAGATCCGCAGTTTTCGCTGCGGATTCGCCGGCGCTAGCCGGCACGGCCGGCCGCGCTGGTTGCGCCGCCCGTTTGTCGTTTTGTTTCGTGTCCGGTGCAGTTTTCGGTAATTCTTTCCGTATGCACCAGTTTTGTAACGTGTTCGGGACTCGTTATTTACCGTTCCGTAACTGGATGCTATATTCGAAGGGCACTCGACAATTCAGGGCGGTGAGGTTCCGTAACCAGACGTGTCTGGTCGGACCGTGGGCGGAATCCAAACTCAACTTTCGGATAGGAGCGGGATATGGAGCGTTTAGGTACTTTCTTGCTGCGGGCGTCGGTAATCGTCGCCCTCTCAGTGCTGGTGGCAGTGACCGCCAGCGCCCAGTTCCAGACCGGGAACATCTACGGCTTGACGACGAGCTCGGATGGGTCGGCCATTCCCGGGGCTACGGTCACACTCACCGGAGTGGCTGCCCCCCAAACCACAGTGACCGATGCGCAGGGGCGGTTCCGCTTCCTGAATCTGTCACCCGGTACCTATTCGCTGCGCGCTGAGCTCTCGGGGATGGGCGCAGCGGTGCGGAACGGGATCGGCGTTCGCGTCGGCGCAAATGCCGATGTCGAGATGGTCCTCAGTCCCTCGGTCTCGGAAGCCATCACGGTCTCGGCCTCGGCGCCGCTCCTCGACGTTCGCAAGAGCGGCACGGGAGCCACGATGGACTCCGAGTTCCTGCAGGAGCTTCCGACGGCGCGCGATCCCTGGATGATTCTCCAGGCCACACCCGGCGTCATGGTCGACCGGATCAACACCGGCGGCACGCAGAGCGGTCAGCAGTCGGTCTACGTCTCGAAAGGCGCGCCGCGCGCCGACGGTACGTGGAACGTGGACGGTGTGAACATCACCGACATGGGAGCCACCGGCTCTTCGCCGACGTATTACGACTTCGACACGTTCGAAGAGATGCAGATCACGACGGGCGGCTCCGATCCTCGCATTCAGACCGCCGGCGTCCAGATGAACATGGTCACCAAGCGCGGTACGAATGAGTTCAACGGTACGGCGCGCTATCTCTACGTACCGGGCAGCGGATCGGCCGAAGCCACCGTGCCGGGTGAAGCTGCCGGCTACCTGTCCGCCACGAACAGCGTCAACTACGTGCGCGACTACGGCGCCGAGCTGGGTGGTCCGATCTGGCGCGACCGTGCCTGGCTCTGGCTTGCGCGCGGCGACCAGAAGATCTCGACCTGGCAGTCGATGCCTTTCCCGCGGCCCTCGTTCTTCATTCCGGACGACACCGTTCTCCGCAACAAGAACGCGAAGCTGAATCTGCAGGCGATTCCGAGCAACAACTTCGTCGCCGCCTACACCTACGGCGACAAATATCGCAACGCGCGTGATCTCTCGCCGCTGCGCCCGTACGAGTCCGCGTGGACGCAGACTGGCCCGACGGAAGTTCTCAAGTTCGAGGACACGCAGCTCTTCGGTTCGAACCTCTACCTGAGCGCCATGTGGTCCGACGTCAAAGGCGGCTTCGGCCTGTTCGGCAACGGCGGTGAAGGTCCCGATGCACCGTCGCTGTGGTTCGACTCCGGCAACGTCGCGCACGACAACTACTACACCTATTCGACCAATCGTCCGCAGGAGCAGATGCGCCTCGACGGTTCGTTCGTCACCGACATCGCGGGCATCAACAACGAGTTCAAATTCGGCTACGGCTTCCGCGACACGCCGGTGACGTCGTCTTCCGTCTATCCCGGCGCGTCCTCCGGCTACTGGGATTACAGTTTCGGCTCGGCGCTCTGCACCAACAACGGCCTGACCGGCGACTGTGGCGTCGCGGTGCTGATCCGGCCGCCGCAATCGAGCTACTCGGGCGAATACAAGGAGCTGTACATCGGCGACACGATCCTGCTGGGCAGCAACCTGACCCTGCAGGCAGGTCTGCGCTGGGATGACCAGTCGTCTGCGATCCAGGCGATGGACGTAGGCGCGAACCCTGTGCTCGACTCCGCGCTCACGCTTCCCTGCATCACGTCGCTCAACTCCAGCTGCACGGACGGTTCGTTGAGCACGCGCCTTCCGGGAATCGCCTACCCCGGTCAGGACGAGGAACTGAACTGGCAGAGTGTCTCGCCCCGCATCGGCCTCACGTATGCGCTCGGCGAGCGGAAAAACACGCTCCTGCGTGCCGCCTTCAACCGGTACGTCAGCCAGCTCGGCTCGACCATCTCCAGCTCCAGCCCCGTCGGCAACAGCCAGTTCACGTTCCTCGGCATCGACACGAACGGCGACCACACGATTCAACGTACCGAGCTGCAGAAGGTGCGCAGCTTCACGGGCATCAATCCCGCGAATCCGGCATCGCTCACCTCGACGCGCCGCATCGACTACGACATGAATCCGCCCACGACCGATGAGTTCCTGATCGGTGCGGAGCATCAACTCACGGGTGACTTCGCGGTCGGTCTGACCTTCACCCACCGCATCAACAACGATCTGCCGGCGGTTCTCTTCGAGAAGACGCAGGGCGCAGGCAACTTCTACACGAGCGCCGACTACGAGCTCATGGGGACTGTCGGCGGCACGTTCACCGCGAACGGCCACACGGTGACGACCGGCCAGACAGAGGTCTATCAGCTCAAGGCAGGCATCGCGTCGCCGGTGTTTGGCGTCATCACGAATCGTGACGACTACACGCAGACCTACAACGGCCTCGAGTTCACCGCCACGAAGCGCATGAGCAACAAGTGGATGATGCGCTTCAACGCGAGCTACAACGACTACACCGAAGACTGCGGTGCGAACTCCTTCGCCAATCCGACCAAGGGTCTGCCGGCGACCGGCATCGTCAACGGCGCGGCCGTCTACGGCGGCGCACCGAACTGCATCGGCGGTCAGGTTTCGCCGCAGTCCGCGGGCTCCGGCGCGTTTGGTAACGTCTTCATCGGTTCGAAGTACAACGCGAACCTGAGCGGAATCTACGAAGCGCCTTTCGGAATCAACATCGGCGCGAACCTTCTCTATCGCCAGGGCTATCCCGACCTGCTCCGCACGACTGTCAGCAGCCTCAATAACACGAGCCCGCGCGGTGGCGCTCCGACGGTTGCGCTCGAAGAAGTCGGCGATCGCCGCTTCGACAACGTCTACCAGCTCGACCTGCGCATCGGCAGAGACTTCAACGTCTTCCAGGTGGGGACGATCAACATCTCTGCAGACATCTTCAACGCCACGAACGAGCGTACGGTGCTGCAGCGCAACGGTCTGCTGTCGGCGACCGCGACCGCGTTCCGCATCACCGAGATGCAGGCGCCGCGCGTTTACCGCATCGGCGGCAAGTTCACGTTCAACCCGTAGTCAATCGATAGTAGTCACGAGCGCCCGCTGTCTCGATCGAGGCAGCGGGCGTTTTCTTTTTCACTGAATCCGGCGGAGCGCATCACGCGCCGCCGCGATATCGCGCGCATATCGCGCCGGCGGCGCAATCTCGACGAACTCTGTGAACGCGCGCCGCGCCTCGTCTCGATCGCCGTTCCGCAGCGCCACGAGTGCGAGGTTGTAGAGCGCGTCGTATTGCCGCCGGTCATTCGCAAAGGCTTGCCGCCACATCTGCTGGGCGCGATTCATGTCTCCGCGCTGCGCATAAACGACGCCGAGCGAATTGAGCGCCAGCGGCAGCGCCGGATTCAACTGCAATGCGCGATTGAGATGCTGTTCCGCCGATCGCGCATCGCCGATTCGCAGCGCCGCGATGCCGAGGTTCTGCCACGCGGGTGCGTTGTTCGGATCGACTGCGATGGCGCGCTGAAACTGCGTCGCCGCATCCGCCGGACGTCCCGCCTCGGACAACGCAATGCCGTATGCATTGAAGACTTCCGGATCGGAGCTCGCCGCCGCAATCGGTGCGATCAACGCCAACGCCTCGGACGCGCGTCCTGTCTCGGTCAGCAGTTTGGAAAGTTGCGTTTTCGAGCTCGCGGATGCCTGTCCTGATCTCACCAGCGTCTCGAGCGCTGCGATCGACTCCGGGATGCGCTCGGATTGCTGCAGCACGAACGCGAGCAGTTCCTGACCGGCCGCCATCTTCGGTTGCAGACGGACGACTTCACGCGCGATGCGCAACGCTTCCTCTGCGTCGCCTCTCTGCTGATGCTCGATGATCTGATGCAACATCGCATCGACGTGAACGAGATTTTTCGGATCGTCCGCTTCCGTGAACTGCGCGGACGCCGAGCCGGTGAAGTAGCCGAGGCTTCGCAAGCGTGCAGCCTCCTCGGAGGAAACGCTGCGGCCCTCGCCTGGATCGACCTGCACGGCGCGCAACGCGGTGCGCGCGGCGGTGGCCGCACGTCTTTGATCCGACACGAGGTTCTTCAACTCCGCGGGATCCTTTTCGAGATCGTAGAGCTCGGAAAGCGGCAGGTCGATGAACTTCAGATCGCCCTGAATCAAGCCGGTGAGCGGAGCCCATCCGCGATTCAGCGACGTCGACAGTGATTCGAAGTAGGTGTCGGATTGCTTCACGGATCCGAGCAGCGATTGACCGGGAAGCGCGGCTTCGACTCGCGCGGCCGCGAGAATCGTCGGCGCAATGTCGATGTGTCGCACGAACGCTTTCTCTGTCCGCGACGTCAGTCCCGGTGCGACGACGACGAGCGGCACTTTCAGCGTGGACTCGTACGCGAACAGCCCGTGCGTCAACTCACCATGATCGCCGAGCGCTTCGCCGTGATCGGCCGTGATCACGACCATCGTGTTACCGGTGATCAGCGGTCCGAGCTGGCGCGCCAGCGCATCGTCGACTGCGGCGACTTCTCCGAGGTATGGACGATCGCGGTACTCGGCGTCGAAGGGCGCCTTTGGTGTGTATGGCGCGTGCGGATCGAACAGATGAATCCACGCGAAGCGCTTCTGACCTTCGCGTTCGCGCCACCATCGTGCCGCGGAATCGAGCACTGCGTCGGCGCCGCGCTCCTGCAGCGCGAAGGTCGAGGTGATGCTGCCCTTGCCGTAGTTGTCGTCGTAGTGGTCGAAGCCCTGATCGAGATTGAATCGCGCGTCGAGCGGGAACGCGGCAACGAATGCGCCTGTCGTGTAGCCGGCCGCGCGCAGACGCTCCGCGAGCGTGTCGACCTTGTCATCGAGAACGTAGCCCGCGTTTTCGCGCACGCCGTGCTCATACGGATTCAGCCCCGTGAGAATGTTCGTGTGCGAAGGAAGCGTGACGACGTTGTGCGCGTGCGCGTTCGAGAAGACGACGCCGCGTCGCGCTAATCCGTCGAGAAAGGGTGTTTTGACACGCGCGTTTCCTGCGAAGCCGGCGGCATCGGCGCGCCACGTATCGATCGTGATGAGGATGATGTCGCGCGCCGGCTCGCTCGCCGCGACTGGCGCGACGCGTTCCGACCCGCGGCATGCGAAGAGAAGCGCGATCGCGAGGACGCAGAACGGCCGGAAGCTCACCGCGTCATTTCACCATAGGTAGTGTCGCCGGGTTTGGAGTGCTGCCGCACTCCAAACCTGGTCCGGAGTCTTTTCAGTGTGAATCGCCTTGCTGGAACAACACGCGCACGTCTTTGATCGCGACCTCGTCGTCTTCCGCGGGCTCGAAGATCAGATAGTCGCCGGCGATGTTGTTGCCGTCGATCGTGAACGTCTTTCCTTCGCGCGGGATGTCGAGCGCGTACTCGATCACCTCGTCGTCGATGCGGATGCGCAGCTCGCCGCCGGCCTTCGTGCCGATGTCGTCGCGCGCGTAGAAGCGGAGCGATTCGACCGGGCGTCCGTCGAGACGGATGCGAATCTGCGAACGCTTGCCGCCGCACTCGGAGCCGCCGATGCAGCCTCCTTCGTGCGTGATCTCGCGGCGCCCGCCCCAGCCGCCACCAGTGCTGCCGCTGCCGCTGCCACCACCCGGGCGACCACGACGTCCGTAGAGCACCTGAATGTCGCTGACGTCGACTTCGTCATCACTCGCCGCTTCGATGATCAGCTTGCGGCCGAACAGGTTGTCGACGTCGAGCTCGTGGCGTTTTCCGGCGCGCTGCACGTCGATGCGGAAGCCGACCTGCGTGTCGTCGATGCTCACGGAGAGCTTGCCGTCGGCGCGCTGGCCGATGTCGTCCTTCGCATAGAAGCGGATGCCGAGAACCGCCGCTTCTTCGAGAGCGATGGTGATGCGCTTACCGTTCTTGCGGCACTCATCGCCGCCGATGCAACCGCCAGAGCGGGGATACGTGCGCCAGTCGCCGCCCGAAGGCTGGCTGGGGCGGGGAGTGGGACGATCCCAGTCGCGGTCGCGCGGCGGAACGCGCTGACGGTCGCGTGAATAGAGGATGGCGATGTCGCTGATCTCGACTTCGTCATCGCTCGCCGCTTCGAGCACGAGATAGCGGCCGGTCAGCTCTTCGACGTCGATCGTGAAGACCTCGCCCTTGCGCGGAATGTCGATGTGGCCGTTGACGGTGTTGCCGTCGATCTTGACGCGCAATGCGCCGTCGGCCTTGGTGCCGATCTGATCGTGTGCGCGGAAGCGAACCGCGAGAACCGGCTTGTCCTGCAGTTCCACCCGCAGCCGGCGCTCGGGACACGAGCTCCCGCCGATGCACCCTTTCTGATTCGACGGCACCCAGTCCCCGTTGCCGCGGCGCTCCTGCGCCAGGACTGCGGTCGTTGCCGTGAGCAGGACGATGAGAAGAAATGCGCGACGCATGTGTGAAACCTCCGGCGTGGATTCTATGCGGTCGGCGCGCCTGAGAAATCGGGGGATTTCGCGGGGATTTTGCGTACACGTGTCATCGGCGCATGACGATCGCGTCATCCGAACGGCACGGAAGCGAAGAGCGTGGTCTGATCGAACTCCTCGCGACCGGCCTTGCCGCGCCATCGCCACGTCCTGCCGTCGTCGGTCTCGAGATCGACTTCGATGTTCGCGCCGCGCGCGACGTCGATCGGATATTCGAGCGGCAGAAAGCCCTGTCCCCAGTGCGTGCCGCCGGGATCGATGTTCGTGATCGTGATGCCGTCGACGAGCGTCGTCACGAACCACAATCCGAATCCGTGCACGGTCGCGCTGCGCTTTGCAGTGAACTGCATGCGGCCACGCGCGAGCGTCGAAGTCGCGGTCGTGAGATCGAGATCGATGATCGATGCGGGCTTCGCGAGATAGGCATCGTCCGCGAGATTGATGAAGAGGATCGAGTTCGATGCGAACACACGCAACGGGCTGAGATCGAATCCGTAGCGCTTCTCGTTCCACCACGCGACATGTTTTTCGTGAAATTCCGGGAGCTCTCCGGGCACGATCATCAACTTCAACTGTTGCGGTACGACCGCGGCGCCGGGTCGGAGGAGACGCGTGCGTGCGTCGATGATCGAGCCGAGGATGTTCTCGTCGAGTCCGAGAACGCCCATTGTTTCCGTGATGACGACGTCGGCGCGTTCGGAGATCTCGACGCTCGTCGATTCATCGCGCAGCACGGTGATGCGGTCTTCGAATCCGAGGTGACGGGTGAGGAACTGTGCGACGCCGGCCATGCCGCCGCGATCGATCGCGTAGACCTTCGACGCGCCGGCCTCGCATGCGAAGAACGAGAGGATGCCGGAGCCGCAGCCGATGTCGAGGACGACGTCGCCCTTTTTCACGGTGCGCTGGATGGCCTTGCGATATGCGTTCGTGCGGAGCTCGTCGGCGAGCAGGTTGCGGTGGTACTCGATCATTCC
>DASYLL010000300.1:0-24464 GCA_036009605.1 Thermoanaerobaculia bacterium | reverse complement strand
GGGTCGGTGCTTTTGGCAGCACGACGGTCGTTTCGAGATCCTGAAAACGCACGTGATACGGCAGGCCGGCGACGAGCGGAAATCGCGGATGAAACACGACCGCGTCCTTCGCGACTTCATACGAGCCGAGCATCGACGGCGTGTTCGCGTCGATGGTCGAGCCGGAGCGGACGGTGAAGATCCGCGTCCACTCCGGCTTCGATTGCCGCAAACGTTCGAGCTCCTGCGCACGCAGCCCTGAGACTTCGATCGTGCCGGCGTCGGGATTCAACGCGATCTTCGGCGCGCGCGTCTCCGCGCATCCGAACAACGCAATCGCCAGAACGATCAGAGCCCGCATCGCCCCTACAGCCATTTCTTCGACAGCGAGGCGAGATTCAGCGTGCCGTCGTCGATGTCGCGCTGCACGACGACCACGAACCCGTCATTGAGATTGTCGAGCTGCGTGATCCCGACCTGCGCGATCGAGACATACGGCACACCCGCGCTCACGTACGCGGCGTCGACAGCCGTGGTCATCGGTTTGGCTTTCTCGATATCTGTCGCGCTCATGCTCATCAGCGTGCGGTTGCTGTTCGCGATGAGCACGCGGCGTTGCCCTTCCTTTGTGAACGAGACCATGTCCAGCGGACGATTGCCGCCGCCGAGCTCCGCGAGGGTCGTGCCACGCAGGTGCTGCTTGGTCTTGAGATCGGCGAGCGCGAACGACGCGATCGGCGCGCAACCGTAACCGGCCAGCAGGCTTGGGCGGCCGCTGATCGTGAGCGGGAGGAACGACTCGATCGGCGAGTACGTCTCGTACCTGTCGTGCGACGTGTGGTAGATCTCGAGCGTGTTGATCGCCAGCGCATCCTTGAACGGATACGCGGCGCGGCGCAGCGTCGACGCGAACTCGGTGTTCGACAGGCCGGCGATCAGCAACTCGCCATCGACGAACGCGAGGTCGGTGATGGTCATGCGGCGCTTGTCGGCACCCCATGTCGTTTTCGAACCCGGCTCGGGAGCGTTGGCGATGCTGACTTTCGAGAACGGCACGCCCGCGAGCGCGACCTCCTGGAACTCGCCCTTCCGCGTCACGCGCAGCAGCACGGGACGCGCGTCGTTGCCGCGTCCGCGCGAGACGGCGAGGTAGACGTTCTGCGATGCGGGATGCACGGCGAGATCGTTGATGACGATCGCGTCCGCCGTGGTGCCGAGGAGACTGGCGATTTTTGCGTCGATGCCGGGGACGTTGAGGGGCTCGCTGGCCGTGTCTTTTGCCGTGTCCTTCACGTCGACGGCGAAGACGGACGCGCTCTGCGAGTCGCCGATGAACAGGACGTTGTCCGGACCGAAGGCGAGCGTTTCGGCGGCTTTCAGATCGGGCGCGGCGAGCGCCGTCGTCGCGAGCAGCGGTGCCGTGACGGGTGTGCTCGTGCGCGCGTTCACGACGAAGGCCACAGCCGCGAGAACCGTGAGGATTTTCTTCATGATCGTCTCCTTTGCAGACGATCAATATAGGCGTGGCGGCCGCGAAGGCCTGTGCGTGCAGCGTGACACCTCGGTGTCGGGATATGGCGCCTCTGTCATCCCGAGCGTGAGCGAGGGACCTGTGCGGGCGGGGCACGAAGCAGGTGCCTGCCGCCCCGCCCGCACAGGTCCCTCGCTCCGCTCGGGATGACAGCGCAATGGCGGCAAGTGACAGCGTTTAGCGCTTTAGCGTCAGCCGCTGCACGACGCCACGCTGATGGTGCGGCATCGCCTCGCTCGTGATCGCCACGAGCACGTTCTCGTTTCGTACCGGCAACCTCGGATAGTCGTTCTCGCGTGGTTCCGTCTGCAGCAGCGTCAACGGTTGCGTTGCGATGCTCGCGTCGGACGACAACACCGTCACGGCGAATCTCCCCGATGGCAAACGCAACTCCGAAAAGCCATCCGCGAGGCGCAGCAACAACACGTCGTCGGAATCGATCATCGTCGCGTTTGCGGTGTCGCGATTCGCCAGCCACACCTCCCCGCTGTAGAACCGCGTCAGCGCTTCCTTGCGGCACACCATGTCGGGGAAGCTGCGGAACCAGACGAAACGATCGGGATCGTCGGCGTCGAGGAAGTAGCCATTGACGCGCATGCCGGCTGCTTCCTGCGCGGCGATGAACTCGCGCTCGAACAGCTCCAGGAGCGTGTCGAGTTTGCCGGGGTGCATCGTGTACTGACGAAGCTCGAATACTTCGTTCATGCGGTCCTCATGAACTCCATCACCCAGTTCGTCTCCCACGTCGTGCCGCCATCCTCGGAGAACGACTGTTCCCATCGCGCGCTGTCGGGCGAATCGTTCGTCCAGAGAAACCGCACGTAGATCATGCGGTCGCGGAACAACTCCTGGTCGTAGAACTCGCCTCGTCCATTACTCCACGCGCCGGTCATCGGGGCGTCGAGCTTGCCGTACTTGCGATTCCCCCAGTAGATCGACCACTGCCGCGACTGCTCGTTGTAGAGACGAATCGTCACGCCGTAGATCTCGCCCAGCGGACTGTCGAGCGCGACGTACTCGTCCATGTTCGCTGTTCCGCCCCATACCGGACGCGCGACGCACGTCGAGTCGAACTCGACCCACTCCGTCGATCCGGTCAGCGGATCCTTGAGGCGGCGATTGCGGATGGTCCAGCTGCCGAACAGGAAGTCGAAATCGCGATTGCTCATGGCGCGCATCCTATGCAGCCAGTGGTACTCTCGCGATGACCATCACGCGGAATCTCGCCATGACCACTTTCGCGTTCGACCGCCGCTCCGCCACACCGTTCTACCAGCAGATCTACGACGGCTATCGCAACGCGATCCTCACTGGCCAGCTACGACCGGGAGAACGCTTGCCTTCGACGCGCGCTCTCGCTACCGAGCTCGGTATCTCGCGCCTGCCTGCCGTCTACGCGTTCGAGCAGCTGCTGCACGAGGGTTACATCGAAGGACGCGCCGGATCGGGAACGTACGTGAAGGACTCGATTCCCGACGAGCTCGCGCAGGTCGCCGCCGACGCGCCGCGCGAGGCGCGTCGTCCGATTCGCGTGCTGGATCGCGTATTGGATCGCGCGCGGCTCGCACCGTTGCGCGTCAGCCTCCCCGCGCTCGACAAATTTCCGGTGCGACTCTGGTCGCGGCTCGTGACGAAGCACGCCAAGCAGCTCACGGTCGAGCAGATGGCGTACGGCGATCCCGCGGGTTACGTCCCGTTGCGCGAAGCGGTAGCGGACTATCTGCGCACCGCACGCGCCGTTCGTTGTGACGCCGATCAGGTGCTGATCGTCTCCGGCTCGCAACTCGCGTTGCAGATCACCGCACTCTCCCTCCTCGGACCGGGCAGCACGGTCTGCATCGAGGAGCCCGGCTATCCCGGCGCACACGCGGCGCTGGCGCGCGGCGGAGCGCGCATCGTGCCCGTGCGTGTCGACGATGAAGGCATCGACGTCGAAGCACTCGCCGCGAAGGGCCGAAAAGTCCGCGCCGTCTACGTCACGCCATCGCATCAATATCCGCTCGGCGTTTCGATGACGGTCTCGCGTCGCCTGGCGTTGCTCGAGTGGGCGCGGCGCACCGGCGCGTGGATCATCGAAGATGACTACGACAGCGAGTATCGCTACGCCAGCCGGCCTCTCGGCGCGCTGCAGGGCATCGACACGGCGTCGCGCGTCATCTACATCGGCACGTTCAGCAAGGTCCTGTTCCCCTCGCTCCGCCTGGGCTACCTCGTCGTGCCGCGCGAGCTGATCGACGACTTCACGCGGCACCGCGAATCGATCGATCTCTTCTCGCCCGTGCTCGAACAGGCTGTGCTCGCGGAGTTTCTGCGTGAGGGACATTTCGGGCGTCACCTGCGCCGCATGCGCGCGCTGTACGAGAAGCGCCGCGACGCGCTGGTGCGTGGATTGCGCGAGCATGCCGGCGGCCTCGTCCCGCACAACAGCGACGCGGGATTGCACGTCTCCGCGTTTCTGCCGGAGGGTGTTGATGATCACGCGGTGGTCGCCGAGGCGGCGCGCCGTGGCGTGGAAGCCACGGCGCTGTCGACGTGCTACTTCGGCGAGCACCCGCGCAGCGGTCTCGTCCTCGGGTTCGGCGGCGCGAGCGAGCGACGGATTCTCGCGGCCTGCCGCACCCTCGGCGAAGTATTGCGCCGCTAGGTCTTCCTGCGGCGAATCAGGTTGTCGATCGCGAACCTGCCTGGTCCCTGTGCGGCCAGATAGAGCGAAACCCAGCAGTAGATGACCGCGAGCTCGCCGCCGTTGACCTTCGGAAAGAAGCCACCGGGTGCGTGACCTTTGAAGTACGCGACGGCCATGAGACCGCTCATCAGGAACGCCGCGAGCCGTGTAATGAGGCCGAGGGCGATGAGCAGGCCGCCGAAGAACTCGATGGGGCCGACGAGCCAGATGATGTAGCCGGGGACGCCGGCCGGCATCGCGCCGAACGTACCGAAGAGCTTCTGCGCCCCGTGCGAGGCCATCATGATGCCGAAGAGGATGCGAAGGATGCCGAGGATGTGCGGGGCGTAGGGAGTGAGCCAGTTGAACATTTCATTCAACGTACATCGGCTGCTTGACACGTGCAAACTCAACCCTGATACTTAAGTGAGTGCTTAACCAATCCGTCACGCTCGATCTCGTATTTCATGCACTCGCCGATCCAACGCGACGGGTGATCGTCGAACGTCTGACGCGCGGACCGGCCTCGGTCACCGAACTGGCCGCGCCGCTCGAAATGACGCTTCCCGCGGTCATGCAGCACCTCGCCGTGCTGGAGACGAGCGGGCTGGTCGTGTCGGAGAAAGTCGGCCGTGTGCGTACGTGCAAAGTCGACGACGCCGCACTCAGGAAAGCTGAACAGTGGCTCTTCAAACGCCGCACAAGCATGGAGCGCACGCTCGACCGGCTCGGCGACTATCTCAGGGAAACGGAGAAGAAAAAACCATGACCGAACGATCCACTACCCACGCCACATTCGTCATCGAGCGCATCTATCCCGCATCGCCGTCACGCGTGTTTCATGCGTGGGCGGATCTCGCCGCGAAAACGCGCTGGTTCGCATGTCACGAGGACTGGAAAGCCGAGCTGCACGAGCTCGACTTCCGCGTCGGCGGAAGTGAGCGCGTCAACATGACGCCTCCGGGCGCCGAGACGCATCGCTTCGACGCGCGCTATCACGACATCGTCGCCGACGAACGAATCATCTACAGCTATGCGATGCACATCGGCGAGAAACGCATCTCCGTCTCGCTCGCGACGGTGCAGTTCGAGCCGGCCGGCGAAGGCACGCGGATGATCTTCACCGAGCAGGGCGCATTTCTCGACGGGTGGGACGACGTCTCGGATCGCGAAGAAGGGACGCGCGCGGGGCTCGAGACTCTGGAGAAGATGATGCGGGAGGAGTTGGTGATGGCGTCAGTTCACTGAGATTGGTTCGTGCCCGATCCATCGGATGTGTTTCGCGAACGGGCTCGCCGCCGCGGCGGCGTGGAACTTCTGATCGGCGGTGATGAGAGCGCAATCCTGCGCGACGGCCAGCGCGAGATAGAGACTGCCGTAAACCGTGCGATCGAGTGATAGCGAGAGAGAGAAAGCCGGCGCCAGCAATGTCGTCGACTGATAGATCTCGAGCGGCAGGTTCTCGAATGCGTTGAGGATCTCCTGTGCTTCCGCACGCGACACTTCACCGCGACGAGTCTTCTTCCAGAGAGTGTTTCCGAACTCCGGAATGATGAGATCGGGAGCGCAGAGGATGAGGTCCGGATCGAGAAGCTGCGCTGCCGCCGCTGAATGAATCTCGGGCACGAACCACTTCATCGCCACGCTGGCGTCGATGACATATGCCGTCATCGACGCCGGTCTTCCGCCACCAGGCTGGTGCTGTCGGAGTGTTCACGCCCGCTCAATTTCCGGCGGATGCGAGCCGCGACCGCCCGGCTCTCCACGACACCCACGGCCGCAGCGCGCTCCACGATCGCGAGCAACTCGGACTGCAGCGAACGCTTGTTCCGGGCCGCGCGTTGTTTCAGCCGGACGAGCGTGCGGTCATCGACATCTCGGATCAGTACCTTTGCCATGCTCGCCCTCCAGTGCTAGCAATATGATAGCGCCGGAGAACAAAATGCCCGGAAGGGTGAAGGTCGCCGCCCTTGCCGCGACAGTCGCAGAGTCGCAGAGATGTTCTGCCACACTGCGCGGACGGGCGGGCGGGTCTCTGAGACTCTGCGACTTTGAGACTCTGCGACTCATTCACGCGCGAAGCCCCCCACCCCGAACGTGTGAGCAATCGCGCTATTGCCGGACTTCCGGCCGAATGCAATGATGGTCGGCTCGCGGTCCTGTATGACACGCATTCCCCCGACCCTCGAAGATCCGGAGCGCTCCCGCGACGCCGGGCTTCTGCAAACCATCCTCTGGTCGGTGATGATCGTCGAAGCGGTCGCGCTGCTCGTCGTGCTGATCTTCATGCCGGCGGCGGTGATGTCTCGATGGGCGGCCGCGGTCGGCTCGATGCTTGCCTCGAGCCTGCTCTGTCTGATTCTCGTCAGACGCGGGCGAACGCGGCTGGCGAGCGTGACGCTCGTCGGCGTGTTCTGGATCATCGTCACGACGCTCGCGTTGACCGGCGGCGGCACGCTCGCACCCGCGGCATCGGGGTTCCTCGTCGCGATCATCGGCACGCGGCTGCTGATGGGAACGCGCGCGGCGATCGTCGTCGCGGTGGTCTCCAGTGCGACCGAGCTCGCGCTGGCGTACGCGGAGTCGAACGCGCTCCTGCCGACGCGCGAGTCCGCGCAGAATCCTTACGCGTACTGGCTCGCGCATTCGTTGTTCGCGGCGCTCGCGGTCGTCCTCGTCCATCGCGCGATGCGGGACGAGCGTTCCCAGCGCCGCACCGCGCAGGACGCGCTCGAAGAAAGCGAAGAGCAGTTCCGGGTGATGTTCGAGCATGCCGCCATCGGCATGGCGCTCGTCGCTGCCGATGGCCGCTTCGTGCGATCCAATCCCGCGCTGGTGCGGCTGCTCGGCTATTCACACCACGACCTGTCACGAATGGGATTCGCGGAGCTCACGCATCCCGACGACGTTGCGCTCGATCTGGAGCTCTATCGATCGCTCCTCGCCGGCGAGCGCGATCTCTACGAGATCGAGAAGCGCTACATCCGCAGCAACGGCGGAACGCTATGGGGACAGCTGACCGTCTCGGTCGTGAAGCAGCCGGACGGCATCATCCGCTTCGCCATCGGCATGGTCGAAGACATCACCGCGCGCAAGCAAAACGAAGAAGCGAGTCGCATCCTTCTGAACACCCTCGGCGAGCGCGTGAAGGAACTGACCGCACTGCACGAGGCCGCGCGAGTTTTGCAGCGCGATCACGACGACGTCGACACGATCCTGCGCGACGTCGTTGCCCTGCTTCCTCCCGCGTTTCAATATCCCGACTCGACCTCCGCCCACATCTCCCTGGGCAAACACGAAGCCGCGACGCCGGGCTTCGACCACACCGGGTCGATGCTGCGCGCTGACCTGACCACGTCCGACGGCACGACAGGCTGCATCGAGATCGCGTACACCGGCGAACCGATCGCCGATGAAGGCGAACCGTTCGTGGCCGAGGAGCTCACGCTGCTCCATACGCTGGCGGACATGCTGCGTACGGCGATCGATCGCCGGAGCGCGTCGACGGCGTTACGCGAGAGCGAAGGTCGCTTCCGCGAATTGACAGAGCACATCCGCGAAGTCTTCTGGATGGTCGCGGTCGATTCCAGCGAAACGCTCTACATCAGCCCCGCGTACGAGAGCGTCTATGGCCGGACGCGCGAGAGCGCCTATCAGGACCCGTTGTCGTTCACGCAGGCGATTCATCCGGATGATCGCGCCCGCGTTCTCGCAATCATCGAGCGCGATCAGGCGAAAGGATTCGAGCTCGAGTACCGCATCGTCCGGCCCGATGGCGACGTGCGCTGGATCTGGGATCGCGGCTTTCCGATTCAGGACGCGTCAGGACGCGTCTATCGCGTCGCCGGAATCGCGGAAGACATCACCGAGCGCAAGAAACTCGAAGAGCAGCTCCGTCGCACGCAGCGGCTCGAAAGCATCGGCACGCTCGCCAGCGGCATCGCGCACGACTTGAACAACGTGCTCGCACCGATCCTGCTCTCCGTCGATGTGCTGCGGCGACGGGTGACGGATCCGAGGCTGCTGGCGATGATCGAGTCGCTTGCGACGAGCACGAAACGCGGAAAGGAGATCGTCAAACAGGTCCTGACCTTCGCGCGCGGATCCGAGCACGACTTCGAGCCGCAGTACCTGCCGGACGTCGTCGCGGAGATGGAGTCGTTCATTCGCGAGACCTTTCCCCGCACCATTGAGCTGCGCGTCGACGTCCCGCGCGACATGCCTCCCGTCCTCGGCAACGCGACGCAACTGCATCAGATCCTGATGAACCTCTGCGTCAACGCGTGCGATGCGATGCCGCACGGCGGACGCCTGACGATCTCGACGATGACGGTGCACCTCAGCGCGAGCGACGTTCGCGCCTATTCCGGATGCGAGCCCGGCGAGTATGTCGTGCTGCTTGTTTCGGACAGCGGCACCGGCATGCCCCCGGAGATTCAGGAGAAGATCTTCGAGCCGTTCTTCACGACGAAAGACATCGGCAAAGGCACGGGTCTCGGCCTGTCTACCGTCTATTCGATCGTCCGCGATCATCGCGGCTTCATTCGCGTCGCGAGCGAGATCGGCAAGGGCACCGATTTCGTCATCCATCTGCCCGCGTTCCGCCAGGAAGTGAGAGCGCCGCAACTCGATGCGACGCCGGCCATCGTCGGTGGCCAGGGCGAGTGCGTGCTCATCATCGATGACGAACAGGCAGTCGTACACATCGCGCGCGTGACGCTCGAAACGTACGGCTATCGGGTGCTGACCGCGTCGGACGGCGTGGAAGCCGCGCATCTCGTCCGCAACGAGCCGCCCGGCTCCATCGCACTGGTCATCACCGACGTGCACATGCCACTCATGGACGGTTTCGAAACGACGAAAGTGCTGCGCCGGCACGATCCCGCCATCCCCGTCCTCGTCACCAGCGGCGCGCCGACGGACGGCGACCGCGAGCGACTCGAGGCCATGCAATGCAACGGATATCTGTCCAAGCCGTATACGTCCGAGCAACTGTTCGCGGCCATCGATGCAATCGTCCATCGGTGAGCGCGGTTTCGAGGACTCGCTATGTGGCGTTCGTTGTTGATTCTGGCTCTCGCCCTGCCGGCGAGTGCGGCAACCTGGTTCGTAGAGCTGCGCGATGACGCGCCTGCGCGATTCCGAAGCGAGCTCGCGACGAAGGTCGTACACCAGTATTCGCTCGCGTTCAACGGAGTGGTGGTCGAGCTTTCGACCAAAGAAGCGGAGGAGATCCGCAAACTTCCGTCTGTCGTCGCGGTGCATCGGGACCATGCCATCGCCCGCTTCGAGCCGACGGTGAACGACGTTGTGGCGACGGACATCGTTGACGCGCGTGCTCGCGTTCATGCTTCGGCATTGCCGGCGCGCGGTGCAGGAATTGTCGTCGCGATCATCGATTCGGGCATCGACGCCACGCATCCCGCGCTGCGCTTTGCCGGCGGCTATGACTTTGCGCAGAACGATCCGATCCCCGAGGATGTGGATGGGCATGGGACGCACGTGGCGGGGATCATTGCGGCGAATGGCGCGGACATCGTTGGCGTCGCCCCCGACGCCACGTTGCTGATCTACAAAGTCGTGCATCACGACGGCGACGGAAAGGAATCGTCGGTCGTGGCCGCGCTCGAGCGCGCGATGGATCCGAACGGCGATGGCGATCCTTCCGATCACGTCGACGTCGTGAATCTGAGCCTCGGCTGGGAAGCGGGGTCGGACAGCATCACAGCGCGAGCGGTCGACCGCGCGACGGCGGCCGGCATCGTCGTCGTTGCAGCCGCGGGCAACATCGCGCGGACGCCCGCGCAGATACAGGCGCCGGCAGTTGCGCCGACCTCGATCGCGGTTGCCAATGCGATCACCGAGCTCGAAGTCATCCGCGAAACGTCGCGCGGTCCAACGCCAGGCACGCTCGCGTTCAAACCCGACATCGCCGCTCTCGGAGAGAACGTCGTCTCGACGGCGCGCGGTGGCGGGTTGACGACGAAGAGCGGCACATCGATGTCGTCGCCGCACGTTGCGGGCGTGGCGGCGTTGCTGCTGGAGTTGCATCCCGACTGGACGCCGGCCGATGTGAAGGCGGCGCTGGTCTCGACGACGCGCGCGATGACTTCGCCGCCGCTCGCGCGAGGTGCGGGGTTCGTCGACGCGCAGGCCGCGCATGAGGCAAAGTTCTTCGTCGACGCATCGGGATTGAGCTTCGGCGTCAACGGCGCGAAGAGCGGTACGTTCGATGCGACGCGCACGTTCACGATCACGTATCGTTCGCAGGTCCCGGCTGCGTTCACCGCGATCGCGCTCGGAACACCGGCCGGCGCGACGATCACGATCACGCCTTCGACGTTCTCGCTGGTGCCGGGCGAGTCGCGCAGTGTGAGCGTTCGCCTCAGGACGAACAATGGCGAGCTGCCGTTTCCGGCCGACACGCTCACCGGCGGGGCGATCCGCTTGCAGAGCGCCGCGGGCAACGTCGCGGTGCCGTGGGGCCTGGTGCGCACGGCGCGCGCGACGGTGACGTACGACGGCACGATCGACTCGCTCTTCGTCTCGTCGGCGACGCGAACGCGGCTGCCGTATCACTACGCGCCGGGCGCGATGGAGATGTACATGGCTCCCGGCGAGAGGTGGGATTTCATGGTGGTCTCGGACGATGCGCGCCTCGTCATCGCCGAAGGAGTGCGCGTGGATGATGATGCCCGCGTGGAGTTGCGTGCGGCCGATGCATCGCGCACGTTCACGCTCGATGCGCGCAACGGTGAAGGCGTTCCGCTGCATACGCTCGAAGGCCACGAGGTGAAGGTGTGGATGACGCTCGCCAACTCCGCAATCGGCAGCGACCTCGTCACCCTCGGCAGCGTGCGCGACATTCATCTTTCGCCGCACTCGTCCCGCGTGCATTTCGCGCCGCTCGAGGCATGGGTCGCGCCGTCGCAGGCGGTCGTCGCGATGCATCCTGAATTGAGCGGCGCTGGCGGCGTGCTGACGGAGACCGCGTACCAGCACGCGCGGCTCCGGTGGACTTCGCCGCGAGCGGTACGCGCGACGCCGCAGGTCGCCTATCGAAGCGGCAATTTTCTGTCGACGATCGTCTTCGGAAATGGCCTCACGGCCAACGAGACAATGGATGTCTACCTGACCTCGCGCACCGTCAGCGATGCGTTTGCCGCGATCTCGTTCGCGGGCGAGCGCGATTCGCTCGCGTTGTTGCGTGCGACCGAGGATGGCATCGTGAGCTCGGCGGAACGGACCGTCGCGCCATCCGCGCATCGCGCGGCGAACGGCAGCGAGATCGCGATCGGCCGCGGTGCCGCCCATCCATTCGGCCTGGCGACATACGTTGGTGCGTTTGGCGAAAGCCGCGTCGCGGAGAAGCATTGGTCGCTCTTCGATGCAGCGGGAGCTCTCGTCGCGCACGGGACGAACGAGCAGCCGCAGATCGCGCCGAGGTATCGCTACGTCGCGGGGAACAACGTCTTGCGCGGAGAGCTCGACATCACGTACGGAACGCAGACGAACGATCTCGTCGCACCGACGTTCACGTCGTTGCGCGTGCTCGATGCGAACGGCGACATCGCTGAGCGTCTCGACGTCGACGAAGCGGGCGTGCTGCGTTTCTCGGCTGCGGATCTCGACGTCGCGAACGACTACACCTCGCGCGCGATGCGTCCGGAACGCACGCGCGTTTCGTATCGCGTGCACGGAACACTCGCGTGGATTCCGCTGGCAGTCGTGATCGAAGGCGCCGACAACGGATCACAAGCGACGCTCGGCCACATCCCGTCCGGCGATCTCTATCGCGTCGACCTCGCAACCGCGACGACAACCGCGGCCTTCATCGACCTGCGCATCGAGCTCGAAGACGCAGCTGGAAACAAAACGATCTGGAGTCAGACGCCGGTGTTCGCGGTTGGAACTGTCGTGATGCCGCCGAGACGGCGAGCGGTGCATTGATGCGTCGCAGTCTCTGGATCTATCCGGCCGCATGGATCGCACTGATGGCGATCTACATGGCCGCGCTGGTTGCGAATCAGATTCCGCCCTCGCTCGCCGCACGTAACGCGGTCGCCAATCTGCTCCCCGCCGCGCTCCTCGGACTGGCGATTCTGCGGCTGCCTGCGGTCGTGCGATGGCCGGCCCATCTCGGAAGGCTCATCGCGTTTCTCGTCCTTTCCACCGCAGGCTGGGTCGCGCTGATTGCGATCGACTCGCTGCTCTTCACGCGCGAGCTGACGGTGAACATTCACTACCGCATCGTTCCCTTTCGGCTGCTCATCGATCTGCTGCTCTATTGCACGCTCGCAGGCATCGCGCATGCGCGCGAGCTTGCGGAGCGTACCGCGAAAGCGGAAGCGTTGCGGACACGCGCGTCGCTCGAAGCGATGCGCAGCCAGCTCCATCCGCACTTCATCATGAATGCGTTTCACGCCATCGTCGGACTCGTGCGCCGCGAGCCCGCGATCGCGGAAAGCGCGCTGGAGCAACTCGGTGATCTGCTGCGCTACAGCCTGCGCGTGCATCGCGACGGCATCGATGAGATTCCGATGCGCGAGGAGCGTGCATTCGTCGAGAGCTACCTCGCCATCGAACAACTCCGCCTCGGCGATCGCCTGCGCGTAGTCATCGACCTTCCACCGGCGACACTCGATGTGCTCGTGCCGACCTTCGCAATGCAGATCCTCGCGGAGAATGCGATTCGTCATGCGATCGCCCCGCGTGCCGCGGGCGGTTTGCTGCACATTCGCGCGGAGCAGGTGAATGGACAGCTGCGTGTGTCGGTGCGCGATGAAGTGGTCGGCGATGCGCCGCGCAACGATGAAGGCGCAGGCATGGGATTGCGACTGCTGCAGGAACGGCTCGCCGCGCTGTATGGAAACGCTGCGACGCTGACGCTGCGCAGCGTCGATGGCGGCACGTCCGCAGAGCTGGTCTTGCCTGTCGAGGTGCGGCGATGACTGTGCGCGTGGTGATCGTGGAGGACGAGCCGCATGCGCGCGCGAGTCTTCGCGAATACGCGGGCGAGCTCGATTGGCTGACGCTCGTCGGCGAGGCCGCGGATGGTGCGGAAGCCATTCGCGTGATCGATGCACTCGATCCCGCTCTCGTCGTTCTCGACATCTCCCTCCCCGAAGCCTCGGGACTCGAAGTCCTGCAGCGCATCCGCACGCGTCCCGAGGTCGTGTTCACGACCGCGTACGATCAGCACGCGCTCGCCGCGTTCGAGCTCGGCGCGCTCGACTACCTGCTCAAGCCATTCGGGCGACAGCGTTTTCAATCCGCGCTCGAACGCGTGCGTCGCCGGTTGCAGAGTCCCGTCGTTGCGTCCGAGCGTGCGAGTGCGGCATTTGCAGCACCGCTGCGTCGCCTCTTCGCAAGAGAACGCGACGGCATCGTGCCGATCGACGTGCGCACGATTCAGCACATCTCCGCGAGCGGCGATTACGTCGAAGTCCACAGCGACAGCGGCACGCACCTTCTCCATACAACGCTCGGCGAACTGGCGTCGCGACTCGATGCCGAGGTGTTTCGACAGGTGCATCGATCGCACATCGTGAATCTCGATGCGGTCGTGAAGCTCGTGCCGTTCGATGCGCGACGGTTGCTGATCCGGTTGCGCAGCGGGAAAGAGATTCTCGCGAGTCGTACGGCGTCGGAACAGCTGCGCGATCTCATCGGCTGATCGCGCCATTCATCCCCTCCTCCGACCGTTCGCCGGTCCCTACCGCCCGTTCGCGGATTCGCGCGTGTGTTTCCGCACCCGTCGCGCGAACGTTGGCGCATGAAAAATCTCCCATGGGTCGCGATCCTGCTGCTCCTTCTCGGATGCTGTGCGAGTGCGCCGCAAACGAAACCGCAATCGTCCGCTGCGCAGGAACTGGCGAAACTGAAAGCGAGCGTGATGTCGGCCGACTATCGCGCGGACTTCGACGCACTCACGAAATTGCGCGACGAGCTCGCGCAGTGGCCGAGGACGAAAGAGCTCGCGTATCTCGCGCGCTACTGGAGCGGGTACGCGAGCTGGCGGATCGCCATGAACGGAGCGAATCACGCGATGAAGCGCGAGGAGATGGCGAAGCATCTGCACGCCGCTGCCACCGATTTCTACACGTCGACGCGACTCGAACCGCAGTTCGCGGATGCATGGTCGGCTGCGGCGCTCGTCAATTCCTGGCTGGCGACGTTCGACGCCGACACGATGCGCGAGCGTTTGTCGCTCTCGCAGATGCTGTTTGCGCGCGCGGAGGCACTCGATGCCAGGAACCCGCGCGTGCTCTGGGCGAAAGCGGCATTCCTGCTGTTCACTCCCGCATCGCAGGGCGGCAGCGTTTCGTGCGCGATCAACGTCTATCGGCGGATGCTCGCCGAAGGAGAGCGACGCGGCGTCGATGCATCATCGCCGCTTCCCGATTGGGGAAAGCCGGAGGCGCTGATGTCGATCGCGTTCGCACGCTTGCAGGAGACGCCTGCGGATCTCACGGCCGCACGCGCGGAGGCGCAGGCGGCGTTGGAGGTCGTGCCCGAGTGGTCGTATGTGCGCGACACGCTGCTTCCTCAGATCGACGAGCGCATGCGTGTCGGGAAGTGAAGCTATCGTTGCGGCGTGATGACGGTGAACTCATTCGTGGCGTTGTTCGTGAGTGAGAGAAACGACCAGATCAGGATCGGAGAGACCGCTTCCGGGAAGAACGTCACGACGGTGACTTCGAGGCGCACACGAGCGTGGCCTGCCGCGCGAACGACGTCGGTGATCGGATCGACCGCGAGATAGCTGGGATTGAGTGCGAGTTCGCTCGTCGGTTTGCCGTTCATCGTGAAGACGCGATTCTCGATCGGAACATCGCCTGAGGGTGGATACACGATCACGCGCACCTCGAACGTCTCGTCTTCCGGTCCGTAGATCCGCAGCAGTGCGCGATAGCGGGGATCGGTCGGAACGTCGAGCAGACGCTGCGTGGCGGCGAACGCGGAATCGACGTCGACGATCGGCACCTCGCTGCCGAAGTTCTCCGCGTCGCGCGAAATGTCGCGCACGCGCAACTGCTTCGTGAACGCGAAAGCCGCGGCGCGCGGCACGTAGAGAAACGCGCCATCCCGGCCTTCTGTCGGATGAAGAAAGACGCGCGTCGATGCGTTCTGCGGCACTTCGATTGTGGCGACGCAAAGCGAGAGCTCGCTCTCCGGACAAAAGCGGCCACTCAGAGGCAGCGATGCCGCGGCCGGATTGAACACGGTGAGCTCGGATGTCCAGAGCGAGCCGTGTGCACCCGGCACGTCAGAGGCGGTGATCGGCACGAGGTAGCGCACCGAATCGAGCAACGTCGGCGGTGCCTCCGCCGCAATGGCCGGCAGGGTGAGAAACAGGGCGACGACGATGTTCGCGAGAGCGCGCATCGGTCGACCTTAGGTTATTCGGCGCTTTTCCGGAAATCGCGGAGGGCGTCCTTCCCGATCCAGCGTGGCGCCGCATCCTTTGAAGCCGCAAGACGCGTCGCCACTTCCGTCGCGTCGGCGTAGAGCCTGGGGTTGCGGCGGCCAACCGAGCGCAGCGCCCAGCTCACGCCCTTCTTCACAAAGTTCCGGTCGTCGGAAGCAGCGCGCTCGATGAAGGCGAGGCTCTCGACGAACGGCTCATCGGGCGCTTTCCTGTCATGCAGTGCGAGGCTTGCGATCAGCGCGTACGCCGCGCGTTTCACGAACTCGTCGCGATGGCTGTTCCACTTCGCGACGCGCGACCAGGCGTGCGGCGTCTGGTCCCACAGCTTGAAACAGAGCGTGTCGCAGATCGCCCAGTTGTCGAAATCGCGGCACCAGCGATCCATCTGTGTCGGCGTGACGCGCGTGGGCTCGTCGATGAATGCGGTCAGCATGCGCGCTTCGTAGCAGTTGGTGTCCCAGAGTGCGGCCGCGAGCTCGTGGCTGCGGCCGACACTCTTCGCGAGACGTTGCATGTTGGCCATCGAGACGCCGAGTGGGTTCGTGGCGGTGATACCGAAGCGCGCAAGGTTGTCGCGGTCGCGTTGCGTGCTCATCTTCTTCAGCGACGCGAGCACCTTCTGTACTTCTTTTTCGAGCATCGACTACGCTCCCATCGACGCCAGCACCTTGTCGAGTTGATCGAAGCCGGCGCCCACACCCTGCTCCATCGGCGTCTGCAGAACGGAGTCGCGCACTTCTTTCGAGTCGTACAAAACGCGCATCGTGAGAGTGGTCCTGCCGTCCTCTTCTTCGAACGTCACCGTTCCTACCGCACCGCCCTCGTACCACGACTCATCGAACCGTTCGGTCGCGACGATTCGCTCGTTCGGCACGATCTCGCGATACACGCCGCGCATCCCCATCTCCTCGCCGTTCGGCCCGCGCCACACGTAGCGATACGTACCCCCGACGCGGAAGTCGATCTCGCACACCGCGAGAATCCAACCGTTGTGTACGCCGAGCCAGCGCTTGAGCAGCTCGGGGTTCGTGTAGGCCTCGACGACGAGATGTCGCGGTGCGTCGAAGACGCGCGTCATCGCGATCTCGCGATCTGTCGGGGTCGTGACTTTCAGTGTGTTGGCCATTCAATCTCCTAACGCTTCGTGCGGTTCTTTCTGTCGCTGGTTTTCAGTTCATCGAGAAGCACATCGAGGCGCTGGAACGAGCCTTCCCAGAATTTCCGGTAGTTTTCGAGCCACGCCGTTGCTTCCGCGAGCGGCTGCGCTTCGAGCTTGCGCGGCCGCCGTTGCGCGTCGCGGCCGCGCGAGATCAGTCCGGCACGCTCGAGCACTTTCAAATGCTTGGAGATCGCGGGCTGGCTCATCTCGAACGGCTCGGCGAGCTCGTTGACCGAGGCTTCGCCGGAGGCGAGACGGGCGAGAATGGCGCGGCGCGTGGGGTCGGCGAGGGCGGCGAACGTGGCGTCGAGACTGGCGGAGGACGTGGGTATATCGCCTGAGAGTTGCATAACTGATAGGTAATGTAGGCGGCCAGGGGATCGGAGTCAAGAAGCGAGTAATGGCTCAGTCCGGGTTGGAAAACGTCTCTAGCCACCATCCTCCGGCTATGAAGAATGCCCTCAGGCGATCTTTCCGGCTACAAGGAGAAAAGCATGAAACTGACTCGGATCATCCTCGTCTGTACTCTGTTGCTCCTCGCTGCTTCCCCGATGTTTGCCGCACCACCCTGCAAGACCTGCGTCGAAGAAGGCGGCTCGGCTTGCGACTTCGATCCAGGCAGCGGGACCCGCTGCAGGTTCGTCGCCGGCGCCTGCGAAACGTATGGCGGGTACTGCATCAACTTCGCCGAGACGACGATCCTCGCCGAATGGAGCGTTGCGTCGATCGAGATGACGCGTCCCGACACGAAGACCGTGACGACTCCGACCGCCGTGGCCAGCGCCGCGACGACGCAACCCAACTCACAGCAGTAACTCCACTGAGACTACGAACCGCCGGAGAGATCGCCTCCCATGCGCATGCTCATCGTTCTGCTGCTCGCATTGTCTGCTGATGCTGCAACGCTCACCGTTGAAGTGAATCGCAATGGTTTCTCGGGGCCGATCGAAGTTGCGGTCGCGCCGCGCGTCGAAGGAAATCCGCCAGTCTGGTCGATGAAGGAGACGCTGCCGGCGGGCAAGTCGAGCGTCGCGTTCGCCGATCTCGGCAGCGGTCTGTACATCGTGATCGCGCGCGGACCGCAGCCGCTGCAACGACTCAGTGCCAAAGCGAATGTCGGTGCGAAAGGAGGCGCGATTCGCCTCGTCATTCCGAAGTCGAAAGCGAGCGTAAGAACGAAGCTTGCAGGGCAACCGCTCGCCGATGCCGAGGTCACGCTCACGCACGATGAGCTGCGCTGGGACATGCAACTCGAGACGGATGACAAGGGGCGTTTCGAAGGCGCGCTCTGGGAGCCGGGCGTCTACACCGCGGCGGTGCGCAAGGATCGCGCGGCCGCGCCGCACTATGTCGATGTGACGTTCGCCGCGGAGCCGGTGATCATCGACGTTCCCGATCGTCACGTGAGCGGACATGTGATGGATGACGCGGGCAAGCCGCTCGCCGGCGCGCTCGTGATGCTGCAGACCGAGAGCAATCAATCGACGCTGACGGTGCGTACGACGTCCGCATTGGACGGTGCGTTTACATTCTTCGGTGTTCGCGAAGGCGCACATTCGCTTTCTGCACGCGCACCGTCGTACGTTCACAGCGACGCCTCGGTATTCGAATTGCGCGGCGCATCCGCAAAGCACTCGGCCGATCTGCGATTGACACGCGGAACGCAGCGAGCGGTTCGCGTAATCGATGAACGTGGCGGTCCGATTGCGAACGCGACGCTGTACACGGCGTGCAATGGCTACATCAAATCGACGCTGACGACCGACGCCGATGGCCGCGCGAATGTCGCCGTTCCCGCTTCCGCCGCGTGCGCGATTTACGCGTTACCGAAAGAAGGTTCGATCGCGGTTGGACGCATTGAAGGGACAGAACGGATCGTGATCCGCGTTCCTGATGGCTCGTCGTCGCTGCGACTTGCGCTGAAGTCCGAGGCCGGTGCCGCGTTCTCCGATCTCTGGCTGCTGATGCGCGTCGACGGGATGGTCGTCCCTCCGCCGATCGCCCGGATCCTCGGCGCACGCGGCTTCTCGCTCGTCACCGATGACGAAGGAACGATCTCGCTCGCGCACATCCCGCCGGGAACGTACGAGTTCTGGCCGTATCGCAATGAGGCCGAAGGGCGGATGATCTATGAAGTGGCGGGCGAGTTTGCGGCGCCGATTTCGGTGAATGTGACGACGGGGGAGAACGAGGCGACGGTGAAGTTCAAGGCGCGGCGGTGATCACTCCTCGGCATCAGCCGTTGCCAACACCCTTCGCTTAGAGACGCGCGGCGATCCAGCCCTTGATGTCCGAGATCACCAGCTCTTTGTCGACGTCGTTCAGCAGATCGTGGAAGTGCCCTTCATACAACTTGAGCGTCTTGTCGGTCGAGCCTGTGGTGTCGTAGAAGAGCTGACTGCCGCTCGGCTTCGTCGCTTTGTCGAGCGTGCCGTGCAGGATCAGCACCGGCAGCGTGATCAGCGGGAACTCCTTCTTGAGACGCTCATCGGCGAGAACCATCTGCGCGACGGTCTGCGTCGGCTGCGTTTCATTCGCGATGAGCGGATCGTCGTTCATCGCCTGCACGGCCGCGGGATCGCGCGAGAAGTCTTCGTTCTTCAGATGCAGCACGTGCGCGTGCGGCGCGATGTGGCTCAGTCCCTTCAGAACCGCGAGCACGAAATCAGGTGCCGGAACCTGATGCGCGAAACTCTCGCAGATCAGTCCTGCGAGCTCCGACTGGTGCTCGAGCGTGTAGATGCAGGAGACGACGCCACCGGCGCTGTGTCCGAGAAGGAGGACGGGGAGGTTGGCGTCGCGTGACTTCGCGAGCTTCATGACGCTGTCGACGTCGCTCACGTATTCGCCGAAATCCTGCACGTAGAAACGCTCGCCGTCCGATTTTCCGCGGCCGCGCAGATCGACCGCGTACACGGCGAGACCGTCCGCTGTGAGCTGTTCGGCGGCCCACGCGTAGTACGCGCTGTGCGAATTGAAGCCGGGCACGATGATCACCACGGCGCGGGCCTCTCCCTCCGGACGCCACGAGCGGACGGAAAGATTGAGACCACCAACGCCTTGCACAGTTTCTTCAGCCATTGCATCTCCTGTTTGTCCACAGCATGCGCCTTTCGACAACCGCCCGCATCCCGCGATCGAGTGATCCCGCACTAACCCTTCGCGGGAGTCTGGTAAAGTCGCGATGGCTCCGCTCTCTCTCCCGCCAACGTCACAGTGAAACGGAAATCCTGGGCACCTCGCGCTGCCGCGGCGTTGTGCGTCCTGATAGCGGCCGTCTTCCTCCGCCACACACCTCGTGTGGAAAGTCTCGCGTCGCCATTCGCCATGCTGGCCGGCCGCATCTTCACCGGCAATCCGGTCGTCGTTCTGCCGGGACCGGGATGGTTCGAGAACGCCGGCCACTGGCAGGTTCGCGGTGAGGCATCGCTCGTTTGCATCGTCGAGCACACACCGGCGACACCGCTCGTGGTCACAATCTCGATCGCCGAGCCGCGCCTCCCGTTCACGATCCTGTGGGACGACGAGATCGTCACGTCGCGGATGAAGTCGGTCGCGGACGGATCACTCGAGCTGGCCATCGATCCGAAGCGACTGACGCCCGGTCCGCACGAGCTCACGTTCATCACCAATCACGTCGACGATCGCCCCGCCTTCTCCGACCTCGGATACCGTATCGGCGAAGCGCGCCGCTCGTTTCTCGTGCGCGATCGCCTTCGCTACTTCTATGCATCGAGTCTGCTCAGCCGCGGCGTGACGAGCATCGATAAACTCGACACCCTCGGCGGATTCCTCTTCGAAGGTCCACAGACGCGAACGCTCGTCGCCGAGACCCGCGGGCGAAAGTTCTCGACGACGATCGAGAACGGCTCGTTCGATGATGCGGAGTTCGTGATCACCGCAGGCGCGGCAGCGCAGAGCGTCCGACTGCGTCCATTCGAGCGGCGTTCCGTTGCGTTCGCATTGCCGACCGGCGCAAGCACCCTCGGGCTCACCGTGCGCGGACACGGCGACGGGATGTTTCTCTGGGGCGCGCCGCTCGTCGAGCCGGATGCGCGCGACGCGCGTCCGCCGATCGTGCTCATCACACTCGACACCGTGCGCAAGGATGCACTCGGCCCGTACGGCGGCAATCGCGCGAAGACGCCCGCGCTCACGGCGTTCGCGGAACAGGCGAGCGTTTACGACAACGCGTACAGCACGTCGTCCTGGACGCTGCCTGCGCACGCGTCGATCTTCACCGGACTCTATCCATCGCGCCACGGCGCCGGCGTGCTCTCGAAGCACCTCGGTGCGGAGCATCGGACGCTCGCCGAGGAGCTGAGGAATGGTGGGTATGACACGGCGGGGTTTGCGGGTGGATTGTTGTGTCGATTCCCGTCGGGACTGGCGCAGGGGTTTCTCACGTATCGCGATCCGGATGGATTCGAGACGGCGGATGCGGCGTTGACGGAGAACATCGTTGCGAGGCTCGCGGAATCGAAGAACGCGCCGCTGTTTCTGTTCGCGAACTACTTCGGATCACACTTTCCGTTCGAAGGATTCGCGCATGTGAAGGCGGAGGCGGCGCTCACGCCGCTGTTCGAGTCGGCGATCGCGGGCGACAGCAATGCGTGGGAACGCATCGTTCGCGGTGAAGTTGCGGCGACCGCGGATGATCTGCACGCGCTGCGTGCCGCGTACCTCGCGAACGTTTCGTCGACCGATGCGGAGATAGCGAAACTGTTCGATGCGTTGCGCCGCGCCGGTCTTTACGATGACGCGATGATCGTCGTCCTCTCCGATCACGGCGAGCTCCTCGGCGAGCGCGGTTTCTTCATGCACGGCTCGCGCGTCGATGACGAGCTGGTGGCGGTGCCGTTGATGATCAAGTGGCCGCAGCAGAAGCGCGGGACGCGCGAACGCGAGCTGGTCTCGATCGTCGATCTCTTTCCGACCATCCTGCGCGCCGCGGGCGTGGCCGCACCTCCGTCGGATGGAATCGATCTCTCGCCCGCTTCGGCGAGCGCGCTTTCCGCGCGCGAGGGCATCCTGATCGAGGAGCACGAGCGCCCGTTCCATCCGTTCTATCCGAACATGAAGATCGATGCGGATCTGTTCCGCCTGCAGACGCGCGAGCGGATGATGATCGTCACGAATCGCGCGAAGATCTGTCATCTGCCCGGTCCCGCGGGATGGCGTGAGGTCGATTGCGCGTCGCCGGAATCGTCGGACATGCCGTCGATTCCTGAGCTCGTGCGCGATTCGTTCCGCGCGACGCCGCGCTCGCATCGCGAAATGGACGATGCGCAGATCCAGAATCTCCGCTCCCTCGGGTATCTGCAATGAAACGCGCGTTGCTCGCGGTCGCGCTTTGCCTGTCGGCATGCCGCAAACAGGAGCCGTGGGTCGCGCACGATTTGTGGTCGATGGACGCGGCGGGTGCGACGAAGGTCGAAGTGCCACTGGCGACCGATGCGGCCGATCCTGTCGGCGCAGAACCGAGTCGTGTGCGCGGCCTGCGCATTGCGGCGGGCGTGCGTGTTTCGTATCGCGTCGACGTGGGGGAAGAGGCGTTCCTTTCGTTCATTCCGCTGCGCGCGGGGACCGAGGGCTGTCGTTATCGTTATCGCGTTGCGGCTGACGAGAAAGAGCTCGTCAATGTGATCGCGGAGGCGGGATCTTCGGCGCCGGAGACGGTGATTGCGGATCTCGATGCGTACGCGGGCAAAACGATCGAGCTGCTGCTGATCACGGATGCGGTCGGCGCGCGATGCGGCGGGAGCGGAATCGAAACGCCGGTGTGGGGCAGTCCGCGCGTGCAATCACGCTGCATCGATTGCGCCGTGCGTCCCAAAACGAAGGCGCCGCTGAATGTGATCTTCATCAGCTTCGACGCGATGCGCGCCGATGCGATCGGTCCGCGACTGACGCCGCGCATCGAACAACTCAAGGCGAAGAGCGAGGTGTGGACCGACGTCTACTCCACGTTCAACGCGACGAATCCGAGCTTCGCGTCGACGATGACCGGGTTCTATGGTCCGCGTCACGGCGTCTACGATCTGCAGACACAGCTGCCTTCGTCATTCACGACGCTCGCCGAAATTCTGCGGACGGCGGGCTATCGCACGGGGGCGATCGTCTCCGCGCAACATCTATCGGATGCGGCGTCGGGACTCGGACAGGGATTCGAGGACTACATCGTCGCGCCGCGTCGCTACAGCGCGGAGATGGCTGCTGACCTGGCGATGGAGTGGCTCGACGAACGTCCGTCGCCGTTCTTCCTCTGGTTGCATTTCTTCGATCCGCACACGCCGCATGATGCGCCGCGGCCGTACGCGACGGGACATCGTCCTGAGGCGCCGACGGGGATGAAGCCGCCGACGAAGTGGGTCGCGTTTCGTTCGCCGGGCGCGGTCGAATACCGCGATCCGCAACTGCGCGCGCACGAGGATCTCTACGACGCGGAAGTCGCATACCTCGATCGTCAGATCGATCGCATTCTCGACTTCCTCGACAGCCGAGGATTGTTGGAGCGCAGCATCGTCGTGCTGACGTCGGACCACGGCGAGAACGGACGCGACGATCGAGTGCCGTTCCGCCATGCGGGTTTGTGGGACGCGACCACGCACATTCCGCTGATCATTCATCGCCCCGACGCGCAGCCGCGCGTGCATCACGGACTCGCGCAGAACATCGACATCCTGCCGACCCTGCTGGCGATGTTGTCGATGGATGCCCCTGCAACGGATGGCGTGTCGCTACTCGATCACGAATCGCGCGCCGCGATCTTCGCCGAGCATTCCCATCACTCGGGCGCGATGGTGCGCGATCGCGACTTTCTCTACAACTGGTCGAAAGGGAACCCGTTCGTGCCCGATGGAGCAATGCTGTTCGATTTACGTCGCGATCCACGGCAGCAGACGAATCTGGCGTCGTCGCGGCCGGAAGTCGTTGCGACGTACGCGGCGAAACTCGAGGCATGGAAGCGCGGGTTCTAGCATTGACAGTTCTGTTGACGTTTGGCTTGACGTTGAGCATGATGTCAACGACTACGTCAATGTCAACGTCAAGTCGATTACGAGAGTGAGCACACCATGGCCTCAGCACTTGCAGACCGCCTCGAAAAAATCAAAGAGCTCGGCGGAATCACCGGGCGTGACGTAGCGCAACTGCTGGACACGACTCCGGAGACGGTTTCGCGCTGGACGACAGGGAAAATCGACCCGCAACGCGAACGGCTCCAGCGCCTTCTCGAGCTCGAGTTCTTCCTTACGGAACTGTCCGAGCTCTATTCACCCGAAGAGGCCAAGCTATGGCTGTTCAGCCCGCACAAACTACTTGGCGGAGAAACAGCGGCGGCTCGCATCCAGAGTGGTAAAACGGCAGACGTGTTTGCGCTGCTCGATCAGCTCCGCTCCGGCTCCTATCTTTAGTCATGATCTACGCTCCCGCAATGCTCGACATGCTGCAGTCGGGAGCGGTGTCGGCGTGGGAGGGCACGGTCTACCGTCATATGTTCGGGAATCATCCGCCCGTTCGCGGGAACACGACAGGTGCGCGATGGAACGAGCCGCCGCTCGAAGCCATCTATACGAGTTGCGAGCGCGAGACTGCTCTTGCAGAAGCCGAGTACTACATCATGAGTCAGCCCCTTCGCCCGAAAGCGAAACGGGTCCTCTACAGAATCCGAATCTCGCTATCCAATGTGATCGACCTC
>DASYLL010000299.1:0-29152 GCA_036009605.1 Thermoanaerobaculia bacterium | reverse complement strand
TTGTCGGTTCTCAGTTGTCGGTTGTCGGTCGGTCGTCACGAGAAATCACAGACAACCGCCAACGGAGAACCGCCAACGGTCACGCATCACTGCGTGACCTTCACCTTCGCGCCGTCACGCAACGCTTCCGCTCCGCGGATGACGAGCATCTCGCCGGCGCGCAGTCCTTCTTTCACTTCGACCTGACCGTCGGCCGTGCGCATACCGAGCGTGAGGATGCGCTGCGTCGCGACGCCGTCGGCGATCGTGTATGCGAGAAAACCTTTCTCGCTCGGACGGATCGCGGTCTGCGGAATCACGGGCGTGAGGCGTGTCGATCCGATTGGGATGGTCACTCGCGCGAACGCACCGGGCCGCAGCTCAGGACGATTGGAATTCAGCACGTTCGCCGTGACGTCGACCATGCGCGACGACTGACTCGCCGCCGCCGCCACGTGCGTGATCCGCGCCTCATGCACTGTCGCATCCTCGGCCACATTGAAACGAGCGACGACACCCGGACGGAGCGGCAACGCCTCCCCTTCCGGAACCTGAAAACGCAGCAGCAGCGGATCGCGACGCATCAGCGTCGAGAGCACCGTACCGACCGGTACGTACTGTCCCGTTTCGACGGTGCGCGTTTGAATGATTCCGGACACGGGCGCGCGCACGAACGCATCGCGCAAATTCAACTTCGCCTGCGCGACGGCGGCCTGCGCCTGTGTGACTTCCGCGGCCGCGGTCTGCACCTTCGTGCGCCATGTTTCGATTTCTTCGCCGCGGATCAATCCGGGATTTTTCGAATTTGCTTCCTGCCGCCGCGCATGCCCCGCTTCGGCCTCGCTCTTCGACGCCAGCGCCTTGTTCATCGTCGCCTGCGCGGCATCGACGGCCAGGCGGTAGCGCTCCGGCTCGATCTCGACGAGCTCCTGCCCCGCACTCACGAGCTGTCCTTCGCGGAAGTTCACTCGCTCGACCGCACCCGCGACGCGCGCCGTGACGGCTACGCGCTCGAACGCATCGAGCGATCCGACCGCGGTGACGGAGTATTCGACGTTGCGCGATTCAACGGCGCGGACTTCGACGGGGAACTCCATACTGCGGCGTCCGCCCGGTGCACCCGCACCGCCCGGCGCGCGCGTTTCTTTCGCGTCGCCGTTGGAACAGGCAACAGCACCCAGCAAAAGGATCGTGGCCGCTACTGTCTTCAATGCAGTTTTCCTCGTCATCATCATGGTGCCGTCCCCCCCGCTGTACCACCGCTCGCCTCGCGCAGGCTCAGATACGCCACTGCCATGCGATAGCGCGCGGTGACTTCCGCGACTTCCGCTTCGAACAACTGCTGCGTCGCGTCCGCAAGCTCGAGAGCGCTGGCGAGGCCTTCGCGATAGAGAATGCTCGTCTCGTTTGTATTCTTCTGTGCCGCGCGAACGGCGGCCGCTGCTTCTCGCAGCGATGCCTGTTCGGTCGTCAATTGCACGGCTGCGCTGCGCATCTGACGCTCGACGTCGCGCAATTCGAGCTCGAGCTGCAATTCGGCGCCGCGTACGTTCGCCGTTCGCTCCGCGCGATCAGCGCCGCGGAGTCCCGCGTCGAACACCGGCCAGGCGAACGACAGTCCGACGAACCCTTCATTGTTGCGATTCGTGATCGCGCCGTCATTGAGATTGCGACCCTGCGCACTGAAGAACACCGACGGAAAAAATCGCGCGCCCGGTTCTTCTGCGAATGCGCGCAACGCCTCGACGCGCGCACGCCGCGCCGCAATATCAGTCCGCCGCGTCTGTGCTTCCCCGATCGCCGCCTCGCTCGACGGTGTCGCATCGTCGGCCGCATCGAGTAGTGCCGTTGGAGGCGCGAGTGCACCATTGATGTCCGTATTGAGCAAGGTCTCCAACTCGACACGCGACGCTTCGACATCACCTCTGGCCTGTGCAAGCTCCCGCACGGCAGTCGCGAGCTCGAGCTCCGCGCGAGTCACGTCGTTCGAGCTCACGAGCCCCGCTTCAAATCGCGCGCGAACGTCATCGAGATTCGCCTGCGCAAACTCACTGCGACGCTCCGCCGCGCGCAGCACCTGCTCGAAACTCAGCGTCGTCAGAAACGTGACCGCGGCATCGAATCCGAGGAGGCGTTTCGTGTCCGTTGCGGAAAGACGCGTGGCATCGCGCTCGAAACGTTGCTGACGATAAAGAGGAAACGCGCGCGCGTCGAAGATCGGCTGCGTAAGTAGTGCCGACGTGGAAACATCGCGCTCGGAGCCGTTGCCGACGTCCGTACCGAGGGTTCCGGAAATGTCGACGCGCGGCAAAAACGCGGTGCGCGCGCGACGAACGCGCGCTTCCGCGGCTTCGACAGTCGTATCGGCGATCGCCGCGCGTTCATTGCGCGCCAACGCCAACTCGACCGCATGCTCGATCGTCAGGGGAGCGTCTTGTGCGGAAAGAATTGAAGACACTGCGAGCAGCAGAAAAAGCAGGGGGCGCTTCACGGCGCGCATTAGAACACGACCGTTCGGTCTCCTATGTCAACGGTCCGTTTCGAATCCGGCGAGGGTTGTGGCAGCTACTGAATCATCGCCTTCACATCGACCGTCGTCGCCACGGTCGGATCATTCTTCAACTTGATCCGCACCGCCTCGCGCAACTCGCCCACTTTCGCCTTCGCACCGTCGATGGTCACAGTCAATGATTCCTTCGACTTCGGCGGGACCACCGGCGCGTGCTCGTAATAGAGGCAGCGGCACGCGGAACGATCGACCGCGATCGACACCGGCTCGTCGCTGTTGTTCGCAATCTCGAATTGCCGCGTTGCACGCGTACCTTTGCGGATCACGCCGTAATCATGCGATGGCGGTGCGACCGCCAGGGGACCCGTCGCGGGAGCAACGGTCGCCGTCGCGGTCGTTGGCTCTTCGACCGAAGTATCGGGCGCGGTTGATTCCGCGACGACCTCCGGCGCAGCACCGCGATCCGAGCTCGCGCGCCACACGAGCCAGCCGATCAGCACGAGCGCGACGAGCGTCGCCGCGAGAATCAGCGGCACGCGCGAGCGCGGTTCTTCCTCCCCGAGCGGCAGGTCAGCCGGCGTCAGTTCCTCCACCTCCTCGGCAATCGGGAGCGTCACGAGCGGCCGCATCCCCGGCTCGGTCTTCAAGCGCGGGTTACCCGCGGGCCCTGGCGCTGGAGGAGGGATCGCAGCGGCACCTTCGAGCTCACCGAGCTTGCCGAGGGAGCGGTCGATCTCGACGATCAAGCGCTGGTACTCCGCGGCGAGATGCTCGGTGGGTGCATCCGAGGTCATGCGTGCGAGCGCTTCGCGATGCTGGCGGTAATGCTGCCGCAGCACCTCGATCTCCCTCGCCCGCTCTCCGCGCCGGACGTTGATCGTGCCGAATTCGTCAGACATCCGCTCCGATGCTAGCAAATCGAACGCCGGTCGTCGCCGCGCACAACACAAAAAACCTCGGCGGCGTGTCTTGTCTGGCAGACAGCGATCAATCCACACAGGAGGACTTATGCAGCAGATTCGTCGGCTTGGCTTTGCCCTGTTCATCATTTTGTCCGCGATTTCCGCGGAAGCTGCCATCACGCGCGACGTTGCGGCTGTCGACGAGCTCGTCGCCGCGCAACGGGTCCTCCGAGCAACCGTCATGTCGGTCGACGCAGAATGGATCCGCGATCAGAATGGCAACAGTCACATCGAATCCACGTACCACCTCTCCGTCCAGGCAACGCTCAAAGGCACGCACGAGCCACAGGTCGACATCCGCGTGCGCGGCGGAACGGCAGGCGACATCACCGAGTGGGTGGAGCACTCGCACGTGTTTACGCCGGGAACCGAGGCCATCTTTCTGCTCGATGAATCGATGCGCCGACCATTCCTCCAGTTGCGACGCGTTCTTGCGATCGAAAACGAGAAGGTTTCGATCGACGGGACAGACGTCGACGTGGAGAAACTCCGCGGTGCGCTGAAAGAAGGCGCACGCATCCGAGGCGCGATCGAAGAGATCATGGCCGGTCCCGCGCCATCCTCCAGCGACTTCCGCGTAGTAACCGCCGCTGATGTGCGGAACGTGGCAAAGCCGCTGAATCCGATCGAAATCTCCTTGCCGCAGGCCACTGACGGCATTCTCTCGACTCCGGACGGCGAGAAAACGGCCACGCAAAAGAAAAGCAACAGCGGCGGCGTGTCGACGCAGGCGGTCACGACCACGATCTACGACGCGACCTGGTCCAATGCAGTCGATTCCGACAGTGACGGCTATGTGCGATCAGCGCGGTTGACCTGGGACGCGGATGTCGTCGGCAGCACAGGATCGCTGTCGGTCTATTTCAAGCTGTACTACAAGCTGTCCAGTTCCTCGTCATGGACTCTTCTGAACACCAGTTCGAGTTTCACCATCACCGGCAATTCTTCAACGGATACTGTTTTCATCGACATCACCGGCGGCGGCCATAATCTCTATGACTGGCGCATCGAGGTTTACCGTACCGGGCTGACCACAGCGGACGCCGCACGAGATGCAACAACTGATGCGGACCTCAATGACTACAGAATGGAAACGCCCGCGGAAGACGTCGCCGTCTCCGCAACAGCGACGATCTTCAATGCGTGGTGGACGGACACGGTCGATTCCGATGGTGATGGCTATGTGCAATCGGCGCGCTTGAACTTCGACGCGGACGTCGTCGGCAGCACCGGTTCCCTCATGGTCTTCTTCAGGCTCTACTATCGACTCGGCAGCGCCTCATCGTGGACGCTGCTGTCGACGAGCGGGAACTTCACGATCAGCGGCAACTCTTCGGCCGATGCCATCAACACTGTCATCACCGGCGGGGGCCACAATCTCTACGACTGGCGCATCGAGGTCTATCGCAGCGGACAGGGATCGCCGGACTACGCACGGGATCCGTCGAACGACTCCGATCTGAATGACTACAGGATGGAGACGCCGGCGGAAGACGCCACATCCGGCGGCACTCCGTCGATCTCGAGCATCTCTCCGTCGAGAGCCTCGGCTGGCACACAGACCTCCGTGACGATCTCGGGATCCGGCTTCGGCGCCAGCCAAGGCACGGGAAAGGTCGAGTTCTTCTTCCAGGCCGGCAGCCCGAAGATCACGGCGCCGATCGTTTCCTGGTCGGCATCGCAGCTCATTGCACAGGTGCCGATCGGATTCGTCCAGGGCTACCCCGGCTCGGCAGGTAGCGGACCCGTGACCGTGACGACTTCCGGCGGCACGAGCAACGGCGTCGATGTGTTAGTGCCGTTCGGATACGGCGGTTCGCGCTGGCCGGGAACGAATCCCGTAATCACGTTCCGCATCGATCCGAATTTCTCGCAAGCACAGCGGGATGCCATCCGGCGCTCGTTCCTGTCGTGGAATCTCGCCGCAGGCGTGCTTTTCTCCCACGGTGGAAATACGCAAAACGGACACGACATCAGCGACGACGGGGAAACGCAGATCATCTACGGCCCGTCCACGACCTATTGCGGAACGACACAGACAAACATCATCGGTTGCGCGAATTGCTTCATCCAGGGAGGCGCAACTCTTCGCGACTGCGACCTCGTGCTCAACTCCGATTTCCGCTGGAGCACGGGGACACCGACTCCGAACACGACGCCTTCCACCTTCGACATCGAGACGATCGTGCTTCACGAAGTCGGTCACTGGCTGATGCTGCGGGATCTCTACGGAAATGCCGACTCGGCCAAGACGATGTATGGAAGCAACAATGGTGGCTCGTCGTGGATGAAACGCATCCCCGGTTCCGACGACGCCGAAGGCGGACGCTGGATCTACGGGTCGCCGGTCGCCATGGCGAGCATCAGCACTGCTACCGCGACGCCGTCGTCGTTACGCGCGAACGAAACGTTCACCATCCAATACACCGCCTCGTCGCTGGTCGCCGCGAAGTACCTGGTCGGCGCGAGCCTGCGTCCGGCCGGCACTACGCCATGGACGATCAGCGATGCAGCGCACGATGTCTCGGTCGAGCTTCCCGTGGGCGGCAGCTCGCGCAACCGCACCTTCACCGTTCCCGCCGGCACCTCCGTCGGCAGCTATGACCTCGGCCTTGCTCTATGGAGCGACCGCAACGGAAATGGTCTGATCGACGCGGGAGATCAGCAGGTGGTCTTGAAGACCGTTGCAGGCGCCGTACAGATTGTGAACAGCACGACGACCTGCACGTCATTCTTCCTGTCATCCAATTCCGCGAATCCAGGCTCCGGCAGCGGATCGACGAACGTGACGATCACCGGCTCGCCGTCGGGTTGCGTGGGCGGAACCTGGTTCGCGTCCGGTAATGGCTCGTGGCTCACTGTTTCTGCTGCGAGTGGCAGCGGATCCGGGCCGATCACGATTTTCTGGACGCAGAACACGCAGACCCCGTCGCGATCCGGCAACGCACTCATCGCAGGAAACTCATTCACTGTGACGCAGGCGGGGAGCTCGTCCAGCACATCCGTGCGTGGCGATTTCAATGGCGATGGGAATGTCGACGTCATCTGGCGCCACGACACCACCGGCCAGAATGTCGCCTGGCTCATGAGCAATCGCACACAGATCGGCAGCGGCTATTTCGGCAACCTCCCCGATGCAGCGTGGAAGATGGTCGGTGCCGCGGACTTCAATTCCGATGGCCGCACCGATCTCTTATGGCGCAACAGCACCAACGGTCAGAATGTGGTCTGGTATCTCAACGGCACGACGATGACCGGAGCGGGCTACATGCCCTCGCTCACTGACATGAATTGGACGATCGAAGGCGTCGGCGACTTCACCGGCGACGGCAGACCCGACCTGATCTGGCACAACCACGCGAACGGACAGGTCGTGCTCTGGATCATGAATGGCGTCGCGCAAGTCGGATGGGCCGGCGTCGCTACGGTGACGGATCTCAACTGGCATCCCGCGCTCGCGGCGGATTTCAATGCGGATGGACAGACCGATCTTTTCTGGCGCAACCGTTCCACCGGCGCCAACGTTTTCTGGAGCATGAACGGAGTGGCGCAGACAGGCGGGTTCTATCTCTCGTCGCTCGCAACGGCGTGGAAACCAGCCGCCGTTGGCGACTATGACGGAGACGGACGACCCGATCTGTTCTGGCACAACACGAGCACCGGCCAGACCGCGATCTGGTTCATCAACAATTTCGGCAACCCCTCAGGACAGACGCTCGGCACCGTCAGCGACCTCGGATGGAAAGTAGTCGGACCGAGATAAGTTTCTCAGCGTCGCCGCCCCAATGCGGGCGGCGACGCTCCTCCGATCAGATCGGCAGCCAATACGAAAACTTCACGAGAAACACATCTTCCGACGGCGCGTGCGGCAACGACGCAAAGCCGTACTTCACATCGACGCCTGCATCCATCGAGACCGATCTTCGTTGCCGAGCTCCACACGGCATCCCACGCGATGTCGTCGTTGATGTCGTTGTAGAGAATCATGTCCATCCGGACATTCGAGGCGTTGACGACGAACGCCGATGCTGATACGGATGTAGTCACCGTGTTCAGATCACTGTCGCGCCGCGCCAGCAGCGGCGTGACCTTCGCGCTGTCCTCCATCCGCGCGCCGAAGTAGATCGCGTCATCGTCGTAGACGACTTTGACCTTCGTCTGCTCGACCGCCGGCTGTCCTTCGTTCGGATCGCGCTGGATGAATCCCGTGATTTCCTGCGCGTTCTGCCACGCCGGATCGGAGAGATCGCCATCGACGATCGGCGCGGTCGCAGCGCGTGCGCGAACGTCAACCGCGGCGGAGCTTCCTGCGCGACAGCAGCGACTGCCACGAAGACACAAAGAGCAGTCACACCGCGGGTGAGTTTCATCGTTTCCTCTCGCATCAAACTGGGGTAGGTTGTGTTCGAACCCAAAGACGCCCGGCTTGCGGTGAAGGTTTGGCGTCGCGGGGAAAGAATTGTCACTGAACCGTGAGGACAGTCTCAGAGTCGCAGAGTCTCAGAGTCGCAGAGAGTTTGATGGCACATCCTCTGAGACTCTGCGACTGTGAGACTCTGAGACTCATTCAAGAACCGAATGCCCAACCACAGCAACCGTTCTAACCAACGAATGAAGGTCTACCTCGCCCAACTCAACCCCATCGTCGGCGCGCTCTCTTCGAACGCGGAGATGATCCGTCGCGCGTACGACGACGGCGTGCGCGCCGGCGCGGATGTCGTGCTCGCGACCGAGCTCGCGGTCACCGGCTATCCCCCGCTCGATCTGCTCGATCGTCCCTACTTCATCGACGCGGCCGCGGACGCGAAGGACGCGCTCATCGCGATGACGGGCGAGACGGCGCTCATCTTCGGCTGCCCGGTGCGCAATCGCGAGTGGTGCGGGAAGCCGCTGCACAACGCCGCGATCATCGCGCGCAACGGCGAGCTGCTGCTCGAACAGCACAAGACACTGCTGCCCACGTACGACGTCTTCGACGAGATGCGCTACTTCGAGTCCGCGCGTCACGTGAAGATCGTCGAGATCGCCGGACACCGCGTCGGCGTCTGCATCTGCGAGGACTTCTGGTTCGACGACGAGGCGTTCGGCACGAAGCTCTACTGCCGCAATCCCGTCGACGAGCTCGCGCGACAGGGCGCGGAGATCTTTCTCAACATTTCCGCCTCGCCATTCAACGCAGGCAAGCGACGCGCGCGTTGGGAGATCTTCTCGCGCATCGCCAAACGCTACGACGCACCACTCGTCTACGCGAACCAGGTCGGCGGCAACGACGAGCTGCTCTTCGACGGCTCGTCGATCGTCTTCGACAAAACAGGCCAGACGATTTTCTGCGCGCCCGCGTTCGAAGAGCATGGTTCGCTCGTCCAGCTGCAAGGCAGCCCCTGCGAAATGGTCCTCTCCCTCGGCGAAGAGGAAGAGATCGCTCGCGCTCTGACGCTCGGCCTGCGCGACTACATCCGCAAATGTGGATTCACCGACGTCGTCCTGGGACTCTCCGGTGGCATCGACTCCGCGCTCACCGCCGCGCTCGCAGTCGAAGCGCTCGGCGCGGAGCACGTGACCGGGATCGCCATGCCGTCGCAGTTCTCGTCGCAACACTCCATCGATGACGCGCTCGCGCTCGCGAAAAACCTCGGCATCAAGTGTCCCGTCGTGCCGATCGCGGAGATCTACGCCCCGTATGAACGCGAGCTCGACGAGCTCTTCGGAGAGAAGAAATTTGACACCGCGAACGAGAACGTGCAGGCGCGCATCCGCGGCAACATCCTCATGGCCTGGTCGAATCGCACCGGCGCGCTCGTGCTCACGACAGGCAACAAATCCGAGCTTGCAGTCGGTTACTGCACGCTCTACGGCGACATGGCCGGCGGCCTCGGACTCCTCGGCGACGTCTACAAGACGATGGTCTATCGCGTCGCGCAGTGGATCAATCGCGAGCGGGAGATCATCCCCGCCTCGACGATGACGAAACCGCCATCCGCGGAGCTCAAACCGAATCAGACCGATCAGGACACGCTGCCGCCGTACGACGTCCTCGACGGAATCCTGAAGCTGTACATCGAAGAGTTCAAAGAGCTCGACGAGATCGCGGCGGAAGGGTTCGATCGCGACCTCGTGCAACGAATCCTGCGCCTCGTCGACACGAACGAATTCAAACGCCAGCAGGCAGCACCGACGATCCGCGTCTCACAGAAAGCGTTCGGCAGCGGACGCGACATGCCGATTGCCCAGAGATGGCGAAGGGAGCCCGCGAAATGGGTGCGTTGAAGCCACACCCGACTCTCACCGAGTACTACGCCGACGAGACGCAGCGCCAGCAATTCCTTCGCAAGAGCTTCGACGAGACCGCGCCGTGGTACGACTGGACGGACCGCGTGTTGTCGTTCGGCTCCGGCGACTGGTATCGCCGCGAGGCCGTGAAGCGTCTCGGACTGAAACCCGGAATGAAGCTGCTCGATCTCGCCAGCGGCACCGGCGTGGTCGCACGCGCGGCCACGCAGGTCACAGGCGATCCGGGCTCGATCATCGGCATGGATCCGAGCTTCGGCATGCTGCGCTCCGGCGTCACGCAAAGCGCAAAAGTGCAGGCGCCGGCGGAAGCGTTGCCGTTCGCTTCCGAGTCGTTCGATCGCATCACGATCGGATTCGCGATGCGGCATTTCTCCGATCTCAGCGTCGTCTTTCGCGAGTGCCAGCGCGTGCTGCGCCCCGACGGCAAGCTGATGATCCTCGAGATCACCGCACCCGAGTCGCGCATCGGCCGCGCGATGCTTGGCACGTACATGGGCGTGATCACGCCGGCACTCGTGCGCCTGCGCACGGGCAACGCGCGCGCGACGCAGCTCTTTCACTACTACTGGGAGACGACGCGCGATTGCGTGCGCCCGCAGGTGATTCTCGACGCGCTGAAAGACGCGGGATTCGCGGAGACGAATCGCAACGTGGAGATGGGAATCTTCAGCGAGTACCTGGCTACGAAGTAGCACTGAGGCACTACGAAGTAGTGCCAAGCGCTGCCTGGCGGCGCGCTTCGAGCAGACGGTCGATCTGAATCGAGAGGAACTCGCGTAGCGGCTGCTCCTGCTCCGGCGCGAGCGGCGAGAAGACGATCGCGGAGCGGAACACGTACTCCGGATCCTTGTCGTTCTCGCCGCGCCGCACCTGCACGATCGAGCGCAGCACTTCGCACGGAATGTAGATCCCGCCGTAGCTCGGAAAGATGAGCGTGGCCGCGGCGCCGGCTTTCACCGGCGAGCGATGAATGACCGCGGCGCCGGTGAGGCTGAGATCGATCAGCTCTCCGTTGACGTCCGAAAGCTGAACCGGAATCGAGCCGGTGGGAAAGCGCTCGGAGCGCCGACGGTCTTTCGCGGATGCCATGGAAGGACCGGATTATAGCGGCCGAAGCTCCACGCGCTGGCGCCGCTTCATCTGCAACTCTTCCGCGGCATTGCCATTCGCGATCGAGATCTCGAGCGTTCCCGCGGATCCGACGATGTGAAACGCACCCGGCGCAGCGTCGCCGTAGTTCACTTCGAGACGCGGAATCGCGAATGAAACGCGCGATGGATCGATGTCGGTGATCACGTTGCCGAAGCGATCGATCGCCATGACGGTGCCGCGCACTTCCTCGCTGCTGTACGTCGGCTCTTCGTACTCGAGCACTGTGATCTTCTCGATGCGCGGACCGAGCTCTTCGAGCCGCAGCCCGTTCGCGATTGCAGCAGCGACGGGAGCGAAGCGATCGCGTCCATGAAACGTGTTGCTGCCGTTCGGGAGAAAAAGCGATGCGTTTTCGATCGCGCACACAACATCGCTCGCAACAAACGTCAGCAACCCATTGTCCGGCGCGAGCAACATCCGCCCTTCCCTCTCCATCGCGATGATCCGTCGCGACGTCCCCACACCAGGATCCACCACGCACACGAACACCGTCCCTGCCGGCCAGTACGCAACGACGTTGCGCAGGAACCACGCGCCCTCCCACACATCGAACGGCGCGATCTCATGCGTGAGATCGACCACCGCCACCTCGGTCCGCGACGCGATCACGCCCTTCATCGCCGCGACGTACGGATCGCGCGTGCCGAAGTCCGTCAAAAGTGCGATGACCATGACTGCATATACTGCGCGCAATGTTCGCCACCGTCCCGCCTCCGCCCCTGCGCCTGCTCGTTTTCGCGCGGTTGCCGGAGCTCGGGAAGGTGAAGACGCGGCTCGCCGCGGAGCTCGGCGACGAGCGCGCACTCGAGGTCTACACGACGATGCTGCGCAACGTCCTCGGCGGCATCGGCACCTCGTCGCCCGAGCTCGAGATCGAAGTGATGTGGCCGCCAACGCCATCCGCAAACGGTGAAGCACTCCGAAGCGCCTTCGCCCCACACGCGACCGCCATGCAAACCGGCTCCGGCCTCGGCGATCGCATGTCGATGGCCATGTCCGAGCGCTTCTTCTTTCATCGCACGGAGAAGATCGTGATCATCGGCGTCGACGATCCCTCGATCACACGCGAGCTGATCGATCACGCGTTCGCGCTCCTCGAATCGTGCGAGTACGTCCTCGGCCCCGCGAGCGACGGCGGCTACTACCTCATCGGCGCACGCGCGCTTTCGTACGATCCCTCGGTTTTCCAGGACATTGAATGGGGCACGTCGACCGTACTCGCCGCGACGCTCGCGCGCGTCGCCACGCTCGGCCGCACCGTCGCGCTCCTCCCCGAGCACTACGACATCGACACGGCCTCGGACCTGCAGCGCTACCTCGCGGAAGGACAAGTCGCGCCATGAAGATCCTCACCTCCGAGCAGATGCGCAACATCGATCGCCGCGCGACGGAACGTTTCGGTGTCCCGTCGATCGTGCTGATGGAGAACGCCGCCATCGCAGTCGTCGACGCGCTCTTCGCGCACTATCCCGAAAGCGAGCGTGTCGCGATTTTCTGCGGCACCGGCGCGAATGGCGGCGATGGATTCGCGATCGCGCGACATCTCGAAAATCGCGGCGTCGTCCCAGTCGTGATCATCGTCGGCCAACGCACGGCGATCAAAGGCGACGCGCTCACGAACTTTACGATCTGCGAGCGCCTCAGCATTCCGATCTACGACATCACCGAGAGCGAGCACGTCGAGACTGCGCTCGCGCATGCATCGGACGCGGACGTGCTCGTCGACGCGATCTTCGGCACCGGCCTCAATCGTCCGCCAACCGGCATCTACGCGGATGTCATTCGCGATCTCGCAGAGCTGCGCATCCCGATCATCGCCGTCGATCTGCCGAGCGGCGCGAACGCATCGTCGAAGGATCCGTTCGACCCGTGCGTGCAGGCCGAGGTGACGGTGACGTTTGCGGCGCCGAAGCTGTGTCACGTGTTCGAGCCGGCCGCGCTGTATTGCGGCGAAGTGATCGTCGCCGACATCACCATTCCCGAGACCGCGCTCGAAGACGAACTGGTCACACTCGAGTTGATCACGCCACACGATGTGCAGCCGCACGTCGCGCAACGACTCGCCTCGACGCACAAAGGCACGTACGGCCACGTCGGCGTCATCGCCGGCTCGCCCGGTCGCAGCGGCGCCGCGGTGTTGTGCGCGCGCGGCGCGATTCGCAGCGGCGCGGGACTCGTCTCCGTGATGACCGACGCTGAGACCGCGCAGCTCGTACACGCTGGCTCGATCGAGTCGATGACGTACTCCGGCGACGACGTGAACGAGTTTCTCGCGAACAAATCCGCCGCGCTGATCGGTCCCGGCCTCGCCGACGACGCTCACGCGTGGAAACGCACGCGTGAGCTCGTCGACGCGATTGAATTGCCGCTCGTCATCGACGCCTCGGCACTCAATGCATTTGCATCACGCGCGAACGAGCTCAATCCGCACGCACGTCCGCGCGTCATCACGCCGCACCCCGGCGAGCTCGCCCGACTCCTCGGACGCGAGAACGCAGCATCGATCAACGACGATCGCATCGAATCCGTGCGCGAGGCCGCGCGCATCACGCAATGCGTCGTCGTGCTCAAGGGCTATCAGTCGCTGATCGCCGAGCCCGATGGTCATGTCTATGTCAATCCGACGGGCAATCCCGGCATGGCCACGGGCGGCATGGGCGACGTGCTCGCGGGCATGATCGCGGCGTTGCTCGCGCGCGGCGCCGATCCGCTCGATGCCGCCCGCGCTGCCGTCTACCTGCACGGCCTCGCGGGTGACATCCTCAGAGAGCAGACCGGCGACATCGGTCTCACGGCGATGGACGTCGCGGACCGCATCCCCGCTGCGATTCAGCGCGTGCGCAGTCCTTTGTAGATTCCCTTCAGCGTCTTCCCGTAGACGGTGCGCACGGGATCGGTGATCGTGATCTCGGCCGGGGCAGCATCGCCGCCGAGGCTGAGACTCTCCGCCACGATCGGAGCGTTCCTCGCGCTCAGTTTCGGAGCCGCAGCTTTCTTCGTCTTCTTCGGGAAACTCGCGGCGATGAACTGCTTGTCGGTCGACGAGAGATCGGTGTTGTTCTGCGTACCGACGCCGCCGACGATGAGGCTTCCGGGGAACGCGTAAAGCATGATCGACAGCTTGTCGAAATTCGTCGAGTTGAGCTGGTCGATGCTGTACTTCTGCACGATGTTGAAGTCGATCTGCTGCTTCGTCCAGTTGTTCGGCGGGCCGCTGAAGACGCGGTAGACCTCTTTGAGATTCCACTTGATGCCGCCGGCGGGATTCTGATGCTCGTGGATTGCGCCGAGGGCGTGGCCGAATTCGTGGAGGACGACGCGGCGCCATTCCGTTTCGTCGGAGTCGTCTTTGAGCCAGCCGTAATTCATCGTCGGCTTCGTCTTCGGAAACGCGTTCGTGATCAACGCATCGGTGCCGAGCGCCGACCACGATCCCTTCTCTTTGAACGAAATGCGGATCTCCGCTTTGGCGCCCGCGGCAAAGTCGAAATTGATGTTCGCGTGCTGCTCCCACACTTCCGCGTGCTGCTGCGTCTTCGCCTTCTGCTTCTTCGTCCCGTCGAGAAACTTGACGCCGACCTTGCGGCCGTTCGCCCACTTCTTCCCCGCGAAGAGTGCGATCTCCACCGGATGAATGGCCTGGCCCGGACGGATCACCAGCGGCGGCGGCTCGTTCTCATTGTTCTCGGACATCGCGATGACCGCCGCGTCCATCGTCGCGGCATCGGGAACAGGACGGTCGACACACAGCCGAAGGTCATTCAAATCGGGATATTTGCGCGCCATATGTAAATGCTCCTTTGCCATCAATCTAGGCCCCTTCCATACAATGCGCCCGATGAAATTCATCTGTGCAGATGAGGCCGATACCGAACGCGCGGGACGCGAGATCGCGCGCTCGCTGTCTCCCGATGCCGTCGTGCACCTCGTCGGCGACCTCGGCGCAGGCAAAACGTTTCTCGCGCGTGCGATCGCCGCGGAGCTCGGCGCCGATCCGAAAGACGTGGCTTCGCCGTCCTTCGCGATCGTGCACGAATACCCGCGCGCGGACGCGCCGCCGATCATTCACATCGACGGCTATCGCCTCTCCGACAACCGCCGCGAGTGGCTGGAGATCGGCATCCCCGAGATGTTGTCCGGCCCCGGCGTGAAGCTGATCGAGTGGCCGAAAGAGGCGTTCACGGAGTTCGAGGATGGGCACGTGGAAGTGCGGATCACGGTGCGGGAGGATGGGGCTCGGGAGATCGAGGTTTTGTGATCTGCCGTTCTGCAAACGCCAATTTCTCCGGATTCACAATCGACGCAATCTCCGCAATCTGACCGCCTTCAAACGCAAACGTCACAATGCTGGCAATCACCCCATCGCGACGCGCGATCAGCGCGAGCATGCCGTTGACCTCTTCGATCGAGCGCTCGATCCCCTGCCCGAACTTCTGCACGATGCCGAGGTACATGCGAGCGACGGCATCCGCGCCAATGACCGGTCGCTTCGCTGCGAACGTCTTGCCGCCACCATCCGCGAGCGCGACCACGTCCTCCGTCAACACGTTCCGCAAAGCGGCAACGTCGCCATGAGCAACGGCATCGACGAAACTCTCGATGAGTCGTCGCTGCTCGTCCTCACTCGGCGTGAACCTCGGCTTCTCCGACGCCACACGCTCCTTCGCGCGATGCAACAACTGACGCGACGCAACGGGCGTGATCTCCAACAGCTCCGCGATCTCGGCGTGATCGTGTTCGAGCACTTCGTACAAAAGAAAGACTGCACGCTCCTGCGGTGTCAACAATTCCAAAGTCCGGAGAAGCGCCAGCTGCACCTTCTCATCGCGCGTCGCACGCGCCAACGGATCGGCGTCGATGCCGGTGAACACCGGCTCCGGCAGCCACGGCCCGATGTACTCCTCGCGATTCCGCTGCGCCGATTTCAAACGATCCAACGCCAGTCGCGTGAGGATCGTGACGAGGAACGCTTTCACGTCGCGCACGATCTCCGTGTCCGTCGCCTGATACCGGACGAACGCATCCTGCACGAGATCCTCGGCATCCGCCGCGCTCCCCGTCATCCGGTACGCGATCGAAAAAAGCAGCGCACGATAGGCCTCGAATTCCGTCATGCCGCGAGCTCCGCCTTGGGCCAACTGTAATGAAATCCGCGCGTCTCCAGCCGCAGCGACATCACCGTGTAGCGACAGACCAGTTCCTTCACCCACGCACCCGCGTGGCCGGTGATTGCGATCCCGCGCGGCGTGTCATCGGCGTTCACGAAATCGATGATTCCGTCTTTGCGTCCCAGCGAGATGCACTGCACCGCGAATCCGAAACGGAACGGCTCGTCGGTCGCGCCCGAAAGAAGATCCGCGACATAACCGCCCATCGGCAGAGCGAGCGCGCACGACATACGCCGATTGCGCACCGCGGCGGAATCGCCGATGGCGAAGATCGACGGATCGGACGAGCGAAGCTGCTCGTCGACGATGATCTGTCCGCGCTCGTTGACGCGCAGGCCGGAGTCGCGGGCGATCGAAGACACGCGGAAGGCTCCGCACCAGAGTACTACGTCGGCGTAGAGCTTCTGCCCGTCCTCGAATCGCACGCCGTCCTCGACGACTTCGGACGCGCGTGTGTTCTCCAGCAGCGTCACGTGATGCACATCCATCCATTCATGCAGATGGCGTTGCGCGCGCGGCGACAGCATCGCGCCGAGAACACCGCTGTCGACGATCGTGACGTCGATGTGCGGATGACGCTCCGCGATCTCCGACGCGGTCTCGATGCCCGTCAATCCGCCTCCGACGATCGCGACGTGCTTCGCATCGCGCAATCGCGCGCGCAACGCGAGAGGATTGCCAACGCTGATTGCATTCTCCGGCGTCACGCTTTCGCTGCCGAGCGCGTACACGAGTTTGTCGTACGCGATCTCGCCACATGTCGTGAGCACGCGCTTTTGTTCGCGATCGAGGCCGGTGACGCACGCCTGCACGTGTGTCACGGGCAGCCCGCGAAAGAGTCGTGCATACGGAATCGGCGCGATGTCGTCGCCCGCCGCGACCTGATGCAGGCGGATGCGCTCGACGAGACCCGCGCCCGCGTCGATGAGCGTGACCGGGATGTTGCGTTTGGCGATGCGAGCGGCCGCGAGCGCGCCGCCATATCCGCCGCCGATGATGGTGATGGGTTCGTTCATGGCAGCAAAGACGAGGGAACCGATCGAAATGTGACACGGACCCGGGAGGAAGTCGCAAAGTCGCAAAGAATAGGGCAGCACCTCCTTTGAGACTTTGAGACTCTGCGACTCCCCCGGTGGGTGCATGGCGTCCCACCCGCACAGGTCCCTCGCTCCGCTCGGGATGACACCTTACAATCCGCGCCCATGCAGGACCCGCAGATCACCCCCGACGTCATCCGCTCCCACGGCCTTACCTCCGACGAATACGACCGCATTCTCCAGATCCTCGGCCGTGCGCCGAACTACACGGAGCTCGGAATCTTTTCCGTGATGTGGTCGGAGCACTGCTCCTACAAATCGTCGCGCGTGCATCTGCGCAAGTTCCCCACCACGGGACCACGCGTGGTGCAGGGCCCCGGCGAGAACGCGGGCGTGATCGACATCGACGACGGCTGGGTCGCGGCATTCAAGATGGAGTCGCACAATCACCCGTCGTTCATCGAGCCCTACCAGGGCGCCGCGACCGGCGTCGGCGGCATTCTTCGCGACATCTTCACGATGGGTGCGCGTCCGATCGCCTCGCTCGACTCGCTCCGTTTCGGCGAGCTCGATGCGCCGCGCATGAAGTACCTCGTCGACGGCGTCGTGCGCGGCATCAGCGGCTACGGCAACTGCATCGGCATCCCGACCGTCGGCGGCGAGACGTCGTTCCATCCGTCGTACAACGGCAACATCCTCGTCAACGTCTTCTCCCTCGGCGTCGCAAGGGCCGAGAAGATTTTCAAAGGCACGGCAGAAGGCGTCGGCAATCCGGTGATCTACGTCGGATCGAAAACAGGACGCGACGGGATTCACGGCGCGACGATGGCGTCGGCCGAATTCGACGAAGCGTCCGAAGAGAAGCGTCCGACCGTGCAGGTCGGTGATCCATTCACGGAAAAACTGCTGCTCGAAGCGTGTCTCGAGATCATGGACTCGGATGCGATCGTGGGAATCCAGGACATGGGCGCCGCAGGACTCACATCATCGTCGTTCGAGATGGCAGGCCGCGCCGGCACCGGCATCCGCATGGATCTCGATCGCGTACCGGTGCGCGAGAGCGGCATGACGCCGTACGAGATCATGCTCAGCGAATCGCAGGAGCGCATGCTCATCGTGGCGAAGAAAGGCTGCGAGTCGGAAGTCATCCGCACGTTTGAAAAGTGGGACCTCAACGCGGCCGTCGTTGGCGAAGTCACAGACGATGGATTCGTGCGCCTCTATTGGCACGGCGCGGAAGCCGCGGCGATTCCGGTCGAGCCGATTTCGACCGAGGCGCCTGTGTATGAGCGGCCGATGGCGAGGCCGGAGTATCTCGAAGCGATCACGCCGACGCTGCAACGCGATCGCGTCGGCGACAACGATCTCACCGACACGCTGCTGCATCTCGTCGCGACTGCGAACCTCAGCTCGAAGCACTGGATCTTCGAGCAGTACGACACGACGGTGCGCACGAACACGATCGGCGGTCCGGAAAAACGCGACGCCGCCGTCGTGCGCGTGAAGGAAACGGGACGCGGCCTCGCGATGACGTCCGACGTGAATCCCGTCTACTGCTATCTCGATCCGTACGAGGGCGGCAAGCAGGCTGTCGCCGAAGCCGCGCGCAACATCGCCGCGAGCGGCGCGCGGCCCGTCGCGATCACCGACTGCCTCAACTTCGGATCGCCGGAACGCGCGGAGATCATGTGGCAGTTCGCGGAAGCGATCCGCGGCATCAGCGACGCGTGTCGCGCGCTCGAAACGCCGGTCGTCTCCGGCAATGTTTCGTTCTACAACGAGACCGAAGGACGCGCCGTGTATCCGACACCGACTGTCGGCATGGTCGGTCTGATGGCGAGCGATCGTGACGGATGCGGCCTCGCCTTCCCCGACCGCGACCTCGACGTCATCCTCCTCGGCGACACACGCGATGAACTGGGTGGCAGCGAATGGCAGCAGGCATTCGCGAAGAACGCCATGGCCGCGCCGCCGCGCGTCAATCTCGATCGCGAGAAAGCGCTCGTCGAGTTGCTGCTCGAGCTGCACCGAACACACACGCTGCGCAGCGCGCACGACCTCGCGAACGGCGGCCTCGCGGTTGCGCTCGCGGAGATGGCGATGGACGGCATCGGCTGCCACGTCGAGCTCGGCGGACATGCGGACGATCTCGACGCAACGGGACTGCTCTTCAGCGAATCACAAGCGCGTGCGGTTGTCGCGTGTCGCGCTGAGGATCGCGATCGCGTTCTCGGCGCCGCGAAGAACGCGGGCGTCGCCGCGCAACGCATCGGATACACGGCGTACGGCACGTTCCTCATCGAGCGCAATGGCATGCCGATCGTTCGCACTTCCGCACAGGAGCTCGCCCGCGTCTGGCGCTCCGCCTTCGCACTGCTCCTCGGCGGCGACACGCCGGAAGAAGTCGTGCGCGGTGTTGGTGAGGAGGCGCCGGAAGTTTTCGGCGTGCGGTAGAGGACCCCTCATCCGCCTTCAGCACCTTCTCTCCTTTCACAAGGGGAGAAGGCCGAGACAACACTCCTCACGGGTAATTCGAGTTCGAACATCCCGGTCCGACCATGATCGTGAGCCCCGCGGTATTCACCTTCTTCGCGGGCTTGCAGAAACAACTGAGCGGCGGCGTCGCGTCCTCGGGAAAGTTTTTCGCGGTGAGGTAGTGCAGCAGAAAATCCACCTCCTCATCGGCGCCTTCCTGGTCGGGGAGATTCGTGACCACGATCTCCGAATTCGGCCGCAGGCCGATCTCGATCAGCCCCTTGCCGTCGAATTTTGCGATCGACAGAAGAGTGTTCGTGTCGATCGTTGCGGTCCGGAGCACCGCGATTCCGGCTCCCTGATCCGCCTGCTGTCCCTCGAGACGACCCGAGGTCAGCTCGAAAATGCAGGCGATGTTGTAGCCGCCCGTCTCCGTATCGGGGCTCGGCTCGCTCAGCGGTTCCATCGTTCCGATCCTCAGATGAGGAAGGCATCGCGCGCCTGCGCCGTTGATCGCGCCGGGCACCGAATTGGCGATCTTCACCGACACTCCGTCGAGATCGAATCGCATCCACTCGTCGTCGACCGGCTCGGTCTGCTGCACCGGAAGAGGACCGATGCTGACGAGATCGCTCGCTCGGATGTGTAGTCGCGCGTAGTGCGGCTGGATGCGCGCGTGCTCCGGAATCCGACTGAACAGCGACGGCATGCTGGCGTTGACGAGCACGATGCGCTGCGGCGACGCGACGAGCGCACCGAGCGGGGTCTCGTTCATGATCGTGCAGATTCCGTGGAACGTTACTTTGACTTCACCCATCGGATCGCTCCTGTTCCTGTTGAATTCGCGTCGTGAGCACAGCCACGTCGCGCCATGCGGCACCGCGTCGTGACGCGATGGCTTCGAGCTGCGCACTGCGCAGCGCCGTCGCGGCATCGATTCCGCGGCTGAGCTGAAGATGAATGGAGGTGAAGATCACGCGCGCCTGTTCATCCGGCACCGGCGCGAGCGTGCCGATCACGTCCTCCGCGCCGGCCGCGAGAAACGCGCCGCCGAGACTCAGCGCACGAGCGTGTGCCGACCCTGGCGCACGCAATGTTTCGCATGCCGCGAGCACGACGATGCTTGCGCGCGCGAGCGGGTGCGACGCGATGCCGCGCCACGAGATCGCTTCGCCGCGAAACAGCAACGCCGCTTCGCCAGGGCCTGGTTGACGCTCGGTGTGACCGGCGATGTGGATGACGTCCGCGCGCGGCGATGCATCGATCAACGATGCGAACGTCGCGTTCGTGAGCGAGGAGTGTTCGGCGTATCCGCTCACGACGTCGCGCAGTTCCACGACGCTCGCCGGTAATCCCGCGGAACCGCTCGTCTCGCCGGATGGCAACGCAACCGCGAGAATCACGCGCGGTGCGGTCTCACGAACAACGGATCGCAACGCGCTCGCACTCGGCGCGAGCGCGATCGGGAAACGCTCGACGAGGTGCTGCTTCCGGACGTTGTCGTAGAGCGCCGCGAAGGACACGTCCGCAAGCGCGGGATCGGCGACGACCACGAGCTGACGCACGCGCGACAACGCGCGCTCGCCGGGACGAATCAACAGGTCGTACAGCTCCGCATCCTGCTTGCGCGCGACGAGCGCAGCGAGACGCTCGTTCGAGATCGATCGCCGCTTGACCGTCGCGTCATCGCTCGTGATGCAGAACGCAACGAGCTCGCCCGGCAACATCACGAGCTCCATTACCGCTGCGCCGCTGTGCGCGAGTCGCTGACGCAATCCCGCGATCGACACGATTTCCGACGCGCCGGGAGCGAGGCGAAAGCGCCAGCGTTCGGCGTATGCAAACGCGCCGTCAATATCGCGCTCATCGAGCCGCAGTCGAATGGCATCCTGATAGAGCGCGTTGCCCGCATCGAGCACGCCGTAGCCGACCACGCCGCCGGCGAGCTTCGAACGATGCTTCTCGACTTCGGCGATGCCGCTTTCGAGATCGCGCATTGCGCTCGCGGGATCGCCGTTCTTCACGTTCGCTCGCGCGCGCAGAAGAAATGCGTCGGGCAGATAGAACGATCGCGCGGTCTCACGATCGTGCTGGATCGCAGCCGTGAGCAGCCCGTGCGCTTTGCGAGGATCGGACTCGAGCGCCGCTGCGCCGGCGGCAAGCTCCGCATCCGCAAGTGCACGCGCACGAAGCGCCGCATCCCCAATCCGACGCGCCGCAACAAACGCCTCGGCAGCATCGGCCGAGGCTGCACGGTCATCGCGCATGAGCGCGTGCAGCATCGCGCGGCGCGCGAGCGTGTTCGCGTGCAGCACGTGATGGTCGCGCACGATCGCTTCCTCGATGCTCAACAGCGCACGCGCGGGCGCGAGCTTGCCGACGCGCAGTTCCATCAGTGCCGCTTCGCCGATCGCGACCGGCAAACGATCGCCGCGACCTTCGCCGCTGAGCATCTCTAACGAACGAATGCGCGCCGCCCACGCTTCGTCGGGGCGCCCGAGGAACGTAAGCGCGTCGGCGATCATTGCTTCCATCACCGCGATGTTGCTGCTTTCGTTCAGACGACGAAACGCGGCGTGGCCGTTCTGCAGCAACGGCAGCGCGGTCGCCCAATCGTCGTTGACCATCGAGCAGAGCGCGAGTTGCCAGCGCAGTTGCGCGCCGAGGGCGATGAAGTCGGGACGAAGATCGGCGTTGGCGAGAAGTTGTTCGAGCTCGATACGCGCGGCCGCGATGTCGTTCTGGTCGTAGCGCGTGCTGGCCGCGTAGTACGCGGCGACGCGCGCCATCGGACTGCCCGCCGATGCGAACTGCGCGGACGCGTTGCGAAGATCGCGTTCGGCGACCGCTGGTTCCTGACGGCTGTACGCGAGGCGTCCCTGCCGATAGAGCACGTGCGCCGCTGCGATCGCGCGGCGCTGTTGTGGATCGGCGGCATCGATCACGCGAACGGTATCGGCGAGAAGTTGTTCGCCCGAGGTCGCAGCGAGTGCTGCGCCGACGCTGCGTGCGATGGTGAGTTGCGACGCCGCGTTTGTATCGTTGGATTGCAGGGCGGCGCCCCAGCGGCCGAGGTGCTCGGCTTCGGCGAAGGCGCGGCTTTGTTGCGGATAGCGCGCGACGAGCTGCTTCACAATCTCGCGATCGCCGCGCAGCGCCGCTGCTTCGAGTTGCGGCAGCTCATTGCGGAACTGCAACTCGCTCGTCGTCGACCGCAGACGCGCAAGGCGATTGCGCGCTTCTTCGGCCCAGCGCGAAGAAGGATCGACTGCGAGATAGCGCTCCCATGCTTCACGCGCGACCAGCGGCAACCCGAGACGTTCGAGCACGAGCGCGCGATTGAACAGCGCTTCGGGCAGACGCGGATCGATCGACAACGCGCGATCGGCGGAGGCGAGCGCTTCCGGATAGAGCGACGGCCGAACGAGTTGCAACGCGGCGGCGTACTCGGCGGCGGAGAGATCGCTCCATAGTTTGGCGTTCGTCGGAGAGCGCTCGGCGGCCGCGCGTAGTCGCGTGACTGCATCGAGCGGACGTTCGATCAACACGAGCGCGACGCCCGCGGCGTGCTGCGCATCCGTCGACGACTCGCGCTCCGCCTCGTCAACGAGCTCACCCGCGACGCCGGAGAGCTTCATGCGGCGGGTGTCGTTCGCAGCATCGCCGCTGCGCATCGGACCGTCGTACGGCCCCCACGCGAACGCACCGGAGAGACGCGGCTCGACCGATCGCGGCGAACCTTCCGTCAGTGCGACGAGACGCGCCATGCGCGAGTCGCCGGTTGGATCGGACGAACGAATGGCGATGAGACCGACGACCGCGATCACGAGCGTTGCCGCGAGCACGAGCCACCACGTTCCCCGCGACGAGCGCTCGCGCACATCGCCCGTCTCTTCGATCAAACGACTGGTGTGCTCGAGCGCGTGCATGCAGCGCGGGCAGCGTTCGAGATGCGCAAGCACCGGCTGCATCTCCTGCCGCGTCAACGCACCCTCGGCGAACGCAGCCAGCGTTTGCGGATCGATGCAGTCGTCGGTGGCGTTCGGCGCAGTCATCCGGTCTCCTGTTCCTTGGACTGATCGGCCGCGCCGTTTTCCGCGGTCGTCAGATCGAAGTTCATTTCTGTCGTCCTCCCGACGAGGTCCGTGACCATCGAGCCGTCGAATCCGGCATCGGCGAGCGCGAGCCTCAGCTGCAGCAGCAGCGCCTCGATGCGCCGATAGAGCGGACGCTGCGGCAGGCGCGTCGCGCGCGAGATTGCCGAGATCGTCATTGAGGTCCCGAAACGCATACGGATGAGCATGCGATCTTCGAGGTCGAGCTTCGCGAGCGCGTTGCGCATGACGCGTCCCGCGCGTTCCGCGAGCTCCCCCGCCTCACGCGCGAGCGCGCGTTCGTCTGTTCTCGTCGATGACGGGAGGCTGTCGGGCGGCACCAATTCGAGAGCCACGGGACGCGGCCGCGACATGCGCTCCGGCAGCTTTTCCGCGAGCGCTTCAACGTCCCCGCGCGTCAGCTCGGGATGCGCCGTCTGCAGAATCCGCAGCGCCTGTTCGAAGTCACGATGATCGCGGCGCAGCAGTTTTTCGAGCAACACCGCCGCGGGACCGAGTCGCTCCGCGTTCGCCGATGCGAACCAGCGGCCGAGCGTGCGCGTGCGTTGATCGTAGAAAAGCCGCTCGATCACGATCGAGAGAAACGACTGCAACGACGAGCGCTCTTCGAACTTTCGCAGAATCGCGAAGTCGTTCTCGAGCAGCGCGACTCGCACGTCCGATGCAAAGTCCTCCGCGTCCGCTCCCGTGAGATTTGCGCGGCGACAGACGCCTGCGGTGATGCGCTCGATGAGTGACACGTTCGCCGCGAAAAGCTGTGCGGGTTGTGTGGGAGAGCTCTGAATGAGTCAGTCTACACCCGCGAATTTTTCTCCACGTCGATGCGCCACCGCCCACCCTCTTCTTCGATTCGCACGTCCGCCGCGCCGAACATCCGGATCACGTCCGCGTTCGTTCGAGTGTGCAGCGTCGGCTCGTTCGTCGTGAATGCGCCGCCACCGCCGACGGCCAGCGGCAGCAGCAGTTGATCCGCGAGATGCTCGCCGACGGCACCCGTCGCATCGAGATAACGCTGCATCTCATCGACGGCGCGCGACGCCACTTCTTCCGCACGCACGCCGCGCTTTCCGAAGCCCGTCACGACCTCCGTCACGTGCTCGTGTGGGACCTCGATCGTCAGCACGTTGCCCGGTCCGATCGAGCCGGTCATCGTGTGCGCCTGCAGCTCGTGCTCGCGCCAACCGGTCTTCTCCACCACGACCGCAATTTCGCGTGTGGCGATGTCGTACGGCAGATTCGCGACGACTGCACGCGCACTGCGCGAGACGATCGCGCCGCGATCGAGGAGCTCGAGTCGTGCGAGTTGCGCAGCAGGCTCGATCGTCACGACGATCCGTCCGCCGCCCGCGGGATAGAAGCCGGGCCGCTCCAGTTTTGCGTCAACGGTCGCACCCATCCGCGCGAGCAGCGGCAGAAACGAGCGCGTGAGAAAGTCGAACGACGGCGCGGCCATGTTGTGCGTGCCGCCTTCGAGCTCGATCGTCGAACGCTCGGGCGCGAGCAGCAGCGGCACGAGGATCGTCTGCAGCACGAGCGTCGTGCTTCCCGCGGTGCCGATCGCAAACGCGTAATGCCCGCCGCGCAGCGACTGCGGACGAAACGTCAGCTCCTGCGAACCGATCGTCGCGCCTTCGCAGTACGCATCGCCAACGCGCGCCGCCGCGAGCACGCACGTCAGATGCTGCCGCATCATCCCCGGCTGCTTCCGCCCCGCGCGAATGCGCGTGATGCGGAACGGCTCGCCGGTGATGAGCGAGAGCGCAAGCGAGGTGCGGAGGATCTGCCCTCCACCCTCGCCGAAAGAACCATCAACCTCGATCATTCGGAATCCTCATGAGTTGTCAGTTGCCGGTGAAACGGTTGTCAGTTGTCGGTTGTCGGTTGTCTGAACTATCTCGCGAGGTCCCACAGAGAACCGAGAACCGACAACGTTGAGAAGGCGGCGAAGCCGCCTCCTCAACCCTTCACACACACGACCTGCCGCAGCGTGTGCACGACATCCACCAGATCACTCTGCGCCGCCATCACCGCGTCGATCGGCTTGTACGCGGCCGGCGTTTCATCGATCACGTCGTGATCCTTCCGGCACTCCACGCCTTCCGTCGCCTTCACATGGTCCTCCACCGTGAAGCGCCGCTTCGCCTCGGTACGCGACATGCTCCGCCCGGCTCCGTGGCTGCAGCTATGGAAGCTCTCCGGATTTCCCTTCCCGCGCACGATGAACGACTTCGCGCCCATGCTGCCCGGGATGATCCCCAGATCGTTCTCCCGCGCCCGCACCGCGCCCTTCCGCGTCACGAACACGTTCTCGCCGTAGTGATTCTCGATGGCCACGTAGTTGTGATGGCAATTCACCACATCCTCCGTCGCCTCGAACGGCGGCAGCACGCCGCTCGCGCGCACCGAGCTCACGACCGACTCCATCATCAGCCGGCGATTCCACGTCGCGAAGTCCTGCGCCCACTGCACGGCCTCGATGTAGTCATCGAAGTGTGCCGAGCCGTGCGGCAGGTACGCGAGATTCGCGTCCGGCAGATTGATTGAATAGCGCTGCATGTCCTTCTTCGCCAGCTCGATGAAGTACGTTCCGATCCGGTTCCCGACGCCACGCGATCCGCTGTGCAGCAGGAACCACACGTGCGAATCCTCGTCGAGGCAGATCTCGATGAAGTGATTGCCGGTGCCGAGGGTGCCGAGGTGATTGAGATCGTTGCCGCGTCCAACTTTCGGGTGCTTCTTTACGATCGCGTCATAGCGCGGATGCAGATCGCTCCACACCTCGAGCTGGCGCGACGGCGCAGCCTTCCATGCTCCGCGATCGTTGCGTCCGCCGTTGTCCGTACGGCCGTGCGGCACCGAGCGCTCGATCGCAGTACGGATCGCTTTCAGATCGTCGGGAAGATTCGATGCGTCGAGCGTCGTCCGCAGCGCCATCATCCCGCAGCCGATGTCGACGCCGACCGCCGCCGGGATGATCGCCTTCTTCGTCGGAATCACGCTGCCGACCGTGGCACCCATGCCCCAATGCACGTCGGGCATCGCGGCGATCCAGCGGTAGATGAACGGCAGCTGCGCGACGTTGAGGAGCTGCTTGCGCGCCGCTTCATCGAGCTGCACACCATTCGTCCATGCCTTGATCGGAACCCCGGTCTCACCCTTGATGACGTTGTAATTCATGACTGCCTCCGACCTCTTACTAAGGCGAGCGAAATGCCAGATCGCTAACTGTTTGATTCTGCACGAGTTCGACCGATTCTCGTTCTCGCTCGATCGTAATAACCGATCCTATGTGATCAGAATTTATAATTCTCGCGCAATGAAAGACCTCGTCGTTCTCGGCTTCCTCGGACCCAACGTCGATCACGCGCCGCGCAGCGCGCGCTGGACGAAATGGCGTCCGACGGTCGGACTCTGTCAACAACCCGATCTTCTCATCCACCGTTTCGAGCTGCTCACACCGACGAAGTATCAGAAGCTGGCCGACGAGGTCGTCGCGGACATCGCAGCGGTCTCGCCCGAAACCACCGTCGTGCAGCGTCCCTTCGATCTCGCCGATCCGTGGGACTTCGAGGAAGTCTACGGCGCGCTGTACGAGCTCGCGCGCAGCTATCCGTTCGATCCCGATCGCGAGGACTATCTCGTGCACATCACCACCGGCACGCACGTCGCGCAGATCTGTCTCTTCCTGCTCACGGAGTCGCGGCACTTTCCGGGACGGCTCGTGCAAACGTCGCCGGGACAGCGCGAGCCGGCGCAGGGAACGTATTCGATCGTCGATCTCGATCTCTCGAAGTACGACCGCCTCGCATCGCGCTTCGTCGCCGAAAAACGCGATGCGGTCTCGCTGCTCAAGTCGGGCATCGAGACGCGCAACGAGCGCTTCAATCGACTCATCGACCGCATCGAGCAGGTCGCGCTGCATTCGCGCGAACCATTGCTGCTCACCGGTCCGACCGGCGCCGGCAAATCGCGTCTCGCGCGACGCATCTTCGAGCTTCGCAAATCGCGCCATCGCCTCGAAGGCGAGTTCGTCGAAGTGAACTGCGCGACGATCCGCGGCGAAGGCGCGATGTCCGCGCTGTTCGGTCACGTGAAAGGCTCGTTCACCGGCGCGATGCGCGATCGTCCCGGCCTCCTGCGCGCGGCGCACCGCGGCGTGCTGTTCCTCGACGAGATCGGCGAGCTCGCGCTCGACGAGCAAGCGATGCTCCTCCGCGCCGTCGAGGAGAAAGCGTTCTTCCCCCTCGGCAGCGACCGCGAATCGAAAAGCGACTTTCTCCTCATCGCCGGCACGAACCGCGACCTCGGCCACATGGTCCGTGAAGGCCGCTTCCGCGATGACCTGCTCGCGCGCATCAATCTCTGGACGTTCGAGTTGCCCGGCCTGCGCGATCGCCCCGAGGACATCGAGCCGAATCTGCAGTTCGAGCTGGAGGAGCTGGCCCGACGCAGCGGCACGCGCGTGACGTTCAACAAGGAAGCGCGCGAGCGGTTCCTGCGCTTCGCCACCGGCCCCGAAGGAGCCTGGACCGCCAACTTCCGCGACCTCGGCGGCGCGGTCATTCGCATGGCGACGCTCGCACGCGGCGGAAGAATCTCGACGGACGTCGTCGATGAAGAGATCGCGCGATTGCGTGCGCGATGGTCGATGGCTGCACCTGCATCTGTGTTGAGCGACGTGATGGACGCGACGCGACTCGCGGAGCTCGATCCCTTCGATCGCGTGCAGCTCGAACATGTCGTCGAAGTTGCGCGCCGAGCGCGTTCGCTGTCCGATGCGGGACGAATGTTGTTCATCGCATCGCGCACGAAACGGAAGAGCGTGAACGACGCGGATCGGCTGCGCAAATACCTGGCGCGATTCGGAATCGAATGGAACGCGTTACGACGTGAGGATGACCACTGAGCTGAACGTGATCATGGCCACGACGCCGATCACGTTGAATCGCCGATCGTAGCCGTTCCGACGCGACGCAGCAACTGCAAGCGCGATCAAAACCGCGCACGTGATCACCGGAAGCGTGTACGTGCCGATCCCGAGTGCGAGACTCACCTTCGCTTCGTCCTGCGGTCGCGTGATGATGTTGACGCCGAACGCCAGAACGCGCATCACGACAGCCGAAAGGAGGAAGAGATACGCCTCCGTCCATTTCTTCCAAACGTTGATCGCATAGGCAATGACCGCCTGCAGCAGCGTCGCGAGCGGACCCGCGGCGGCGATGTACGTAACGTGCCACGGCTCGACGCAGGCGCGCGAGATCGGGTACGCGACGTTCAGCGTCATCGTCATGTCGTTGCCGAGGAGCTCACCCATTGCCCAGTGCGCGCCTTCGTGCAGGACACGGCGGCCGCGGACGTGATGATGTTGATGATCACGCTGGTGATACGGGAGCATCGCATACGGGTTCTGGTTTGGAGTGCGGCAGCCGCAGCTACCGCTTTGGTATGCCACAGCGCGGATAGC
>DASYLL010000298.1:0-20319 GCA_036009605.1 Thermoanaerobaculia bacterium | reverse complement strand
GAAGAGCATTTCGCTGGCGCGGCTGCTCGTCGAAGCATTGGTTGCCGGACCGACGGCGCAGGAACGGAAGCGCGGAGCGGCCGTCGCATTTCCGGAAAACTCCGTAGTACGGTCCGTAATTTTACGGAGTGGCGGAGTATTGACGATCGACTTCAGCGAGCGGTTGCAGAACGTCGGCGGCTCGTGCCGCACGCAGATGATCCGCGATTCGGTCACGGAAACGTTACGGCGATTGCCGGGCGTGACGAAGGTCGTGATCACGGCGGGCGGGAGCGAGGAGCTGGCGTTACAGCCGTAATTTCGTAATAGGAGCACGTCATCCCGAGCGTGAGCGAGGGACCTGGGCGGGCGGGGCACCATTGCCTGTTCTCTTTCGCCCCGCCCGCCCAGGTCCCTCGCTACGCTCGGGATGACAGCGACTCCATTACACTCCGCGCAATGCGCCATCTGCTCCTCGCCCTGCTTCTCGCCGTTCCGCTCGGTGCACAGACCGTCACCCTGCTGCACATTTCGGACTATCACTCGCACGCCGAGCCGTTCTACACGGACGAAGGCGAACGCGGCGGAATCGCGCGGACGATCGGCTATCTGAAGCAGCAGAAGCGCGCCGGCGCGCTCGTGTTCAGCGGCGGCGACACGGTCAACAAGGGCTCACCAGCCTGGTCGGACAAGTACGGTTGCGCGGAGTGGCCGTGGCTCAATGGCGTGGTCGACGCGATGGCGTTCGGCAATCACGACGCCGACTATGGCTTCGAGACGCTCGTGAAATGCCGCAGGACGACGCGCTATCCGATCCTCAGCGCGAATACGAGCGGGTTCCGTCCGTACCGCGTCTTCATTTCGCGCGGCGTGCGCATCGGCGTCTTCGCACTCGCGGGCGATGACTTCCCGCAGCTCGTCAAAGGCGTCCCGGAGTTGACGTTCACCGAGCCGCTGGCCGCCGCGCGCGAAACCGTGCAGGCGCTGCGCAATCGCGAGAAGGTCGACGTCGTCGTGATGATCGGCCATCAACATGCCGAAGACGATTACGCGATGGCGAAGGCGATCCCCGGCATCGACCTGATCTTTGGCAGCCACGCGCATCTCAAGCGCGACCTCACGCGCATTCCCGATACCGACACCTGGTACATCTCGCCGTCGCAGTATCTGACGTACATCAGCCGCGTCGAAGTGACCGTCGCGAACGGAAAAGTCACCGGTGTACAGGGCGCACTGATTCCCGTCGATTCGAAACTCCCGGAAGATCGCCTGACCGCACAACGCGTCGCGAAGATGCAGCAGGAGCTCGAGAAGGATCCGCAATACAGCGCGCTCTTCGAGCCGATCGGAAAGCTCGACGCGCCGCTGTCGGTGAGCGATCTCGAGCATCGCGCATTAGAGACGATGCGCACCGCCGCGAAGGCCGATGTCTCGCTCTCGACGACGAGCAGCGTGCGCGGCTCGCTTCCCGTCGGCACGTTAACGATGGAAACGCTGCGTGCCGCGCTGCCGTACGACAACGAGATCGTCGTCTGCACGATGACGACTCCGCAATTGCAACGCGTTCTCGATTTCAACGCCGCGCGCCAGGGGACGGACGTGGAGTCTGTCGTCGCCGGCGCTATCGATCGCAGCCGTCCCGACGCGACGTATCGCGTCGCCACGACCGATTACCTTGCGTTCGTCGCGTACAAAGACGTGTTCGATTGCGAGAAGGAGAAGACGGGGCTGCGCGTTCGGGATGAGTTGCGTAAGTCGCTCGTGCGCTAAAGCCAGCCCTTGTCTCTGGCAATCCGCGCCGCTTCGACACGGTTCCCCGCACCAAGCTTACTGATCGCCTCCGACAAGTAGTTCCGCACCGTCCCCTCGGACAGATGCAGCTCACCCGCGATTTCCGCGCTCGTCTGACCTTCGCCGGCCATGCGCAGCACCTGGCGCTCGCGTTCCGTCAGCGGATCGGGCTCGCTCCACGCTTCGGCGGCGAGCTCGGGATCGACGACGCGGCCTCCCGCCTTCACGCGGCGCACGGCGTTCGCGAGTTGTTCGGCGGGGGAGTCCTTGAGCAGATATCCCGACGCGCCGGCTTCGAGCGCGCGCCGCAGGTAGCCGCCGCGTGCGAACGTCGTGAGGATGATGATGCGCGTTCCGAACGCCTCGCGCTTCACCGCGGCTGCGAGCTCGAGGCCGGTCATGCGCGGCATCTCGATATCGGTGAGGAGGACGTCAGGCTTCGTCTCGCGGCAGATTGCGAGGGCGGTCTCGCCGTCCTGCGCGCGGCCCACGACTTCGATGTCGCCATCGATCTCCAGCAACGCTGCGAGCGCGCCGAGAACCATCTTCTGATCTTCCGCGACGACCACTCGGATCACGCGGAGCGCTCCTGCATCGACGTCACGTTCAGCGGCAGCGTCACCGTGAGCGTCGTGCCGCTGCTGCCGCTGCGTGTGAACGTGCCGCCGAGGATGTCGACACGCTCGCGCATGCCGGAGAGACCGCTGCCGAACGGCGCGTTGCCGCCGCGACCATCATCCGCGATAGCGAGCGTGCATGCGTCGTCGGTGCATCCGATGGTGAGTTGCGCGTTGCGAGCGCCCGAATGACGGACGATGTTCGTCACCGCTTCGCGCAGCGCAAGACAGAGCACGGCTTCATGCGCCGGCGGGATCTTGCGCGTCGTGACGTCCGTCTCGAGCCGCACGCCTGCAGTCGTCAGCGTGATCTTCGCGTGTTGTACTTCGGCCACGAGTCCGCTCGTGCGATAGCCGCTCACCGCCGCGCGCACTTCTGCCAGTGCTTCCCGCGCGATGCGTTCGACGTCGCGGATCTCTTCGCGCGAGCGCTCGGGATCGCGGTCGGCGAGTTTCGACGCCAGCTCCGACTTCAGGATCACGAGAGACAGCGTGTGGCCGAGGAGATCGTGGAGATCGCGGGCGATGCGCTCGCGTTCCGCGAGCTTGGCCATGTGCGCGACCTCGTCCTGCGCGAGCCGCAATCGCGCGTTCGCGCGTCCGACCTGACTGTAATGAATGTTGATGCCGCCGACGATCAACACGAACACGACCGGCCACGCCGCGTGCCAGATCTCGCGTTGCAGGATCAGCGCATCGGCGATTGTGATCAGTGCGATGGCGATCACGCCGCGCACTGCCCATTTCGGCGATTCGAGCAGCGCGATCATGCCCGACGCGTAGATGAAGAATGCGCCGGCGCCGTACGAGATGGGCCAGAACAGGAGTCCCAAAGCGACGGTCGCGGCCGCAACGAATGTGAGTTGCCGGCCGCGAACCCAGTAGCTGCGAAGGTAGAGGTACACGAAGAAGCAGACCGTGAGCGCATAGAGCGCATAGCTCGCGGGATTGTTCTGCTGTTCGTCGAGGAACGGCGTGAGGGCGAACGGGACGATGTAAATCAGCCACGCGTACGGCGTCCAGCCGAGATTGGTGTCGTGCGGAAGCAGGCGGCGCATGGTGTTTCGTCCCAGTGTAGCTCTCACCCGTACGTCTTCCCTTCATCGCGCCGGTAGCCGAGGTATGCGATTGCGCCGAATACCACCGCTGCCGCGAACATCGCGCCGATGTGGCCGAGGACCGATTCGCCGCGTGAGCCGCCGGTCACGTGCAGTGCGAGTTGCGAGAAGTGATACGCCGGCAGCCAGAGCGCGATCGTCTGCACCGGCTTCGGAAGGAACAGAATCGGGACCCAGAGTCCGGAGAGAAACGCCATCGGGAGATAGATGAGGTTGACGATCGGCGCTGCGGAGTTCGGACCGACGAGAAACCCGAGTGCGAGCCCGAGTGCACAGAACGTGATGGAACCGGTGACGAGCACGGCGAGCAGCGTGATCGCTTCGAGCGGCTCGAGCCTGACACCACCCATCGTGGTGCCGACGATCATCAGCAGCAGCACGATGATCGCGCTGAAGATCATCGCCATCGCCAGCTTCGCGACGAAGTACGCGCCGATCGGCATCGGCGTGATGCGCTTCACTTCCAGCCATCCCTGACCGCGCTCCACCGCGACGGAAACGCCGAAGCCGAACAGCGCCGCGCCGATCACTCCGAACGCGCCGTACGTCGCGATCAGGTACTCCGACATCTTCACGCCGCCGGTGTTGCGCTGCCCGAACACGACGCCGAAGAAGAGATAGAAGACGATGGGGAAGAGGATTGTCGGCAGCGCGTACTGCGGCATGCGCAGCGCTTTGAGAAACTCGTACTTGATCTCGAGCAGATAGGTTTTCATTCGCCCTCCGGACGTGTTCTCGGTTGTCGGTTGTCCGTTGTCTGTGCCGCATCGCCTGAACTTGCAGACAACCGACAACGGACAACCGACAACGGTTTTTTAGGATGCTTCCAGCAGATCGATGAATGCGTCTTCGAGCGTGTCCGCGTTGCCCTTGATCTCGTACGGCGTGCCTTCGGCCATCACCGTGCCTTTGTGGATCACGACCACACGGTTCGCGAGCGCTTCCGCTTCGGCGAGGTAGTGCGTCGTCAGCAGCACCGAACGTCCGCCGGCGATGAACGCGCGAATCTGTTTCCAGAGAGAGCGTCGCGCTTCGACGTCGAGTCCGACCGTCGGCTCATCGAGCACGAGCAGATCGGGATTGCCGACCAGCGCGAGCGCGAACAGCACGCGCTTCTGCTGTCCGCCGGAGAGCTGGCCGAACTTGCGTTTCTCCAATCCCTCCAGCCCCGCCGCCTGAATCACGTCATCGATCGGACGCGGATTCGGGTAGTAGCTGGAGAAGAGATGGATGTGCTCGCGCACGCGCAGCGTCTCGGGGACGCGTGCGACCTGCAGCACCGCGCCGATCCGCGTGCGGCTGCGTGCGTCACGCGGGTCGCCGCCGAACACGCGCACTTCGCCGGACGTCGGCTTCGACAGCCCCAGCAGCGCACGCACCGCCGTCGTCTTGCCGGCCCCATTCGCGCCGAGCAGCGCGACGAGCTCGCCGGGGCGGATCGTCAGATCGAGACCGCGCAGCGCCTCGACCATCCCGTAGTTCTTCGTGACGCGACTGAATTGAGCAGGCAGATTGTTCATGCCGTGCAGAATGCGTCCGATCTCTGCGCGGGAACATTGGCGGGTGTAACGCGTTGACGATGACGAATGTCACGTTTGCGAGCGTTGGCTCGTCTTTGCGTGAGAGGAGTCTCAGAGTCGCATGGTCTCAGAGTCTCAGAGATGTCGTTGGCGCGCTCTCTGAGACTCTGAGACTCTGCGACTCTGAGACTAGCTTCTTGACCCGAGAAGATTGCCGACTATGATTGCGCCCCGGATGCCATCAGCGCTGTGCAGTCCGTCCTCTCCAACCCCCTACTTCGAGGTGAGCTCCGAATGACGTGGATCGGGAACTTCTACCGCTCTGCCATCGGCAAGAAGGCGGTCATGGCCATCACCGGCGTGATCCTCTTCGGCTGGATCTTTCTGCACATGGCCGGCAACCTGAAGCTGTTCTTCGGTGCCGAGGCCCTGAATCACTACGCGGAGTGGCTGCGCGATCTCGGTGCGCCGATCCTGCCGCACGAAGCCGCATTGTGGATCACACGCGTCCTGCTGCTCGCGGCCGTGGTCTTCCACATCCACTCGGCCTACGCGCTGACGATCATGAACGCGAAGGCGCGGCCGATCGACTACAACGATCGCGACTACGTGAAGGGAACGTACGCGGCGCGGACGATGCGCTGGGGCGGCATCATCATCCTGCTCTTCGTCTTCTACCACCTGGCGCACCTGACGTTCGGCAAGAACGTGGCGCCGCCGTCGCAGTTCACCCCCGGCGACGTCTACCACAACGTCGTGAGCGGGTTTCAGATCTGGTGGGTCTCGGCGATTTACATCATCGCCAACCTCGCCCTCGGTCTGCACCTGTTCCACGGCCTGTGGGCGATGTTCAGCTCGCTCGGCATGACGAATCCGCGCTTCGAAAGCTGGCACCGCAACTTCGCCACCGCGTTCGCAGTCGTGATCACCGCCGCCAACATCTCGTTTCCGCTGTCAGTCCTGACAGGTTTCGTGCGATGACGATCAAACTCGAGAGCAAGATTCCTCCCGGCCCGCTTTCCGAGAAGTGGGAGTACGCGAAGTCGCATTACAAGCTGGTGAATCCAGCCAACAAGCGCAAGTACGACATCATCGTCGTCGGCGCCGGTCTCGCCGGCGCCTCGGCCGCCGCCTCCCTCGGAGAGCTTGGCTACAACGTCAAGTGTTTCGTCTACCACGACTCTCCGCGGCGCGCGCACTCCATCGCCGCGCAGGGCGGCATCAACGCGGCGAAGAACTACCGCAATGACGGCGACAGCGTCTATCGTCTCTTCTACGACACGATCAAAGGCGGCGATTACCGGGCGCGGGAAGGCAACGTCTATCGCCTCGCCGAGCTGTCGCGCAACATCATCGATCAGGCCGTCGCGCAGGGCGTTCCGTTCGCGCGCGAGTACGGCGGCATGCTCGAGAATCGCTCGTTCGGCGGTGTGCAGGTCTCGCGCACGTTCTTCGCCCGCGGGCAAACAGGGCAGCAGCTCCTCCTCGGCGCGTTCCAGGCGCAGGAGCGCCAGATCGCGGCCGGCACGGTGAAGCAGTACAACCGCCACGAGATGCTCGACCTCGTCGTGGTCGACGGTCACGCGAAGGGCATCATCACGCGCAACCTCGTCACCGGAAAGATCGAGTCGTTCGCCGCCGACGCGGTCGTCCTCGGCACCGGCGGCTATGTCAACGTTTTCTACCTCTCGACGAATGCGATGGCGTCGAACGCGACCGCCATCTGGCGCGCGCATCGCCGCGGCGCCGCGTTCGCGAATCCCTGCTACACGCAGATCCATCCGACCTGCATCCCGCAGACGGGCGACTATCAATCAAAGCTGACGCTGATGTCGGAATCGCTGCGCAACGACGGCCGCATCTGGGTGCCGAAGGCGCAGGGCGACAAGCGTCCGCCGCGCGACATCCCGGAAGCGGAGCGCGATTACTACCTCGAACGGAAGTATCCGAGCTTCGGCAATCTCGCACCGCGCGACATCGCTTCGCGTGCCGCGAAGGAAGCGTGCGACGAAGGCAAAGGCGTCGGCGCGAGCGGCCGCGGTGTCTATCTCGATTTCGCCGACGCCATCAAGCGTCTCGGCCGACCGCTCATCGAAGAGCGCTACGGCAATCTCTTCGAGATGTACGCGGACATCACTGCCGAGGATCCGTACGAAGCGCCGATGCGCATCTATCCGGCGCCGCACTATTCGATGGGCGGACTGTGGGTCGACTACAACCTCATGTCGACGATCCCCGGCTGCTACGTCATCGGCGAAGCGAATTTCTCCGATCACGGCGCGAACCGCCTCGGCGCGAGCGCGCTGATGCAGGGACTCGCCGACGGCTACTTCGTGCTGCCGGTCACGATCGGCGATTACCTCGCCGGTGAGTTCGGCAAGAAGGTGCAGGCGAACCATCCCGCGTTCGCCGAGGCCGAGACCGCGGTGCGTCAACGCGTCGCGGCATTGCTCGGTGCGAAGGGCACGCGCAGTGTCGACTCCTACCACAAAGAGCTCGGCTCGATCATGTGGGAGTACTGCGGCATGGCGCGGACGGCCGACGGGTTGAAGAAGGCGCTCGGGATGATCCGCGAGCTGCGCGAGCAGTACTGGCGCGACGTCAAAGTCCTCGGCAACGGCGAAGAGCTGAACCAGGCGCTCGAGAAAGCAGGCCGCGTCGCCGACTTCTTCGAGCTCGCCGAGTTGATGTGCATCGACGCGCTGCATCGCGAGGAATCCGCGGGCGGCCATTTCCGCGTCGAGCATCAGATCGACGGCGAAGCAAAACGCAATGACGATGAGTTCCTCTACGTCGGCGCCTGGGAGTTCAAGGGCGACGGCAACGAGCCCGTGCTCCACAAAGAGCCGCTGGTGTATGAGGAAGTGAAGCTGGCCACGAGGTCCTACAAATGAATCTGACACTTCAAGTGTGGCGACAGAAATCCCGCGATGATCAGGGCGGCTTCGCCGAATATCCGGCCACGGACATCAGTCCGGATGCGTCGTTCCTGGAGATGCTCGACGTCGTCAACGAGCGTCTGACGGAGAAGGGCGAAGACCCGATCCAGTTCGAGCACGACTGTCGCGAAGGCATCTGCGGCTCGTGCGGCATGATGATCAACGGCGTCGCGCACGGGCCGCTTGGCGGCACCGCGACCTGCCAGCTGCACATGCGCCATTTCAATGATGGCGATCACGTGCGCATCGAGCCATGGCGCGCGCGCGCGTTCCCGGTCATCAGGGATCTGATCGTCGATCGCAGCCCGCTCGACAAGATCATTCAGGCCGGCGGCTACATCTCCGCGCACACCGGCTGCGCGATCGAAGCGAATTCGCTTCCGATCCCGAAGCCGGTTCAGGAACGGGCGATGGACGCGGCCGAGTGCATTCAGTGCGGTGCGTGCGTCGCGCAGTGTCCGAACGGCGCCGCGCAGCTCTTCACCGCCGCGAAAGTCTCGCACCTCGGATTGCTCCCGCAGGGACAGCCTGAGCGTTACGAGCGCGTGCAGAAGATGGTCGACACGATGGAGGAGTACTTCGGCAGCTGCACGCTCTTCCGCGAATGCGAAGCGGTGTGTCCGAAAGAGATCTCCGTCGACTTCATCGCGCGTATGAACAAGGACTATCTGGTGTCGAAGTTCAAGGTTGGGACCGCCTCCGAGTAATTTATTTTCGCGACGTTGTCGATTTCGCACAGGCTCTGCGTCAATCAAGCGAAGGAGAAACATCGAATGAAATACATCCTCTTGATTTACGGTGACGAGTCGCGGTGGGAAACGATGCCCGCGGAAGACAAGCAACGCGCTTACGAGGCCCACGGCGCGTACGCCGAAGCGTTGCAGAGTGCCGGCGCCATGCGCGGCGGGTACGAGTTGAAACCGATCTCGACCGCGACCACGCTGCGCTTCACGGACGGAAGGCCGGCGACGCTCGACGGTCCGTTCGCGGAGACGAAGGAACAGCTCGGCGGCTACTACGTGATCGAGGTCGAGAATCTCGAACAGGCGCTCGACTGGGCCGCGAAGATGCCCGGCATGGACTCCGGCTCCGTCGAAGTGCGTCCCCTCGGCATGGGCGAATAGCCCGTTCGTAGCGCTGGCGACCCATGTGGCTCACGCGCATCGTCGAGGACGTCGTCCGCAACGACGGTGCGCGTGTGCTCGCGGGGTTGATTCGTCTCGCCGGTGATTTTGAGACCGCCGAGGATGCGCTGCAGGAGTCTTACGCGCGTGCGCTCGTTGCTTGGCCGCGTGATGGGATTCCGGACAAGCCCGCGGCGTGGCTGAATACGGTGTCGCGACGGATCGTGCTCGATCGGTTGCGACGCGAGAAGCGATCGACGGAGCTTCCCGAAGATCTCGCGATTCCGCCCGAGGAGTTGTTCGAGGATGAGTCGGGCATCGAAGACGATCGTCTGCGATTGCTCTTCACGTGTTGTCATCCGGCGTTGTCCCCTGAGGCGCGGCGCGGGTTGGCGTTGCGAACGCTGGGCGGATTGAGCACGCGCGAGATTGCGCGGGCGTTCGTCGAGCCGGAAGCGACGACGGCACAGCGGCTGGTGCGCGCAAAGCGGAAGATTCGCGAGGCGCGCATTCCGTATGAAGTGCCGTCGCACGAGAAGCTGCCGGAGCGTGTGGCGACAGTGTTGTCGGTGCTGTATCTGATCTTCAACGAAGGCTACGCGTCGACGGACGCGCCTTCTCTGCTGCGTCCCGATCTCGTCGTCGAGGCGATTCGTCTCGCGCGATTGACGCTCGAGTTGCTGCCGAACGAAGTGGAAGCGAAGGGGCTGCTCGCGCTGATGCTGCTCACCGACTCGCGCCGCGTTGCGCGTATGTCGACGGATGGCGAGATGGTGTCGCTCGAAGAGCAGGATCGCGGTCTCTGGAATCGCACGTTGATCGACGAAGGCGTGCGGCTCATCGACGAAGTGCTCGCGCTGCGCAATCCGGGTCCGTATCAGATTCAAGCGGCAATCGCCGCGTTGCACGCACAGGCGACGACGCCGGCGGAAACGGATTGGCGACAGATCGCGGCGCTGTACGAAACGCTTTTGCGCTGGACGCCGACGCCGATCGTGGAGTTGAACGCCGCGGTCGCGCTCGGGATGGCCACGAGTCCCGACCGCGCGCTCGAATGGATCGCGCGCATCGAACAGAGCGACGCGCTGTCGCGCTATCACCTGCTGCCGGCGTCGAAAGCGGATCTGTTGCGGCGGCTCGGGCGGTGGGAGGAAGCCGCGGCGTGCTATCGCGAAGCAATCGCACTGGCGACGAACCCGGCAGAACGACGGTATCTGGAGAAGCGGCTGGCTACTGGAGAGACCCCTCATCCGCGCTGATGTTGGCTCGGCCTTCTCCCCTCCGCAGAGGGGAGAAGGCCGAAGGCGGATGAGGGTTCACCTCGTAAAAGCGCTGTAAAAGACTCCTGCGATCCTCCGTCGTACCATGCACCCGTGCGCATTCTCATCGTCGAAGACGAGCGTTCGCTGCGCGAAGCGCTCAACGATCTGCTCAAAAAACGCGGCTTCGAAGTCGAATCGGTGGCCGATGGTCTCCTCGGCGCCGAGCGCGGCGTTCACGCCGACATCGAGCTCGTGCTGCTCGATCTCACGCTCCCGCGCCTCGACGGCGTGGAGGTCTGCCGTCGCCTTCGTATGGCGCGTCCCGCGTTGCCAATTCTGATTCTCACCGCACGTGGCTCCGAAGAAGAACGCGTTGCCGGACTCACTGCAGGCGCCGATGACTATCTGACGAAACCGTTCGGCTCGCGCGAACTGCTCGCACGCATCGAAGCGCTGCGACGTCGCGCGTCGATTGCTCCCGCCGACGCGGAACGCGTCGAGATCGACGGCTGTCTCCTCGACCTCGGACGCTGCGAAGCGCAACGCGACGGCGCTTCCTTCGCACTCACGCCGCGCGAGGCGGGCATCCTGCGATGGCTGCATCGTCATCGCCAGCGCGCGGTCTCGCGCGCGGAGTTGCTGCAAACCGTCTGGGGTGCAAGCGATGAGATCGAAACGCGCACGGTCGACATGACGATCGCAAATCTTCGACAGAAGATCGAGCGTCATCCCGCCGAGCCGCGCATCGTCGTCACGGTGAAAGGCGTCGGCTACGCGTGGGGCGAAACATGAAGCGTTCGTTCCGCGTCCCGCTCGCAGCGCTCGTCCTCTTCCTCGGCGTCGGTGGTTTGTGCGCAGCGTGGTACGTGTCATCGCAGCGCGCGTTCGATGCGGAGGTCACGCTGCAGTCACAGCTCGCGGCGCGACAGGCGGGCGATCGCGAGCGCGTCGTCGCGGGCACGCTCGCGGAACGACTGGAAACGTTGCGCCGCACCGAATCACAGCGGCCGTACTTTCACTACCAGAACCTCTATCACGATCCGAAAGGCGCATCGCAGGGACTCTCGGTCACGCCGTCGCCGCTCGCGACGGGGTCGTTGCATCCGCTCGTCGTCGCACATTTTCAGATCGATGCGCAGAACGGTGTGACGCTGCCGACGCTCAATGAAGAACTGGGCGAACTGAACGCGCCGAATGCGGCGGAGCAGCGCGCATTGCGGGCGATGCTCGCCGCGTCTGCGGGCAACGTGCGCACGGCCGCGGAGTCGTTGCGCGAGCAGGTCGAAAAGGAAGCGAAAGCGGCGGAAGCGACTGCGAAGCGCATCGCGCAACTCGAAGCGAGACTCGCGCAAACACAGCGCACCGAGCGGCAACGCGAAGAGGCGCGACGCGAAGAAGCGCGGCGTGTCGAGGCACAGCGCGCGGAGGAGCAGCGACTCGAGGCGGCGCGTGCGGAAGCGGCGCGCATCGAAGCGGCACGCGTCGAAGCGAAGAAGCGCGAAGTCGAGCGGCTCCAGAAAGAGCGCGCCGATCTGGAGCGCAAAGACCAGCAGCGCCGCGCGTCCAATCAGAGCCTCGTGCCGACGCAGCGCTCCGATCAGGTTGCGGGCGAGAACGTCACGAAAGTCGAAGTCATCGATCCTTCGGCCTTCCAGCAGAACGTAAATTCGAACGTCGTCTATCAGCAGCTGAAACAGAAGGCGTCGTCGTATTTCTCGCCGACCGTGACGCCGCAGCCGTCGTCCGAGACGCCGATCGAGATCCTCACGAGCGACCTCGAATGGCGCACCGTGACCATCGATCGCAAGCCGCGACTTGTCGCGTTGCGCGCCGTGCACACGCCCGCCGGCACGGTCACGCAGGGCATGCTCACCGCGCTCGCCGAAGGCTCGCCGCTCGAAGGTGCGGTCGTGCATCGGGGCGAAGGGAGCGCGATCGAAGGGACGGGATGGCGCGTGCAACTGCCGCCGGATGCTTTGTCATCGCCGGCCGAGGAGCGGCAGCGGTTTTTGCGGATGTTCGTGGGGGTGTCGAGCGTGTTGATGCTCGTCGTCGTCGGCGTGATCTGGACGTTATGGCATGCAGAGAAACTCGCGAACGATCGCACGCGTTTCGCTGCGACGGCCGCGCATGAGTTGCGCACGCCGCTCGCGTCGCTGCGGTTGTACAGCGACCTGATCGCGGAGGAAGAGGATCCGTTGAATCGCGAACGGTATGCGCGCGAGCTTGCATCGCAGACGGAGCGATTGGGACGCGTCGTCGCGAACGTGCTCGAAGTCACGCGCATCGAACGTGGTGCGTTCACGTTGCATCCGCAGCTCGGGGAGATCGGACCGGCGGTCGAAGAGTGCATCGATCGCTTGCGGCCGCAGATGGAAGCGGCGAGTTGTCCGCTGCATTTGCGCGTTGCGCCGGATTTACCCGAGATCGCGTTCGATGCGGATGCGATCCACCACGTGGTGGACAACCTCGTCGACAACGCGGAGAAGTACTCGCGCGATGTTCCCGATCGCAGCATCTCCGTTGATGTCGCGCGCGAGCAGGACGGCGTTGCGATCACGGTGACCGATCGCGGGCCGGGGATTGCGGATGAGCTGTTTCGCGTGCCGAAGCCATTTCGACGGGCGGCATCGCCGTCCGCGCCTGCGGGACTGGGACTCGGATTGTTCCTCGTCGATCGCATCGTGCGCGGACATGGCGGCGTGATTCGCAGCACGGCGGCGGAAGGCGGCGGTGCGCGCGTGCACGTGTTCCTTCCTGCTTTTTACAAAGCTTAGACGGACAAAGCGCGTGCCGCGCCGCACCTTGATGATCATGAGAAAGAGAATGATCATCACACTCCTCACCATCACGATGCTCGCAGGATTCGAACTGCGTGCGGGCCAGCTCGAAGTCGACGATCTCCACGCGCAATGGGCTGCGGCTGCAGCGGACCAACAGCCTGAGTTGCAGAAGCAACTCGACAAAGTCTGCGGACAGAAGGACTGTCACGCATCGCGGCTCTACTGGTTCACCGATCTCGAGGAAGCGAAAGAAGCCGCGCGCCTCACCGGCCGCCCGATCCTCTCGCTGCATCTTCTCGGACGCCTCGATGAGGAGATGAGCTGCGCGAACAGCCGCTTCTTCCGGACGCTGCTTTACTCGGACGATGCGATCTCCTCGATCCTGCGCAAGGACTACGTGCTGCACTGGCACTCGGTGCGCGAAGTGCCGCGTGTGACGATCGAGCTCGGCGGCGGACGCGTGATTCGTCAGACGATCACCGGCAACAGCGCGCATTACCTGCTCGATGCGAGCGGCAGGCCGCTCGACGTGTTGCCCGGGCTCTATTCGCCGGCCGCGTTTCGCGCGCAGCTCGAAGAGTGGGTGAGTCTGCATCGCGAGTTGAACGATCGCAATCGTAACGTGATGCTGCGGTCGTATCACCGGCAGCGCGGCGAGATCGCGATGCAGCGTGCGACGGAGCAGGGTATCGATCCATCGCTGTATGAGGGCATGCAGGATGTGTTCGCCGCGCAATTCCGGTCGCAGAGCAAGGCCAGAACGGAGCTGCCGGTGTTGCGTCAGCTGAAGCGCGGTCGCACCACCGCGGCACAGGTGGCCGATCCATGGCGCGTGATCGGCGAGCGCGGCAAAGACGGGATCCGTTTCAGCGAAAGCACTCTGCGCCTCATGCGCAGCAAGCAACATCTCACGGATGCGATGCTCGACAGCCTCCGCCGCACCGTCGCCGCCGACACGGCGTTCAACGAATACGATCTGCACCTGCGCGCGCACCAATGGTTCGCGCAAGGCGAAGTGCGGGACCTCTACTCATTGAACGAGCGCGTGTACGACGAGTTGTTCCTCACTCCGAGCAGCGATCCGTGGCTCGGGTTGAACTCGGACGATGTGTTCACGGGGATCACTGAATCGAGATGACGCGATTCTTGTCGCGCCGATAGCTCTCCGCCGTTTCCTTCACCAGCGCCTCGTGATCCCGAACGCTCGACAGCGCCTGCCATGCGAACGCCTTCACGTCCGGATCTGTCGCGGACGTGGAGGCCCGTTCGAACGCACGCGGCTCGGCTCCCGTGTATTCCACGTGACTCAGGTACGCCAGATCGAATTCCTCGCCGCTGAGCTTCGCCATGCGGGAGAACGCGATCTTCTGGTCGGCCCGCAGCTCGCTCGGCAGTGCGATCGCTTTGGCCGCCGCGAGCCGGGCGAGCTGGCGGTTGATCGTCGAATAGTCAGTGACCATCCGCCACGCGAAGTTCCTGAGTGCCGTGTGTGTCCCCTTCTCGAGCACGAGATTGCCGAACTGCACCTCGGCGATCGCGCGCTCCGCGGCTTTCCTGAGAAACTCCTGATCTTCGCCCGCCATGCCGGGGTTCGTGCCATCGCCTGCTTCCCACGGGTGAGGCGCTTTTGCGGGCGTCTGTTGGATCGGCTGGACCGCCTGCGCGAGCGGCGACGACCGCATCTCCTGCTTCGCGGGGATGCTCGGATCGACGGCGTCACACGCGCCGAACACGACGAGACACGCAGCGGCAAGAGCGATCTTCATGACGGACTCCATCCCTGAAGTGTAGGACGAAGTCCGTCATGGAAGACAGCGCTATACCTTCTTGGCGGTTTCCTTTGCCTGCGCAAGATGCTCTCGCAGCGTCGGCAACTTCTGTCCCGCCCACGTTTTTACGTCAGAGTCCGTTGCGGACGTCGAGGCTTTGTCGAAGTCGGCGACGGTCTTCTCGTGATCCGCGACCATGTGCGCCATGTACGCCTTGTCGAACTCCGCGCCGCTGAGCGACGAGAGGTGATCGAGCCCCTCTTTGTGCTCACCACCGAGCTCGGTCGGCAGCGCGAGACCTTTCGTGATCGCGAGTTGCGCGAGCTCGGCGTTCGCGGTCGTGTGATCGGTGACCATCCGCTGCGCGAATGCTTTCACGTCCGCATTCGACGTTTTCTGCAGCGCGAGGTTGCCCATCAGCACTTCGGCGAGCCCGCCCATACCGGCCTTCGTGACGAAATCCTTGTCCTCGTTCGTCATCGCGGAGGTGGTGCCGCCGGAGACGCCGGTGGTTGTCGCGGACGCGGTGTCCAGGGTTTGCTCGGTTTGAACGGTCCCGGTCGTGTCGGTTTCGGGCTGGCCGGAACGATCCTCCCGATGGCAGGCGGCGAGCGCGACGATGACTGCCGCGATCGCAAATACTTTGATCTTCATGACTGCTCCTTTCGCGATTCTGCGAAGTGCAGGAGCAATGCCGCACACAGCGTTTCGTAGTCCTGCGGCTCGTTGTAGAGCTGGGCACTGACGCGCAGCAGACCCTTCGGTGGATGCGGCCACGGCATGATCGGGACTTCGATGTTGTGCTCGAACAGCAACCAATCCTGCAGCTCGTCCTGATTGCCGTCGCGCAGCGGGACCGCGGCCATCGCGGCGAGCATGTCGTCGGGCGCGGGGGAAGGGATGCCGAGGGCGTCGCACAGCTGATCGCGCGCGAGCAACGCCAGCGCGTGATTGCGACGCATCACCTCCGGCCATCCGCCGTGCGAGTCCATGAATGCGAGTGCGGCCGGAACGGAGAGCCAACTGCTGGGATCGAACGTGCCAGTCCAGTCGAACTCGAGAAAGAAACGGCTGCGATCGGTGCGCGTTGCATTCGCGCCGTGGCTGATCGAGACCGGGCGAATGCTGCGCTTTCGGTTCTCGCGCACGTGCAGAAACGCGGCGCCTTTCGGTGCGCAGACCCACTTGTGCAGATTGCCGGTGTAGTACGCGGCGCCGATCTCTGTGAGGTCGAGCGGGATCGATCCCGGCGCGTGCGCGCCATCGACGAGCGTGTCGATGCCGCGTGCAGCGAGCATCTTCACGAGACGCTCGATCGGCAGGATCAGCGCGGTCTGGCTCGTGACGTGATCGATGAGCAGCAAGCGTGTTCGATCGGTCACTTTTTCCATGACGCGCTCGATCACGATTTCGGGCGATTCGATCGGAAACGGCACATCCGCGACGACGACTTTCGCGCCGGCGAGTCCGGCCACGTAGTCGAGCACGTTGCGTGTCGCGTTGTACTCCTGCGTCGTCACGAGCAGCTCGTCGAACTTGTCGAGATCGAGCGAACGCAGCACGGCGTTCACGCCGGCGGTGGCATTGGGCACGAACGCGAGTCCCGCTGCATCGGCGTTGAGAAACTTCGCAAGCGTCTGGCGTGCGTCATCGAGCAGCGGTTCGAGCTCGCGTACGAAGAACCGCACCGGCTCCCGCTCCATCTGCGCACGCAGCTCCGTTTGTTTGTCCAGCACGACGCGTGGCGTCGCGCCGAACGAGCCGTGATTGAGGAACGTGATTGCGGGATCGAGTGCCCAGTGATGTTTCACGCGGGGATGATATCCGCGAGTTTCGCGACGCCCGCGGCGAACACGTCTTCGCGCGTCAGCAGCGAAAGCACGAGATAGCCGTCCGCGTGAAAGTCGAAGAAGTATCCCGGCTGGACGACGACGCCGCGATCGAGCAGCGCCATCGCCAGCTCGTCGTCCGACATCACGCGCGGCACTCTGACGACGACGCTCCATCCGCCTTCGACCGGCAGAATTTGCGCGCTCGGTTTCATGTGCATGCGCAGCGTTTCGAGATTGCGGCGGAGTCGACGCGAGATGGCGTCGCGAATTTCAGGCGCGATGCGCAGCAACTCGGGCAGCGCGACCTGCACCGGCGTCGCGACGGAGAGAAAGTTGTCCGCGATCAGTTCGAGACCTTCGAGCGCTGCGCGCCGTTGCGCTTCGGGTCCGCTCACGCGAATCCACGCGAGCTTGAAATGCGGCAGTCCCGCGGATTTCGAGAGGCCACCGAGCGTGAAGGTCAGGACGTCGTTGCGAACGAACGAAGTGCCGCTGCCTTCGACCGGATAGTCGAGAAAGACCTCATCGGAAATGATCGGGATGCCGTGCGCGGCAAGAGCATCCTGTTCCGCGCGCGACACGAACGAACCCGTGGGATTGTTCGGATTGACGACGAGAATCGCGCGCGTCGTCTCATCGACAGGCACGTCGTGAATTTCCCAGCGCCGATGAAACTCCATCGCGAACGTGCGCAGTTGCACGAGCTCCAGCGACGCGAGATGTTCGAGCAGCGGATACGACGGCGTCGCCGTGAGCACGACGTCACCCGGATCGGTGAGCAGCTTGAAAAGGAACGAGTACGCCTCGCTCGTCGACGCGGTGAGAATCAGATCGTCGGCGTCGCACTGTAACCCGATCGCGAGCGCCTCGCGCGCGGAACGCAATCCGCGCGGATCGGGATCGTAAGAAGCACGGGCGCCGCGCGCCATCGCTTCCGTGAGTTTCTCTTCGGGATACGGAAGCGAGGCGCGCGTCGGATTCGTTTCGGTGAGGTCGAGCAGGTCGCCGCGCTTGCGGCGTTCGAGCGTCAGTTGATTGATGGGGGCGGACCACTGCGCGCGTTGGGAGAACACCGAAGAATGTTATCGGTTGTCGGTTGTCCGTTGTCCATCCGTTCAGCCAGAGACTTCAGACAACCGAGAACCGACAACCGATAACCAATTCACGATCCGCAATGCTGTGCGGCAGCTTGCTCCAGCGATGCTCGCTCAGAGGAGCGTGATTCGGGCACGGACTCGATCGCCGCGCGGAACGTTCGCTTCGCCTCATCGCATTCGCCTTGCGCGACGAGAATGCGAGCGAGCGTGTCGAGTCGCATCCACGGATCGGGCGCACGGGTGATCACGGCCCTGCGCGCGAGCGGCTCCGCTTCGTCCATGCGTTTGTCTTCGTAGAGCAGCCACGCGAGATTGTTGAGCGTGTCCGCGGCGTCGGGTTTCAGCTCGAGCGCTTTGCGGAACGCTTCCTCCGCGGCCGGCCTGCGGCCCGCGCGCATTTCCGCGTTGCCGAGGTTGGTCCAGGCGAGGAAGGAGTTGGGGGTGTGTTGGAGGACTTCGCGGTACGCGTGTGCGGCGAGCGCGTACTTGCCTTCTTCTTCGAGTTGCACCGCCGCGCGGAGAGCATCAGCGTTGGGATCGCGCGGACGGATCAGGATGGTTGCGTTTTTCGTCTTCTTCCACGCGCCGGAGATGCGTTTCATCGGCGCCCAGCGCGCCTTGCCATCGCCGAACTGCGTGCGGAAGAGGTTGCGCATCGGATCGAAACCGTCGATGACGATGTAGTGGAAGAAATCGAGCGACTTGCCGGGGTACTGCACGACCTGCAGCATGAGGATGACCGGCCGGCCGTCGCGGACTTCCGCTTCGACCATCGCGGCATCGCCGGTGACGAGCTCCGCATCGAAGCCCTTCTGTCGCGCCGCGAGCACGAGGTCGATCGACATCACGCCGCCGCGGGTTTTCGGCAGTGCGACCTGCCATTCATCCATGGTCGTGGGATCGCCGTGATGCTGCAGTACGGCGGAGAGCGAACCGGCGCCGCAGGACTTGATGTCCCATTTCTGCATGGGCACGTTCGGAATCACGTCCGCCCGCGCCGAGGCGCGGCGGGACATCGGCGTCCAGTAGACGCAGGAGGTCAGCAGAAAGAGGACCGGAAGAAGGGAGAGTGCATGAAGCACTCTCCCTTTTCCTGGCCCGAAGCCGCTTCGAGCGCCGGATCGATGCATCTAGTCCCCGAGCACCACGATGAGGATGAGCGCAGCCAGCGCGCCGACACCGATCCAGATCCACTCCTGACGGGTCAGACCCGCCGGCTGGAGCTGCTCGAGGTTCTGCGAGAGCTGGTTGAGGTCCTGCGACGACATCTGCGCAAGCCGCTGTTCAACCTCTTGCTGCGTGAAACCGTTCGCAGCCAGAACGGCCGCGACCTGTTCGTTCGCCGCAATGTTGCGGACGATCGACAGATCGGCATCACGAGACTCGAGGCTCTGGTTCGCCGCCGTCTTGGACGGGACGGGACCCGCAAGTGCGGGGATCGCCGCAAACACGACGAGAAGGGCAACGACAAACAACACTGATTTGGACTTGGACACGAAAAAACCTCCTTTTTCCTGACCCGGTACCACGCCCCGGCGACGCGCCGGGCTGCTGGCTTCGGCAAAGACGAATCGGGGAGCACGACGCGTGCCTGAATGTGATGAAGATGTTCTCGGTTCTCGGTTCTCGGTTGTCTGTGAGTTTACGCGATGGCGTGCAGACAACCGACAGTAGGAAGGGTTATCGGTTGTCGGTTCTCGGTTGTCTCTGTGCTTACGCGATGCCTTGCAGACAACCGAGAACCGACAACTGACAACCCTCCAAAGTTATACTCGCCAACTCGGATAACGCCCAATGATTCGCTTCGAAGACATCCTCGACAAGGTCGAGTCCTATCGCCCGGACTTCGATGAGGAGCTGCTGCAGAAGGCGTACATCTTCTCCGCGCGCGAGCATCGCGGACAGATCCGCAGCTCGGGCGAGCCCTACCTGATCCATCCCATCAACGTCGCCTACATCCTTGCCGACATGCGTCTCGATGAGACGTCGATCGCCGTCGGCCTCCTCCACGACGTCCTCGAAGACACGCTCACGACGAAGGAAACGCTGCAGGAGATCTTCGGCGCGCAGGTCGCCGATCTCGTCGACGGCGTCACGAAGATCTCGCGCTATGCGTACGTCTCGAAGGAAGAGCAGCAGGCCGAAACGTTCCGCAAGATGCTCCTCGCGATGGTCTCCGATCTCCGCGTCGTGCTCGTGAAGCTTGCGGATCGGCTGCACAACATGCGCACGCTGCAGTACCTGCCGGAGGAGAAGCGCATCGCCGTCGCGAAGGAAACGATGGAGATCTATGCCCCCATCGCCAACCGCCTCGGCATGGGCCGCATCAAGCACGAGCTCGAGGATCTCTCGTTCCACTATCTGCACGCGCGCGAGTCGGAAGAGCTGCACCGCGCCGTCGACGACAAGATGGCAGTGTCGGGCGACATCGTTCATCGCATCAAGATCACGCTCGATGAGAAGCTCGAAGAGAACGAGATCGAAGGCG
>DASYLL010000297.1:0-22887 GCA_036009605.1 Thermoanaerobaculia bacterium | reverse complement strand
TGAGATCTCGTCGACGGTCTTGTCGTCGCGGATGCGCGCGATGCGCGGAAAGCGCATGGCGAAGCCCGACTTGTGACGTTTCGATTCCTGAATGCGATCGAAAGCGATCTCGAGCACGACGGTCGGTTGCACGCGAAGGACGGGCCCGTGCGTATCGATGGTCGTCGCTTTGAAGTGCTCGGTCATGGTGGCGATCTCGACGTCGGTGAGTCCGGAGTACGCCTTGCCGATGTTCACGAGCTCGCCGTCTTTGCGGACCGCGAACGTGAGATCGGAGAGGACCGCGCGGCGCTTGCCGTTGCCGTACTGCGCGTATGTGACGACGCAGTCGAGTGTGGCCAGCGCCTTTTTGTACTTGAGCCACGACTTGCCGCGACGGCCGGGCGTGTAGATCGATTCGGGGTCTTTGATGACGAGGCCTTCGTTTGCGCGTGCGCGGGCGGCGTCGAAGAGGGTTTCGATGTGGGCGGCGTCTCGGATCGGGGAAGTCATCCCGAGCGTGAGGGAGGGACCTGGGAGGGAGGGGCGCGCATCGTGCGATTCCCCGCCCAGGTCCCTCGCTCCGCTCGGGATGACTTCACGCAGGCGCGACAGACGCTCCCTCAACGGCAGCTCGAAGAGCGGCTCACCATCGAGGTACAGCAAATCAAACGCGAAGAACACGACCGGCGCATCCGCGAGCAGCTTCTCGGTCACCTGCCGCCGCCCGAGCCGTTTCTGAATGATCGCGAACGGAAGAATGCGATCGCGAAACGCCACGATCTCTCCATCGAGAATCGCGCTTCGTCCCAACGCGCGCGCCGCCGTCTCGATCTCCGGAAAGCGATGCGTGACGTTATCGAGCGTGCGCGAGTAGATGTGCACGTCTGTCCCATCGGTATGAATCTGTGCGCGGATGCCGTCGTACTTGTCATCCGCAATCGCGCCCACACCAAGCGCCGCGACGATCTCCGCCGGATCCTCCTCCGGCTGCGCGAGCATGAACGCGAACGGATGAAAGAGCGCCATCTTCACCGTCTCGAGCGCATCGCCGCGCGCGAGCAACGCCGTCGCACCTATGTCGCCCGTGAACATGTTGGATTGACGCACTGCGGCGAGCTTGCGATCGAACGCTTTCGCGATCGCAGCCTCGACTAATCCTTCCACGAGTCCGATGCGCAGCTCCCGCGTCAGGATCTTCACGACATAGCGCGCGCCCTGGGCGTTGACCTTACGGAACAGCTCGACGAGCACAACCTTCTTGGCGATTGCGCCCTGTGTCGCAGCGATGCGATCGAAGAACTCACCGAGCTCGACCAGCGTGATGTCGCGTGACGGATCGTCGGGAAACGACTCCGCAAGCGTGTCGCCGGCATCGGCATACTTCGCCCACGTCTCCCAGATCTGATGCGCCGGTCGACCGCTCGCTTCGGCAACCGCGTCACCGATCGCCGCACCGCCGACTCCGGCCACGCGCTCCTCGCGCCGCGCGAATGGCGAGCCCGAGAAAAACACCGCCGCGCGTTCGAGCGATGCGTCGTCGAGCGAGCGCAGATACTCCGCGAGAATCCGTTCCTTCTCGCTCTTCTTCGTAGTCGCCGCAATGGCGATTGCAGTAGCCGCGAACTCACTCAACATTCAGGTCAAACCCCATCCACCAAAACCCCAGGCGCGTTGCGCCGCCCGAAGCCAAAACCCCATGAAACTGCGCGACCCGTGCCGCAAGGCGCAGCAACCAGCGCGGCCGGCCGTGGCGGCATAATTCAGATCAACCCCATCCACCAAAACCCCAGGCGCGTTGCGCCGCCCGAAGCCAAAACCCATGAAACTGCGCAGCTCGTGCCGCAAGGCGCAGCAACCGGCGCGGCCGGCCGTGGCGGCATAATTCAGATCAACCCCCATCCACCCAAAACCCCCAGGCGCGTTGCGCCGCCCGAAGCCAAAACCCATGAAACTGCGCAGCTCGTGTCGCAAGGCGCAGCAACCAGCGCGGCCGGCCGTGCCGGCTAGCGCGGCCGGCCGTGGCGGCATAGAATCCGCCGCCATGAAAACTAAAGTCACCGTTGTTGGCGCAGGGAACGTCGGCGCCACAGTAGCTCAGGGAATCGCACTCAAAGAACTTGCCGACGTCGTCCTCGTCGACATCGTCGAAGGCGTGCCGCAAGGCAAATCGCTCGACATGATGGAGACCGCGCCGATCGAGAAATACGACTCGATCCTCACCGGCACCAACAACTACGACGGCACCGAGAATTCGGACGTCGTCGTCATCACCGCGGGCCTGCCGCGCAAACCGGGCATGAGCCGCGACGACCTTCTCTGGAAGAACGAAGAGATCGTCGGCGGCGTGACGCGCGAGATCGCACAGCGCTCGCCGAATGCGATCATCATCGTCGTCTCCAATCCGCTCGATGCGATGTGCGAAGTCGCGCGCCGCGTTTCGAAGTTCCCGCGCGAGCGCATCCTCGGCATGGCCGGCGTGCTCGACTCCGGCCGCATGCGCGCCTTCATCGCCATGGAGCTGAACGTCTCCGTCGAAAACACGCACGCTTTCGTCCTCGGCGGTCACGGCGACACGATGGTTCCGCTCCCGCGCTACTCGACGGTCGCCGGCATTCCGATCACGGAGCTCCTGTCGCAAGAGCGCATCGACGCGATCGTCCAGCGCACCCGCAACGGCGGCGCAGAGATCGTCAACCTGCTCAAGACATCCGCGTGGTACGCGCCCGGCGCGGCGGCCGTCGAGATGGTCGAAGCGATCCTCAAAGACAAACGCAAGATCCTTCCGTGCGCCGCATTGCTGCAGGGCGAGTATGGCTACAACGACCTCTTCGTCGGCGTGCCGGTGAAGCTCGGACGCAACGGTCTCGAACAGATCATCGAGATCAAGCTCGAAGCAGACGAAGCGGCCGCGCTGAAGCACTCGGCCGACGCGGTCCGGGAGCTGGTGGATAAATTAAAAACACCGGCGTAGTGTTGTTGCGGGCTGCATGAAAAAGCTCGTCATCGACATCGAAACCGTCGGCATGCCGTGGGAGGAACACGATCCCTACGTGCGTGAGTACCTGATCAAAGGGATGAACGAGGCCGAAGCGGAAGAGGAGAAGCGCCGCGGTGCGCTTTCTCCCTTCACCGGCCGCATCGTCGCCATCGGCATCGTCAACGCCGAGACCGGCCGCTCCTGCGCGCTGTTCGAAGTGCCGGGGCAGACCGAAGTCATCACGCGCAAAGACGGCAACCGCACGCTGATCTCCGGCAGCGAACGCCAGATTCTCGAAAAATTCTGGGAGTACCTCGGCAAGGAAGACCGCTTCATCTCCTTCAACGGACGCCAGTTCGACGGCCCGTTTCTGATGATCCGCTCCGCGATTCAGGGGCTCTCGCCGAAGCGCGATCTCGTCGGCAACCGCTATCGCTTCCATCCGAACTGCGACCTGCGCGAAGTGCTGAACTTCAACGGCACGATCAATCCGCGGCAGATGCGCTTCAATCTCGATCTCGCCTGCAAGTCGTTCGGGATCGTGAGCTCGAAGACGGACGGGATGGACGGGCGCGCCGTCGAAACGCTCTATCGCGCCGGCCGACACGAAGACATCGCGCTCTACTGTCTGGAGGATGTCCGCGCCACGTGCGAGCTGTATCTCAAGCTCGAGAAGACGCTGCTGTTGTTCGAGATGTCGTTTCGCGATGCCGAAGAGCGTGCGATGCGACGCAAGACCGCGGCCGAACAGCTGGCGATCACGAGTCTCGACGAGCCGTCGTTCATGGAGTCGGTGACTGCGACGTCGCTCACGCTGACGACCGCGCTCGATGCCGCCGAAGAGGAAGTGGTGACGGCGAAGCATCAGGCGATCGTGCTGGAGAAGCTCGTGGCCGAAGTGCGCGACGAAGAGCTCTAGCCGGCACGGCCGGCAGCGCTGATTGCTCCGCTGAGGCACGTACGGTCGCCTTGTCGGAATGCTCACCGCGCAAACTCTAAAGGCGGCCCGCTACAATATCCACCGTGACGGTCTACCGCGCGCGCATCTTCACGCCGATCGCGGATCCATTCGCGATCGGCGTCGAAACATCGCATCGCTACTTCGAAGACGGCTTTCTCGCTGTCGAGGAAGGACGCATTGTCGGCGTCGGTGAATGGTCCGATGCACCGGAAGGCGAAGTCGTCGATCTCTCCGGCAAGCTGATCACGCCCGGCTTCATCGACACGCATCTGCACGCGCCTCAGCTGGAGATGATCGGCTCGTACGGCGGCCATCTCCTCGAATGGCTGAACCGCTACACGTTTCCCACCGAGCGCAAATTCGAAGATCCCGAGCACGCCCGCCGCGTCGCGCGCGCGTTCTACGACGAACTGCTGCGCAACGGCACGCTGACCGCGTTGATCTTCTCGACCATCCATCGCGAAGCCACCGACATCTTCTTCGAAGAAGCGGAGCGCCGTGGATTTCGCGGAATCATCGGCAAGACGATGATGGACCGCAACGCGCCCGAGTATCTGCTCGACGCCAGTCCGCAGCAGTCGTACGACGACAGCCGCGCGCTGCTCGAGAAATGGCACGGACGCGGACTGCTGCGTTACGCGATCACGCCGCGTTTCGCGCCGACGTCGACGACCGCACAGCTCGAGCTCGCGGGTCAACTCAAGCGCGAGTTTCCCGACGCCTGGGTGCATTCGCACATCTCCGAGAATCGCAACGAAGTGCAGTGGGTGCAGGAGCTCTTCGCCGACGCCGAATACGCCGACGTCTACGACCACTACGGCCTGCTCAGCGAGCGCACGGTTCTCGCGCATGGCGTGTGGCTCACCGCGGAGGAGATCGATCTGCTTGCGCGACGCGGGACGCGGATCTCGCATTGCCCGAACTCGAATCTCTTCCTCGGCAGCGGTCTGTTCCCGCTGCATCGCGTCCTCGACGCCGGCGTGATCGTCGGCCTTGGCAGCGACATCGGCGGCGGCACGACGCCATCGATCTTCAACGCGATGGCCGACGCGTACAAGGTGCAGCAGGTGCAGAGCGTGTCGCTGAGTCCGTTTCACCTCTGGTACCTGGCGACGCTCGGCGGCGCACGCGCGCTCACGCTCGACGGCGAGACCGGCAGCCTCGAAGCGGGAAAGTCGGCGGACTTCCTCGTTCTCGATCTCGGTGCGACTCCACTGCTCGCGATGCGCACCGGCCGCGCGTCGTCGATCGAAGATCTCCTCGCGGGACTGATCTTCATGGGCGACGACCGCGCCGTGCAGCGAAGCTTTATCGCCGGGCGTGCCGTCTCAGAGAGACAGTAGGCCCGTCGTTTGCGGACCTGCCGCTCAACAGGAGGCCTTCATGCGACAAACCCTGCGCCTTTCCGCGCTTTGCGTGCTTTTCACGCTCGTCACACTGTCCACTTTCGCGCAAGACCGTGCCGTTGCGGGGACGGTCTTCGACATCGACCTCGGACCGGGACGTTTGCAGATCGAGCTCGACGACGCCGCGAAGACACGCGTTTCGATCGAAACCGACTCGGTCTCGACGACCTACTACGGCTTCGGCACGATGATCGCCGGCAACCCCGAGATCTTCGTCGGATCGACCGGCCTTTCCAACATTCGCCTGGGCGATCGCATCCAGGTACGCGGTCCCGTGCGCAGCGAAGGCGTCTACCGCGCCGACCGCATCACCCTCCTCGGACGCGAAGTTCCGGCACCGCAAGTCGGCGTCGGTACGACACGCGATCCGTCCACTGGAACCAGTGCGCCGTCCGACGATCGCTCGATCAGCGCGACCGCGACCACGGTCGAAGGCACGATCCGCCAGATCAACGAGCAGGAAGGCCGCCTCGTGATTCAGACGACGGACCGCCGCATGCTCACCGTGCGCACCTATCGCAACACGCCGGTCTACTACCGCGGCGAAACGTTCCGCGTGACGAACCTCGAGATCGGCGACCGCATCCGCGTGGAGCCCGACCAGCGCAACACGCCGACGGATGAGATCTCGGCGCGTCGCATCGACGTGACCGCATCCGTGCAGGATTCGGGCGACAACACCGGAACCGGCGGAACGATCACGACCCTTGTCGGCCGCGTCACGCGTCTTGAACCGGGACTCGACTACGTCTACATCGAAGCCGGCCGTGGTGAGACGCGCGTCGACATGCGCTCGGCCGAAGACGCGAACGGCGAGATCATCCGCGCGCGCGATCTGCGCGTCGGAGATCAGGTCGAGATGAGCGGCAGCTACAACCGCGTCGGCGACATGTTTCTCGCGTCGACCGTCCGTTTCGACAGCGAGATCGGCGTCACGGATGATCGCGTGCCGCCGCGCGAAGAGCTCACGCGCTACGCCGTCGCCACGATCACCGGCACCATCACCGAAACGCTCGAAGACGGTCCCACCCTCGGCTTCCGCGATCGTGATTCGAACACGGTGCTCCGCATCTGGGTGACCGAGGACTTCACGGTGCGGACGAAGGGAACGACCTACACGACCGCCGAGTCGCTGCGCGTGAACGACACGGCCGTGATCAAGGCATTTCGCGATGGAAACGGCAACCTCATCGCGCAGACGATCCGCCTGAGGAATCGATGACCGGCACGGCCGCGGCGTAGATTGCTGCGCCTCTCGGCACATGCATTGAAGCGTCACAACTGTGGCTTCGAGCGGCGCAACGCGCCTGACCTCGGCCTTTCTCCCCTCCGCAGAGGGGAGAAGGTGTGCGAAGCGCGGTGAGGGGTCTCGTGATAGGAATAGTTATTTAACCTCTATGATTGATCCCGTCGCAATGCCAACGCCTGAGCTGCTCCCCGGTGTCACGTCCGAACACTGCCCGCCGGCCGTCGTGTGCGATGCGCATGCGGCGATCCGCAAAGCACGACGTCGCGCTCTCGTGCGCGACGTCGTGTTGATCGCGCTCGTCGCGTCGGTGGACTACCTGTTCTTCCACTGGCCGGAGTCGCGCATCCCGTTCCTCGACCGCGGAAGCTCGCTGACGATGCTGCGCTGGGTGAACGTGCTGCTCGTCGCCGATCTGTGGCTGATGCGCGCGCTGCCGAAGTGGTGGGCGCGCCGCATCGCGGAGACGTGGTGCCGCGCGGAACGCGAGCGCTTCAATCCGAAGCGCGGGCGACAGGCTTGAGCAGGCGCCCGAGCAGGGCGAGCAGCGCGACTGCGACAACGGCGATCGCGATCCAGAAGAACTTCCGCGCACCGGGATCCTGATCGTCGTCCTTCGCGGCGGCGATCGGCGCGAGCGTGAGATCGAGCGCCGATTGCGCGAAGAGTCGCGGCGCGAGTAGCGCCAGGTCATACCGTGGCGGCGTCAACGCCGTGTTCCCGTAGAGCAGCGACAGCGCCGTTCCGGGATGGTGGAACCGCAATCCGACGGACGGCAGCAACAGCTCCGCGCTCGTGATCGGCAACGGTGCGTTGTCGCCTTCGTGTACGACGATCTCCAGCGCGTCGTTTCCGTTGAGCGGCGGATCGAACGTCAACGCGGGCGGTGGCAGTTCGGGATCGGCAGCGCGCCACGTTGCGGACGCCGCGGGCGAGACCGAACGTCCGCGCCGTTCATCGGCGGCGCCGCGCAGATCGATCGCTCGCTCGAACACACGCGCGGACGTGCGCAACACGATGCGCGTTCCGTACGGCAACGTGCGATACGGCATCGCGATGCGATACACGGACGTGCCGCGTTCCGCATCGGCGGACTGCAATGTGAGCGGCAGCACGAGCGGCTCATCGCGCTTCTCGATGACGTAAGGAACCTGCCTGTCGCCATCCGATACGATGCGCACATCCGCAAGAGCGCGACTGCGTGCGAGCACGTCCGCGTCCATGAGCAACACCGCGAGACCGGCCTTCGCATTCGGAATCGGACGCACGACGCGGAACGAGCTGCGATCGACGACCGCGCCCTGCAGCGACGCCGCGGTGTCAGGCTCGGGATCGCTCTTCGACGGCAACTCGACCTTCGCCCACGAAGCACTCGGTGGATTCGCGGTCTCGAGATACTGACGCGACGCTTCGATGTCGTAGCGCGGCGCTTCGAGTTTCGCGTTGCCATATCGCGCAGTCAGCGGCGTGGCTGCCGGCGCTTCGAAATAGATCCACGGCTGCGGTGCGAAACGCGCCACGATCTCGGTCAGCGCCAGCGGCGCGTTGTTGTCATCATCGATGACGAGATCGAGCTGCCGTCCCGTCGGGCGTTCGATCGGAATCGCCATCGCCTCGGCAACCGCGCCCCAACGCTCGGCGCGCTTGACGGTTTCGCTGCCGAGCGTCGACGGCAACACTTCGCCGTTACCGAGGCGTGGTTCGGTGATTGTGGCTTTGCGGAAGACGTTGCCGTTGCCGACGCGCAACTCGATCGCGGAGAGCGGCAGTCGTGGTCCCGGCAGATCGATGCGATAGCGACTCTTGCCTGGCTCACTTGCGCGCTTGCGAAATGGCACCGCGACGCGGAGCGGTTCCGGCGCCGCGCCCGAACCATGCACGCGCGCAGAGACGCGACCGGCATTGGCGATGCGTGCGCACGATCCGTCGTCCCACGTGACGCGCAGGTAGCGATACGTGCCCGCATTGAATGGCACTTCGAGCAAGCGCAGACGATCGTCGGGCAGATCGAAAACCGTGGCGTCGGCGAGCAGCGTCCAGTGTTCGCGATCGCCGCTGCCTTCGACGCGCGCGCGTTTCAGAAACGGCGCGGCGACGCCTTCGAAGCGCAGGCGGTCGACGTTCTCTGATTGCCCGAGGTCGAGCTCGAAGCCGCTGGTCTTCTTCGTCGATGCGATGGGAAGCAGATGACCGTCGAGCCAACGCGGAACGCCGCCGACCGGCTCGACGAGGATGTAACCAACTTCGCGTTGCTGTTCATCGAAGAGTCGCAGATCGCGCAGATCGGTCGTCGCCTGCGAGAGCAATGCAACGTCGACTTCGAGCCGATTTGGTCCCGCCGCGGCAGGCGTCACGTTGCGATGGACCGCGCCATAAACCGGATAGACGAACAACAGCAGAAGCAGCGCGACCTTCGCAGATTTCGCGATCACGAACTTCTGCAGCAGCACGCCGACGAGCACGAGGGCAATCGCCAGTCCGAGAAGCGAGGCGACGCGATAGAGACCGCCGAGTGCGGCGAGATCGTGGAGGAAGCACTTCAGGATCGTGACGAGCAGCAGGATCAGTGCAGCGACGCGCGCGGCGCGTGCGTGCAATGCGATCCCTGCGATGAGCATCGCCACCGCAAAGATCGCCCAGCCGATCGTGTAAGTCAGTTCCTGCCCGAGCGACGACGAGAACAGGTTGAAGGTGAGCGTTGCGCCGCTCGAGTAGTAGTCGGCGATCTCGATGTTGAGCAGCACGAACAACAGGATCGTGCCCATCGTGCTCGCCGCGGCCATGCCGCGTTTCCATTCGCGCGGTAGCCAGTACGCCGCTGCGAAACACGACGCGGCGGCGACGAGGTACGTGTAGAGGTACCAGTTGAAAATCGCGCGCTCGCTGGCCGGGTGATAGTTCAGCACCGCGGTGTTGAAGACGAGCCGCACGAACACGATCGCCAGCAGCGCGCCGGCCCACGCGATGAGTCCGCGATGCGGGATGCGCGTGAAGAGCCACACCAGCGCCGCGCCTTCGAGCGACCAGGCGATCGTGATCCATTGTTTATCGAGCTGCAGCGGAATGGCGACGGTGACGAACGCGAGCGCGGCGCCGGCGACCATCGCCAGGCGGCCAAGGGTCCGTTCGCTCGGCGGCTCGGTGCGCAGCAATCGTACGAGCAGCACAACGAGCACGATCGCCAGCGCGACCGGCAGCACGCCGATCATGTATTTCAGATCGGCCCGGACCATCGCGTTGTGCGCGAACATGAAGAACGCGGCGCTTGCGATCACCGCCGCGAGATATGGATGCAGAGAACGCTTCGCGCGCGCGCCGAGGAGCAGCGGGTACGTGACGAACAGCGCGTAGGGCACGATCGCGAACGTGAAGAGCCGGTCCGGCGGTAGCTCGCGCACCGCCAGCGTGGCCGGAATCGCGAACGCGGCGCTCGCGACCGCGAGCAGGTGCAGTTCGTCGCGCCACGCGATCGCGAGCGTTGCAACGATGAGGATCGCGTGCGTCGCCAGCAGCGTTCCGAACAGCGAAGGCTCCGCGCTGGTGCCGACGCCGATGGCGACGATGTGTCCCGCGAAGAGCGCAACGATCGCTGCGTTCAGAAACAGCGACGAATCCTCGCGGCCGAGGATGCGCTCGCCGAGAAACATCCAGACGTACGCCCACGCGGCGACGAGCAGCAGTGCGACGAGACCGGTGTTCGCCCACGGCGGCACGAGCGTGTGCGAGCTCCACGTCAGCAGCACGAGCTGCGCGGCGAGCGCACCGCCGATCGCCAGTGTCCCGCGGCGGAGGTAGAGCGACGCCACGCCGATCGCGAGCGTGAGAATCGCCAGCACTCCGAACAGCGGCCATGGCGGAAACACGAGCTCCTGCTGCGCGGCGATGAAGAACAGGAACAGATAGCTCGCGAGCGAGAGATGCGACGAAGAGCTGAACGATGGATCGTCGCCGCAGCTCGCCCAGAGGACGCCGAGGAGCACGATGATGCCGAAGGCGGCGATGGTGAAGAGTGCGGGGATCAGTGAGACCGTGAGGTCGATGCCTTCCCACCATGCCGCGAGCACGATCCACGTGAGGATCATCGCGATTGCGGCGACGAGCGGACGGCGCTCGAACTTCGCCTCGACGATCGTGCCGATGAGCAGGATCGCGAGCAGCGCAGTCAGTCCCCACAACGCGGCGCCTGCAACGCTGTCGATCGTGAGAAACAGCAGCATCGCCAGGCTGAGAATCGCCGTGACGGCGCCGCCGGCGCGCGGCGTGAGCGGACGTTGTACGCGTCGCGCAATCGCGGGGACGCCGAGGAAGAGCAGACCGAATGCGCCGTACAGCAGCAGCGCGGCGTAGAGACGATCCGGCGTGAGGTACTTCGCCGACCAGATCGCCTCCGAGATGATCACGAAGAACGACGCGATGAAGTACAGCAACCCTTGCGCGTATCGAATCGCCACGAATGCGATCGCCGCGAGCAACACGAAGAACACGCCGAACAGCAACGCCGGCGACGCGGTGCGCGGCTCGAGCACGAGCAGCGCGGTCAGCATGAAGAACAGCAGCGGCGCGGTCGCGTTTGCGGGCGACGCGATGCGCGTCGCGGCAACGAGATAGAGCGCGACGAACGCCGCGATCCACGCGAGAATCGCCGGCCACGCGGTCGGCAGGTACGAAACCGCGGACCAGATCGTGAACGTCAGCAGCACCGACGCGCCGCCGAGCACGTGCAGCCAGCTTTGCTTGCGCACGACGGCGATGATCGCGAGACCGGCCGCGACGAGCAGCAGGAATCCGAACAGCGTGTTGTATCGCGCGCCGTACGCCGGCACCGCCGCGGTGAAGATGCCGAATGCGAGCGGCAACGCGACCGCGGCCAGTGCCACGCGCTCGAAGATCGGTTGATCGTCGCGCTTATTGAGCCAGAGCGCGGCCGCGGCCATCGCGGCAAACGCGAGGAAGATCCCGACCGCGAGCGGCAACTGCGCGGGCGTCAGGTACTTGCTCACCCAGCCCCATTGATAGAAGACCGTGAACGCGAGGCTGCCGATGGTCAGAATCGGCCAGCGTTTCTTGTACGCGACCCACGCCAGTCCGAAGTTCAGAAGCAGCAGATAGGAGAACAGTCCGACGGGACGGTTCTCGCCGGTCGACAGCAACGCCGGCGTTGCGAAGCCGCCCATCAATCCGAGGAGCGCGATGAAGATCGAATCGCGTCGGATGGAGAGGCCGACCGCGACCGCGGTCACGACGAGCATCATGAAGAACACGACGCCGGCGGGCAGCAGGTGCCACAAGGCGTGAATCGCGAAGAGCGTCGCGTAGAGAATGGCGATGCCGGCGCCATGCATCGCGTTCGCGGTGAATGCGTAGCCGCGCGCGACGCGCAGCTCGCAGATCACGAGCAGCGACGCGCCCGTGAGAATCCCGAGCGTTGCGCGGATCGTCGGGCTGAGCCAGCCATGCTCGACCGAGTACTTGAGGAAGAACACCGCCGCGAGCACGAGCGCGATGCCCGCGATCCACGAGAAGAGCTTGATGCCGACGAGATTCTCCCAGTCGAACGCGAACGCCGGAGTGGGGGCGCGTGCGGGGGTGGGAGGAATGTACGGCTCGGGTTCGGGCTCGGGTGGGGGAGGCGGAGGAGGAGTGGGTTCCTCCGTCATCCCGAGCGGGAGCGAGGGACCTGGAGGGGAGGGGCTCGCAACAGGTTCCTCATGCCCCTCCCGCCCAGGTCCCTCGCTCGACGCTCGGGATGACAGCGGGGCTTGCCGTAACGCGGCGAGCTCCTTTGCCAGCAACTGAATGTCTTCCTGCGCCACCTTCCACTTCGAAGACGCACGGATCGCAATCACAAGCGCAACGATTGCGATGACGAAGACGAGAAAGAGGACGCAGCCTTCCATCGGACGGTGCGCACAGGATACGCCAGAGACAAAAAGGCCCGCCTTGCGGCGGGCCTTTATCGATTACGAGGCGATTTCTTTGGATCGGAGAATCTTCTCCCGGCCCGTCAGATACAACAGCGCGATCAGGCCGATGAACGGGATCAGCGACCACAGATCCGCGTTCGGTCCGCTCACCCACGGGTTGCGCGCGGCGAAGCGGCCCACGGCCTCGTTGAGCGGCGCCAGCGCATCGACGCCCAGCAGCAACGCGATGAGGATGCCCGCGATCGCACCGCCTGCGATGTAGCCCGACGCCATCAGCACGCCCGGGCTCTTGTCGCCTTCCGCCACGAGCTGCTCTTCCGTCAGATTCTGGCCGGCGTGCTTCTTCGCGATCCAGCGATCGACCGCCCAGCGGATGATGCCGCCGACGAGAATCGGCGACGTCGACGAAAGCGGCAGGTACACGCCGACCGCGAACGCGAGCGAAGGAATGCCGGAGAGCTCGAGCACGATCGCGATCATCACGCCGAGGAGCACGAGACCCCACGGTAGCTCGCCGCCGAGAATACCCTTGATGATGTACGACATCAGCGTCGCCTTCGGCGCGTCGAACTTCCGCACCGGCTCGCCGTTCGGCAGAGTCGTCACGGTGCCGTTGATGCCCGGGTCGACGTAATAGACCGGACGGCCGCTGTCGTCGACGAGGTACTTCTCGGCGTTTCCACCCGAGGGAGGCGTGTGAAACCAGACGTTGTACTCCTTGCTGTCCGTACCGCCCGCGAGGAGCTTGCCTTTGACGCCTTCTTTGCCGTGGAAGTCAGCCGGCAGCGCCACGTCGTTCGCCTTCACGGAGCCCGCGGAGTAGCCGGTCGGCACGTTGTCGACCGGGATGTACACCGAGCTCGCGTTGTTGAGCCCGAGAAGCATCGGCCCGAGCAGCAGCGCGGAACCGAGCGCGCCGATCAGAATCGCGATCTGCTGATTCTTCGGCGTCGCGCCGACGAGGAAGCCGGTCTTCAGATCCTGCGAGGTCGTGCCGCCGTTCGACGACGCGATACAGACGATCGCGCCGATCGACAGCGCGGTCACGAAGTAGTTGCTGCCGGTCCATCCGAGGACGACGAAGATCAGGCAGGTCAGCAGCAGCGTCGCCACCGTCATGCCAGAGATCGGATTCGAAGTCGAGCCGATCTCACCGGTGAGGCGCGACGACACGGTCACGAAGAGGAATCCGAAGATGATGATCAGCAGCGCCGCGCCGATGCGTGCACCGAAGCCGGTGCCGCCGACGTACAGCGGATTCGCGAACGCAATGATGAGGATCAGCGCGATGATGCCGATGAGCACGAACTTGATCGAGAGATCGCGGTCGGTGCGCGGAACGACCGATTTCACTGCGCCGGCGCGCGCGGACGAAACGTCGCGCAGGCCGCCCTTGATGCCGTGCCAGATCATCGGCAGCGACTTGAACACGCTGATGATGCCGCCCGCGGCCACCGCGCCCGCGCCGATGTATAGCACGTACGCGTTGCGGATCGCGCCCGGGCTCATGTCGCGAATCAGCGCCGTCGTTTCCGGCGGCAGCGGAGCAGCGAGTGCATCGCCGAAGAAGCGGATCATCGGGATGAGCACGAGATAGGCGAGCACGCCGCCCGCGCACATGATGCCGGCGATCCGCGGTCCGATGATGTAGCCGACGCCGAGCAGTTCCGGCGAGATTTCCGCCGCGACCGATGCGCCCGAGAACGGGCGGCCGAAGATCTTCTCCGGTACGTCCTTCCATGTGCGGAACGCGACCATTGCGGTCTTGTAGATGAGGCCGATGCCGAAGCCAGTGAAGATCGTCTTGGCGCTCGTACTGACGCCGCCGCGCGCTTCCTGTTCCGCCTTTGCTTCAGGCGAAGCGGCTGCGCGCGACTCATCGCTAGCGCCCGCCTTCAAAACCTCGGCGCAGGCCGTGCCTTCCGGATACTTGAGGACGCCGTGCTGCGCGACGATCAGCGCGCGCCGCAGCGGAATCATCATCAGGATGCCGAGCAGTCCGCCGAGGACCGCGACGAGCATCACGCGGAAGATCTCGAGGTCGAAACCGAGGATCAGGATCGCGGGCATCGTGACGCCGACGCCGAATGCGATCGACTCACCCGCCGAGCCTGCCGTCTGCACGATGTTGTTCTCGAGGATGGTCGCGTTGCGCGCGCCCATCGTGTGCAGGATCCGGAAGAGCGCGATCGAGATGACCGCGACCGGAATGGATGCGCTCACGGTCAGACCGACCTTGAGCACGAGATACAGAGATGAAGCGCCGAAGATGATGCCGAGGATGGTGCCGACGATCACGGCGCGCAGAGTGAGCTCTGGCAACACGGTCTCCGGCCCGATGTACGGTGTGAAAGGAGGCGGCCCGTCGGGCTTGAAGCCCACCCGGTCCGGAAGTCCCTGCGGATCAGCACTCATAGTGCGAAATCTCCCTCTGGCTCTGTATGAAGCGCGTGAATTGTAGCCTGTTGCGTCAGGCCGCTCCGACTTCCTCGCGCGCGACGTGCAGATAGCGTCCCGTGATCGAGCGTGGATTCGCCGCGATCTCCTCCGGAGTTCCGACCGCGACGATCTCGCCGCCACCGTCTCCCCCCTCGGGGCCGAGGTCGATGACCCAGTCTGCCTGCTCGATGAGCTGCGTGTTGTGCTCGATGACGAGCACCGAATTGCCGCGATCGAGGAGATCGCGAAACGTGCGGATCAGCACCTGGACGTCGGACGCGGCGAGACCGGTGGTCGGCTCGTCGAAGAGAAAGAGGCGCGGCTTGTCGCCGTTTTTCGCGGCGCTCTCGGCGAGAAACGATGCGAGCTTCAGACGCTGCGCTTCGCCGCCGGAGAGCGAGTCGGTCGATTGTCCGAGCCGCAGGTAGCCGAGGCCGACGGAGCGGAGTGCGTCGAGCCGCTTGAGCAGCGCGCGTTTCGCGACGAAGAACTTCGCGGCTTCATCGACGGTCAGCTGCAGGATGTCGTTCACGTTCTTTCCCTTGTACGTGACCTTCATGACCTGATCACCGAAACGGCGGCCGTCGCATTTGTCGCAGACCACTTCGACGTCCGCGAGGAACTGCATGTCGATCGACACGACGCCGGCGCCCTGACAAACCTCGCAGCGGCCGCCGACGGTGTTGAACGAGAACATGCCGGCCGTGACGCCGTTCAGCTTCGCGCCCGTCGTCTCCGCGAGCAGCTTGCGGACTTCGTCCCACGCTTTGATGTACGTCGCCGGATTTGAGCGCGACGAACGTCCGATCGGCGATTGATCGACGAGCTCCATGTCGTAGATCAGATCGGTTCCTTCGAGCCGATCGACCTTGCCCGTTTCGAGCCCCGCCATTCCGCGCACGTCGCGTTGATAGCGGTTGTACAGACAGTTGCGAATGAGCGTCGACTTGCCCGACCCCGACACACCGGTAATCGCCACGAGCTTCCCCAACGGAATCTCCGCAGTCACACCCTTCAGATTGTTCTGCTTCGCGTTGACGATGCGAATGACGCCCATGTCATCCCGAGCGTCAGCGAGGGACCTGGGCGCGTGGGGCACGTCGACCTTCGATGGCGATCTCCCCGCATGCACGATCTCTCCACCCAACTCCCCCGCCCCCGGCCCGAGCTCCACGTAGTAATCCGCGCCCGCGATGATCGTCGGATCGTGCTCGACGACGATCACCGTGTTCCCGGCATTGCGCAGTCGCCCGAGCACCGCGAGCAGCCGCTCGCTATCGCGCGCGTGCAGCCCGACGGTCGGCTCATCGATCACATACATCGTCTCCGTCAGCGAGCTGCCGAGTGCCGCCGCGAGATTGATGCGCTGCGATTCGCCGCCCGAGAGCGTGCGCGTCTGTCGATCGAGTGTGAGATACGAAAGCCCGACCTCATCGAGATAAATGAGGCGATTCACGATCTCGCGTCGCAGGTGGCCGGCCATCGCCTCCTCCTGCTTCGACATGGCCATGAACTCCCAGAAGCGGCGCGCATCCTTCACGTTCATCGCGAACAGGTCGCCGATCGTGAGATCGCGGAACTTCACGTGATTGACGACGTTCTTGAGGCGCGATCCGTGGCACTCGGGGCACGGCTCGTAGCTGCGGTACTTCGCCAGCTTCACGCGCACGTGGATCTTGTACTTCTTCGTTTCCAGCCAGTCGAAGAAGCCCTTGATGCCATACCACTTGCCTTTGCCGGTATAGAGCACGTCGTATTCGGCCTTCGTCAGGTCCTTCACCGGCACGTCGAGGCGCAGACCGAACTTGTTCGCGAACGTCTTCAGATCGTCGTAGCAGTCCTCGTAGCCGGGTGAGTTCCACGGCGTGACCGGCATCTCGTCGAGCCGAAGATCACGATTGGGAATGACCTTGTCCATGTCGATGCCGATGATCCGGCCGTAGCCCTGACAGGTCGTGCACGCGCCGAGGGGCGAGTTGAAGGAGAAGAGATGCGGGGATGGCTCGACGAACTCCGTCCCGCATTGATTGCACGCGAAGTGCGATGTGAAGCGGTGGCTGAGCCATCCCTCCTCGCTCTCTTCGAGCACGTTCACGTTGCCCTTCGAAAGCTCGAACGCCTGCTCGATCGCTTCCGTGATCTGCGTGCGCCGCTCCGCGTCGATGCGCAGCCGCGTGATCACGAGCTCGAACGACGTGAACGTCTTTGTATCGAGATCGTTGAGATCGCGCACCTCGCCGTTGATCCAGACGCGGAAGAACCCGGCCTTCACGAGCTGCTCGATGACCACGTCGCGATGATCGGGATCGAAGAACACCGGCGCGAGCACGACCGCGCGTTTGCCGCCGATCGTTCCGAGAATCGCGTCCGTGATCGTTGCCGGATTCTCCTTCCGCACGACGACGCCGCAATCGGGGCAGCGCGTCTCGCCGCAGTACGTCATGAAGAGTCGGAAGTGATCCGCGAGCTCCGTGGCGGTCCCGACCGTGGAGCGCGCGTTCTTCACCGAGTTCTTCTGTTCGATGGCGATCGCCGGGAGGATGCCGTCGATCTCGTCGACGTCCGGCCGGTCGATGCGCTCCAGGAACTGCCGCACATACGTCGACATCGACTCCACGAACCGCCGTTGCCCCTCGGCATACAGCGTGTTGAACGCCAGCGACGACTTCCCCGACCCCGACGGACCGGTGACCACCGTGAGCTGCCGCTGCGGGATGTCGACCGAAACGTTCTTGAGATTGTGCGTCCGCGCCCCGCGGATCGAGATGGTGCGGTTGGGCATTCGACTGGAGAACACTTCCACTACGGCGTGTCATCCCGCTACCGTGCAGCGCAGAAAATGAAACTCCATCTCGGCAGCGGTCCCGTCATCCTCCCCGGCTGGGTGAACGTCGATGTCCGTCCCTATCCCGGCGTCGATCGCGTGCTCGACGTGCGCGAAGGATTGCAGTTCGAGGACGTCACGCACATCTTTGCCGAGCATTTCATCGAGCACTTCGAGCTCGAGGACGCGTTGCAGATCGTGCGCGAATGCCGTCGCGTGCTCCGCGAGGACGGCGTGTTGCGTCTGACCACGCCGAATCTCGACTGGGTCTGGGCAACGTCGTACTCCTCGCGCTGGACCGCCACCTCGGAAGCCACCGCCGTGATCGACATCGCCTCGTGGAATCACGATCCCGCATCCGCTCGCGAGAGCCTCACGCTCAACCGCGCGTTCCGCGCGTGGGGCCACAAGTTCCTCTACAACACGGCGATTCTCACGGATCTCCTGCACCGCGCCGGCTTCGCGAAGATCGACTGGTGCGTGTACGGCCGGAGCGCGCATCCGGAGCTGAACGCGCTCGAACATCACGAGCTTTCGCCTGATACCGCGACGCTGCCGCACATCCTCATTGCAGAAGCATCGGGACGCACAACGTACGAATCGGATGTCGATTGGCGCGACTACCTGCGCGACCTGGCCGTCGACTAGATCCGAATCCCGTGTCGCTGATAGAAGTTGTAATCCCCGAGCCGCGTGCGCAGCTTGTCGATCACATCCTGCGGAATCCGCACTTCATCCGCGGCCACATTCATCTCCACCTGCCGCACGTTGCGCATGCCGGGGATCGTCGTCGACACCGCATCATCCGCGAGCACGAACCGGAGTGCGCCTTCAGCCAGCGCGCGCGCTGTACCGCCGATGATCGACTTCACTTCATCGACGCGCGGAATCACTTCTTCGAGTCGCTTCGGCGTGAGGAAGTTCTGTCGCACGTCATCCGTCGCGAACGCGGTGTCCGGCCGAAACTTGCCGCTGAGCAACCCCGACGCGAGCGGAACACGCGCGATGATTCCGTAGCCTTTTTCTTTCGCCAGCGGAAAGAGCTCACTCGCCGGCGCCTGGTTGAGCACGTTGTACAAAACCTGCAGCGCGTATCCCCACCCGTTGCGAATGATCTCGATCCCTTCCTCGGGCGTCGTGACCGACACGCCCCAGAAACGGATCTTTCCCGCTTCCTGCAGCCGATCCATCGCTTCGTGAATGTCGTCGTTGCGCAAATCGTCGAGCGTCGGATTGTGCAATTGATAGAGATCGATGTAATCCGTGCGCAACCGCTTCAATGAGCCGTCGACGGCATGTTGAATGTGCTCGCGCGAGAAATCCTTGCGCAGCTTTCCGTCGACATCGCGCGCCACGCCGACCTTCGTTGCAATGACGACGTCCTTGCGCGTGCGCGACAACACGATGCCGAGAAGCGACTCACTGCGGCCGAAGCCATAGGAGTCGGAGGTGTCGAAGAAATTGACGCCGAGCTCGCGCGCCCGGCGGATTGTGCCGAGCGACTCATCGTCGTTCGTTTTCCCCCAGCCCAGCGGCGTGCCCGAGGCTCCGGCCGGGCCGCCAATCGCCCATCCGCCGAAGCCGATCTCGCTGACTTTGAGATTCGTTTTTCCGAGGAGCCTGTAATGCATCGCCGCAGTCATTGTAACGTTGTCGTGCAGCTACAACTTCACCTGCTTGACCTCGATCATTTCCCGATACGAGCGCAGGAAACTCAGCGTCTCCGCATCGAGCGGCGAGTCGACGGTAATGATCGCCATTGCGCGGCCGCCGCTGCCGCTGCGCGCAAGGTTGTACTCGGCGATATTGATCTCGCGGTCGCCGAGGAGCGTGCCCACTTTGCCGACGACGCCGGGGACGTCGCGATTGATGATGTAGATCAGGTGTCCTTCCGGTTTGAACTCGACGCGGAAGTTGTTCACGGACACGATGCGCTGGTTCTTTTCGTGGAAGACCGTGCCGGAGATGCAGGTCTCTTCCGTCGCGGATGACGCGCGGAACGTGAGCAGGTTCGCGTAGTCGCGCGGGGTCGGATGCGTGGTCGAGCTGATCGCAATGCCGCGCGTTTGCGCGATCTGTTCCGCGTTGACGAAGTTCACCGACTCCGACAGATGCGGCGTGAGCAATCCTTTCAAGGATGCGACGGAGAGGATTTTAATCAGTCGCTCTTCGACGCCCCACAACTCGATCTCCGCGCGAATCACGGGAGCGTTCATGACTTGCGCGGCGAAGAGTCCGAGTTTTTCCGCGAGTTTGATGAGCGGCGCAGCGTCGGAGTCCGACACGCCTTCGAACGGCAGGTTCACGGCCGACACGAAGATCGAGCCGCGCAGTGCTTCGATCACCATCTCCGCGGTTTGCACCGCCACGCGATCCTGCGCTTCGATCGTGTTCGCGCCGATGTGCGGCGAGAGAATCACGTTCTTCGCGGTGAGCAGCGGGTGGTCGGGCGGCGGCGGCTCGTCGACGTACACATCGATCGCTGCGCCGGCGACTTTGCCGCTGTTGAGCGCATCGGCAAGAGCTTGTTCGTCGTAGATCCCGCCGCGCGCGATGTTGAGGACGATCACGCCGTCCTTAGTTCTCGCCAGTTCTTCCGCGCCGATGAGCGAGCGTGTCTCGTCCGTCATCGGCGTGTGCACGGTGATGACGTCGGCCTGTTCGAGCAGCTGATCGAGCGACACTTTCGCGGCGCCGACTTTCTCGTACGCGGAGTCGGCGATATACGGGTCGTAGGCGATCACGCGCATCCCGAATCCGCGAGCGCGAATCGTGACGCGCGTGCCGATGCGACCGAGCCCGATCACGCCGAGCGTCTTGCCGTCGAGCTCCGTGCCCATGAACTTCGACCGCGTCCACTCCCCCCGCTTCACACTCGCATGCGCCTCGGGGATGTTGCGGCACAGCGCCAGCAGCATCGCCATCGTGTGCTCGGTGGCCGACATGATGTTCGCGGTCGGCGCGTTGATGACGAGGATGCCGCGCGCGGTGCATGCGTCGACATCGACGTTGTCGAGTCCGACGCCCGCACGACCGATCACGCGCAACCGATCGCCCGCGTTCACAAGCTCCGGCGTGACCGCGGTGCCGCTGCGCGTGATCAGCGCATCGGACTGCGCAACCGCATCGAGCAACTCCTGATCTTTGAGGCCCGGCCGGTAATCGAGCTCGACATCATCCGCGGCGCGGAGGATGTCGAGTCCTGAGGGGGCAATGCTGTCAGTAACGAGGACCTTGTACATGGTGGCGGGGATTCTAGTTTGGAGTGCGGTAGCCGCAGCTACCGCTTTTGTATGTTCGTTTCGCGCCTGAACATACGAAGGCGGCAGCTGCGGCTGCCGCACTCCAAACTAACCTCTTGCGACTTCGTCGAGCACGTCCAACATCGCTTCGAGATCGGCGATAGAAATGTCGCCCATGTGGCCGATGCGGAACGTCGTGTCGGCCCACTGCCCGTAACCGCCGCCGAGGGTGAAGCCGCGGTTCTTCATTTCGGCGCGGATGGTGGCGGCGGGGACGATTGGCGCGAGTGCCGTGACGGTCGCGGACAAGTGATTGGGATCGGACGCGAGCTTCGCATAACGCGCCGTGCGCGCATGTGTGATCTCGCGCATTTTGCGATGACGCGCGTAGCGTGCGTCGAGACCTTCGACGCGCAGGATGTGCTCGAGCTGCGCGGCGAGCGCGTAGAAATGCGGGATCGACGGCGTCGACGGGACGCTGTCGTCGTCCGCGTTCTTCTTGAAATTCAGGAAGTCGAAGTACGTGCCGCGATACGGATGCTTCTTCGCGCGCTCGAGTGCTTTGTCGGAAACCGCGACGACGGTAATGCCGGGCGGCAGTGCGATGGCCTTCTGCACGCTCGCGAGACAAACGTCGGCGCCCCACGAATCGAACTCCACCGGAATGCCGCCGAGGGACGAGACGGAGTCGATGAGGATCAGCGCGTCGGGGGCTTCCTCGCGGATGACTTCGATCAGCGCGGGAATGTTGTTCGTGATGCCGGTCGACGTTTCGTTGTGCGTGATCGTGACGGCGTCGTAGTGCGCGCGATGGTGGCGCGCGAGATGATCGCCCAGCTCATCGGGCTCGATGGCGTGACCCCAGTCGGCGTCCTGGCGATCGACTTCGTAGCCGAGCGATTCGCCGATGTTGTACCAGCGCTCCGAAAACGCGCCGCACGTCGTGACGAGCACGCGTCGCGCGACGCAATTCTCGAGTGCGGCCTGCATGACGCCGGTTCCCGAGGCGGTGACGACGAACGTCGACTGCTTCGTGTTGAAGAGCGTTTTGAGGTCGGCGTTGATGCGGCGGAAGAGATCGCGGAACTCGTTGCTGCGATGGCCGATCATCGGCCGCGTCAGCTCCTGCAGGATCTCGGGACGGACCCACGTCGGGCCGGGGACGAAGTAGCGGGCGTTTTGCGTCATGTCGATCACTCGATGAGATACGGCAGCACCGCTGTGAGCGCCGGCTCGCTGACGTACACCTCGGCATTCTCCATCACACGCGGCCGGCTGTGAACTCCTCCGAAGCCGACGAATAGGCTCACCACCGGCTTGGTCTCCAGATCGCTGACGCCGTCGCCGATGAATGCGGAACGCCCCTTCGCGCGCGCCAGGACCGCATGTACGACGAGCTCTTTGCCGCCATTGCGCGTGAGCAGCGAGCGGCGATCGAAGTCGTGATAGTTGCCATCGTCATCGAACTGCAGCGCCACCGAGTGCACGGCGCGCGCCGCGATGTTCAGCTTCTCGGCAAGGGGGGCGATCGCTTGGGCGATCCCGGCTGTGACGAGGTGGACGTCGGCGCCCGCGGCCTGCAAGGTTGCGATCGTTTCCGCTGCGCCGGGGACGAGCGAATCGAGGTAACGGCGTCCGAGTGCGTCGACGTCCGCGCGCGTCGGTCGGATGATTTCGAGACGTCGCGCGTAAACCTCGTCGAGCGGCACCTCGCCGTTCATCGCCGCGTCGGTGAGTGCGACGATTTCTGGATTGCCGTTCGCGAGCACGTCGATGCCTTCGATGGTGACGAGCGTCGAGTCGACGTCGAAGAAGATGAAGCGATATTTGGCTTTTCTCAAGGTGTCATCCCGAGCGTGAGTCGAGGGACCCGGGCGGGTGGTGCG
>DASYLL010000296.1:0-21105 GCA_036009605.1 Thermoanaerobaculia bacterium | reverse complement strand
CGCCGAGCACCGCGCGCCGATCGACAGTATGACCGGCCTGGAGATCTTCCTGTCGCAGGCGGGGTACGCATTCGGAAACGCGGTGTTTGCATCGGAGCGGGCGGGGCGGCATTGAAGCTATGAAGATTCTGGTCGTGGAAGACTCCTCATCGATGCGGGCGTATCTCACGACCGTCATCGAGGGAGGCACCGAAAGCTATGACCTCGAGATCGTCGAGGCGGCCAGCGGTTTCGAAGCTCTCAAGACGCTGCCCCACCACAAGTTCGACGCCATCCTCACCGACATCAACATGCCGGACATCAACGGCCTGGAACTGGTGAGCTTCCTCAAGAACCATCCCGTCTACCGCTCCATCCCGATCATGGTCATCTCCACCGAATCGACGGAAGAAGATCGTCGCCGGGCTGCTGCACTGGGTGCCGAGGAGTATCTGGTGAAGCCGTTCGAGGCGCGGGATCTTGTCGAGAAGCTTCGGCGATTGCTCAAAGTCGCGTAGCGCGCGTTGGCGCTTGTCGTGCTTGCGCCGCGCGTTGTCAGTTATCGGTTGTCGGTTGTCGGTTGTCTGCGACTTTGCGACTTGACGACAGACATCGCAAGCGCCGTTGTCGATGCCGGCGAGACTTGTCGTCCAGGCGCTGCTGCGCAGACAACCGACAACCGAGAACCGACAACCTCGGCGAGCAACGCGAGCACGAGTGGTGCGTTAACATGACACCCGGTCCATGGCCAAAGAAGACGATCGCGCACGGGAGGAGTTCACCAGCGAAGCCGAAGAGCTGCTCGACACGCTCTCGCGCGACCTCGTCGACTTCGAATCGCAGGGGCAGAACGTCCGTCCCGAGCTCGTCAACAAGATCTTCCGCGAGGTGCACTCGCTCAAGGGTCTGGCCGGCATGCTCGGCTTCGGCGATATCTCCGAGCTCTCGCACAGCCTCGAAGACATGCTCGACCGCTTGCGCATGGGCAAGATCGAGTTCTCGAAAGAGCTCATTGATCTGCTGTACGACTCGATCGACAGCCTGAACCGGCTGGTCATCTCGATCAACGATCCGTCGCTCTCGGGGCTGGTGGACATGAACGGCCTCACCAGCCGCATCCATCACATCATCACCAACCAGCCGCAGAAGAAGACCGACGATCCGCTGTCGGCGTTGACGCTCGACGACCAGACGCGCAAATCGCTCACCGAATACGAAGAACATCGCCTGCACGAGAACGTGCGCAGCGGGAAGCACATCCTCTCGCTCGAAGTGACGTTCGACTTCTCCGATTTCGACGAACGTCTGCGCGCGTTGACCGCGAGCCTCAGTGATGCGGGCGAAGTGATCTCGACGCTGCCTGCGATTCCAAGTGGCAACGCGAATGGCATCGCGTTCCGCCTGCTGTACGGTTCGACGTTGAACGACACCGCCGTGCAAGCCATCGCGCCGCACGCAGCCGTCTCCTCTCTTCGCAAGACAGCCACTGGACCGACGGTTTCTCAACCCGTCGCAGCGCCGCTAGCGACCGAACCCGTCTTCGTCGAAGAAGAGATGTCGCTGCGCTCGCTCTCCCAGACCGTGCGCGTCGACATCGCACGCCTCGATCACGTGATGAACATCGTCGGCGAGCTGATCATCGAAAAGACGCAGCTCGAATCGCTCACGCGCACGCTCGCGGCGCAGCAGGCGCGCATGGCCTCGCACGAGCTGGGCAAGATCGCGCGCAACCTCGATCGCAAGCTCAACGAACTGCAGAAGTCCGTCATCGAGATCCGCATGGTGCCGGTCGGGCAGATCTACTCGAAGCTCTCACGCACCGTGCGCAAGCTCGCGCGCGAGCTGAAGAAAGAGATCGAGCTCGTGCTGCGCGGCGAAGACACAGAGCTCGACAAGATGATGGTCGAGGAGCTGACCGATCCGCTGATGCACATCATCCGCAACGCGCTCGATCACGGCATCGAGTCGGCGGAGGAGCGCCGCGTCGCCGGCAAAGATCCCATCGGTCACGTCACGCTGAATGCGTATCAGCAGGGCAACTCGGTCGTGCTCGACGTGACTGACGACGGACGCGGCATCGACGCCGAGAAAATCCGCAGCGTCGCCGTGAAACGCGGCCTCGTCGGCGAAAAAGAAACTGTCGACCAGCAGCGCGCCTACGAGCTGATGTTCACGCCCGGCTTCTCGACCGCGGCAGAAGTGAGCGAGATCTCGGGACGCGGCGTCGGACTCGACGTCGTCAAAAAGAACATTCAGGAACTGAAGGGTTCGATCGACGTGATCTCGCGCGTCGGCCAGGGCACGACGTTCCGCGTGTCACTGCCGATCACGCTGGCGATCATTCAGGCGCTGATCGTCGAAGCAGGCGGCGAGAAGTTTGCGATCCCGCTCACGTCCGTCGAGGAATCGCTGCGCATCTACTCGCGCGACATCCAGAGCGTCGAGCGCAAGGAAGTGTTCACGCTCCGCGATTTCACGCTTCCGCTGCTGCGGCTCTCCGACGCCTTCGGCCTCGCCGACAAACACGAGCACGGCCCGAACACGAAGTGGTTCATCGTCGTCACGCGCGCCGGCGAGAAGACAGTCGGATTGCTCGTCGACGCGCTCGTGCGGCAGCAGGAAGTGGTCATCAAGTCGATCGGCGAGCGGTTGAAGACGATCCCCGGAATCGCTGGCGCGACCGAGATCGGCGAGAGCGAGATCGTGCTCGTCGTCGACGTCGGCACGCTCATCGATCACTTCGGAGGCAAGGCCAGAGATGTCCGGGCGGCTGTCGCCGCAAATTGAAAATTGAAAATGGCAAATTGAAAAATATGAACGACGCGACCATCAGCCGGCCCGATTTTTCAATTTTCAATTTTCAATTTTCAATTCCGACTCGTTCCCATGTTTGAAGAATTCTTCGGACTGACCGCGAAGCCGTTCGGCAAGACGCCCGATCCGTCATTCCTCTACGAATCGCACCAGCACAAAGAAGCGCTCGCACGTCTCGAATACGCGGTCGACGAGAAGGAGCTGGCGTTGCTCGTCGGCGACATCGGCTCCGGCAAGACGACACTCTCTCGCGCACTCATCGATCGCGTCGGCGAAGCACGACCGGTCATCCTGCTGATCAATCCTCGACTCACGCCAACGCAGCTTCTGCGCGCGGTCGCCAAAGGACTCGGCATCGAGCCCGCGCGCTTCCGCAACGAGCTGCTGGACCAGATCCACACGAAGCTCTTCGAGTTGTACGAACAGCAGCGCGAGCCGGTGCTGATGATCGACGAGGCGCAGCTGATTCCGTCGAAAGCAACGTTCGACGAAATTCGCCTGCTGACGAACTTTCAACTCGACGATCAGAACCTGCTGAGCGTCGTCCTGATCGGACAGCCGGAACTGGAGACGCGGCTCGAGCGCGACGCGTATGCACCGCTGCGACAGAGGATCGGGATGCGCTACTCTCTCGGTCCCTTGTCCCTCGAAGAAACGGTCGAGTACATCGAGCATCGCATCCGCGTCGCCGGCGGCGCGCGCAATCCGTTCAGCCACGACGCCATGGCCGAGATTCACGCCGTCAGCGGCGGCATTCCGCGCCTGATCAACACCCTCGCGACGACCGCGCTACTCGACGCATTCGGCGAAGACGCGGAAACGATCGAAGTGCCGCGCGTCGCGTCCGCCGCGCAGGAGCACCGAATGGAGCGCGCTCATGGTTGATCTCGTCAAGATCCGAAAGAAGAAAGCGCAATCCGTTCCGCCGAAGCCGGAATCGCAACCCGAACCCATTGCGGCCGCGCCCGCGCCCCCGGCTCCCCAAGTCCCCTCCAACCAGCAACCGGCAACCAGCAACAATTCAAACAAACTCGACAAATTCAAAGCCGAAGCCGGCAAACGCCGCCTCGTCGAATCCGCAAAATCCGAAGACCTTGCTCCGCAGACGCAGCTCGAGCTGCTCACGTTCGTGATCGCCGGCGAACAGTACGCCGTCGACATCGAGCGCATCGTCGAGATCGTCACCCCGCGCGTCGTCACGCGCATCCCCAATGCCGACTCGTCCGTCGTCGGCATCATCTCTCTGCGCGGCACGATCGTCACTCTCGTCGACGTGCGCCGCAAGCTCCGCCACGCCACGGCCGGCGCGAACAATGACGACACGCGCATCGTCGTCATCGACTTTCATCACGAGATCATCGGCTTCATCGTCGACCGCGTTCTGCGCGTCGTGAAGGCTGCCGCGGGCGACATCGAGCGGCATCCTGTCGTGCATGCCACCGAGCTCGACGACTCCGTTCGCGGCGTCTTCCGGGCCGCTGGTGCGTTGACGATCCTGCTCGATCTCGACAAACTGCTCGACCACGGAACCCTCGCCACACGATCGGCGTGAGTTCCTGCTTCGGAAAAAATCGCCCATGGACCTGACTTGCAAGAAGTGCGGCTCGACGTTTCGGGCCGCGATCACGTTGCCGCTTCTGACCGCTGTACGCGTCGCTTGCCCGAGCTGCGAGTACCAGATGGTTCTCAAGCCGCGCACCGCCAGCGGCATGCATCCGCTTCCGGAATCGACGCCGGATCAGGAGCCGCCGCCCGCACCGACGCGCATGCCGCGTCGCCGTCTCGCCGCCATCGCCGATGAGCCGCGCCCCTTCCGCGCCTTCCTCGGCGACCAGCTCCGTCACCTCGGATTCGACGTCACGTTCTTCGAGACCGGCGAGCCCACGCTCGATTTCGTCCGCCGCATGCGCGCCGATCTCGTCATCGTGAACGTCTATCTCAAGGGCAAGCTCGGCGTCGAAGTGACCGAGGAGATCAAGGCGGATCCGGCGCTCACGCATACACATGTGATTCTGATCGGCGCGTTGTTCCGCGCGAATCGCTTCCGCGCGAATCCGACGAGCCTCTACGGCGCCGACGAATACATCGAAGAACAGATCCCCGAAAAAGAGCTGCGCCAGATCATTCGCAAGCTCTTCCCGCAGGTCGGCGTCACCAGTGAGATCTCCATCGAGCCGCGCGAATACGACGAAGCCCGTCGGCTGGCGCGACTGATCCTCTCCGACATCATCATCTATCACGTCGACAAGGTGGATCAGGGCATCCGCGAGGACAACTTCTTCGAGATTCTCCGCGACGAGATCGAAGAAGGCCGGCAGTACTACGACTCGCGCGTGCCGATGCCTGTGCGCCGCGACACAGAGATTTACACCGAAACTCTGCAACAGTTCGTGCAGATGAAACGCGAAGAGCTCGCGAGATTGAAAACCGGAACGCAATGACCGTAGACGCACAGATCATCGAGCAGGCCCGTTCCGCGGATCCCGACGCGCGGCAGAAAGCGGCGGCGCTCGTAGCCCAGTCGGCGGACGAGCGGACGCTCCCGCTCATGTTCGAGCTCCTCGGCGACAAGGACTGGCGCGTGCGCAAGACCATCGTCGACGGACTCGTGCGCGATTCGCGCGCGATCGTGATCACGGGACTGCTGCACGCACTCGCGGATCCGGAGAACGCGGGCAAGCGCAATTCATCGACGGAAGCGCTCGTGCGGATCGGCGAGCCCGCCATTCAGCCGATCGTTTCCCGCCTGAGAGAAGAACAGGACATCGACGTGCGCCTCTCGCTCGTCAATCTCATCGGCGACCTTCGCAGCCGCGACGGCTTCGACATTCTGATCGAGCTCCTCGAGCGCGAGACCGACATCAACGTCGCGTCGTCGATCGTGTCGTCGCTCGGTAAATATCGCGACGCCTCGGCGCTGCCGCATCTCATGCGTGCGCTGCGCACGCGTGACGATCTCTGGCTGAAGTTCCACGTCGTGGAAGCGCTCGGCGAGATCGGCGATCGCGCGGCGCTGCCGGCGATCCTGCCGCTGTACGCGGAGAAGTCGCTGCGCAAACCGGTGCTCGAAGCAGTTGGCAAGATCGCCGACGTCGGCACCGTGAACTTCCTTCTGCGCATCATCGCGGACGAAGACAAACTGAATCTGACTGCGCTGCGCGCGCTCGTGCGCATCGCCGAGGCGAGCAAGCCGCGCATCGTCGAAGAGGCGGAGCGGCATCTGATTCAGTCGCGATTCCGCGAGTCGTTCCCGCGCGAGAAGATCGAGCCGCTCGTCGAGCATCTCTCCTCGACGCCGAAGCGCGAGGTCAAAGCGTTCATCCTCAAGTTCCTCGGCTGGTCCGGCGATGAACGCGCGCTTCCCGTGCTCCTCGGGCATCTCGGTCAGCCGGAGACGTCCGAAGTCGGGGCGCAGGCGCTCATCGATTTCGGCAGCGGCGCGATGCCGGCGATTCTCAGCGCGCTGCAGAATGAAGAAGAAGACGAGATCGTCGCGTTGCTCCTGCGCGTCGTGAACATGATCGGCGGCAAGGAAGCGATCCCGAGCATCCTGCCGTTCCTCGATCACGACAATCCGATGATCCGTCGGCTTGCGATCGAAACGCTGGGAGAGATTCCGGACGCGTCCGCGATCGACTATCTGCTCACGAAGCTCGACGATCCCGACGTTGCCTCGCAGCAGGCGGCCGTGAATTCGGTCTCTGCGCTCGTGACCGCGTTCTCGGAGATTCAGGGCGCCGTGCTCGCGAAGATTCGCCGGCTGCTGCAGGCGCCGTCGATTCCGATGAAGCTCAACTCGCTCTCGGTCTACGTCAACATCCAGGGCGAGGGCTATCACGACGGACTGCTGCTCGCGTCGAAAGACAGTGATCCGGTCATCCGGCAGAAGGCCGTGTCGCTGATGGGCAAATTCGGCGAGGAGCGTTTCGCCGATCAGCTCGTGCTGTCGCTCGCCGATGAATCGACTGCGGTGCGACTCGCCGCGATCAACGCGATCGTGCGGCATCGTCCACAGAGTGGCCTCGAGCCGCTCATTCACTCGCTCGACGATCACGACATCTGGATTCGCACCGCCGCGGCACAGGCGCTCGGCGAGTATCGCAACGGCGCAACCATCGAGCCGCTGCTTCGGCATCTGATGCACGATCCGCCGCCTGTGCGCATCGCCGTCATCGAAGCGCTCGGAAAATCGGAAGACACGCGCGTCAAAGACGTGCTGTTCCGCTGTCTCGGCGAATCCGATCCCGAGATCCAGCGCGCCGCGATGCTCGCGCTCGCGCGCATTCCGGGCAACGACGTGTTCGAAGTGCTCGTCGTCACGCTGTCGAACGAAGACTGGCGCCTTCGCGCCGCAGCCGCTGCTGCTCTTGGCGCGCGTGCGGATCGTGCGGCGTTGCCTGCGCTGCATCATGCGCTCGAAGATCCCGACACCTACGTGCAGCAGTCGACGATCCTCGCGCTCGACAAAGTCGCGGATCGCTCGTCGTTTCCGTATCTGTTCAAGGCGCTCGAGAACAGCGCCATTCTCGATGACGTGTCGGAAGTCTTCGTCCGTCATCGCGATCTCTATCGCGACCTGCTCGAGGAGGCGTGGCGCACGGCGGACAGCAGGAGGGAAGTCGTGATCGCCGCGATTCTGTCGGCGATGAAGCGGAAAGAAGAGGCATGAGGAAGAAATTGAAAATTGAAAATGAAAAATTGAAAAATCGGACACCGTCGAGCTCGAATCCGTCCGATTTTTCAATTTTCAATTTTCAATTTTCCATTTGCCGCTAGCCAAATGTCCTCTCCCTTCAACTTCTCGTTGAATCATCATCTGGATCTGCCGGATGACGTTTTCCGGCTGATGCGGGAGCAGATCTACAAACGCTCCGGGATGTGGTTCAACGATTCTTCGAAGTACCTGCTGCAGAAACGGCTCTCGCCACGCGCACGCGAGCTGAACTTCGACTCGTTTCAGAAGTACTTCTACTTCCTCCAGTACGACCCGCGTGCCGACGCGGAGTTCGATCAGATTTTCGATCTGGTCACGACGAACGAAACGTATTTCTTCCGCGAGCCGGCGCAGTTGCAGGCGTTCACAGAAGAGATCATCCCGGACCTTCTTTCGCGGAAGAGCGTGAAGAAAGTGCGCATCTGGTCCGCGGGCTGTTCGTCAGGCGAAGAGCCGTACTCGCTGGCGATGCTGCTGCAGGAGGCCGGCTGGTACGACCACGCCGCCTTCGAGATTTTCGCCAGCGACATCAACCAGCAGGTTCTCGGCAAAGCGCGGCGCGGCGTCTATCGGGAGAACGCCTTTCGTGCGACGACGCCGCAACTGCGCGAGAAGTACTTCACCCGCGAAACGGACACCTCCTGGCGCGTGAAGGACGAGATCCGCAATCGCGTCTCGTTCGGACGCCTCAACCTCTACGACGAAGGCCGCGTCTCGCTCCTCGGACACCTCGACGTCGTCTTCTGCCGCAACGTGATCATCTATTTCGATGACGCCTCGAAGCGGGTAGTGGTGACGAACTTCTACAACCGCCTGAGCGAGGGCGGCTATCTGCTGCTCGGACATTCCGAGTCGCTGATCTCCCTCTCGACGCAATTCAAGCTGCGACACCTGAAGAACGACATGGTGTACCAGAAGTGACAGCACGCCCGTGCTGTCATCCCGCGCGAAAGCGCGGGATCTGGCTGGGCGGGGCATAAAGGCTCGCGCCTGTCGCCCCACCCACCCAGGTCCCTCTCTCCGTTCGGGATGACAGCGGGGACACTACGCGTGATATAGACCTCACCCATGATCTCGCGCGTCATCGATCGCATTTCCGACCTCGTACTGCGCCGTCCCCGGGCGATCCTGCTGGTCACGTTGCTCGTCGTTGCCGTCTCCGCTCTCGTCGCATCGCGCATGCGGCTCGACCCGGACGTTCTTAAGCTCGTTCCGCAGAACAACCGCGAGGTCAATGAGTTCCGCGACATCATCACCGAGACCGGCACGCTCGATTTTCATGTGGTCGTGCTCGAGTTTCCCAAAGGCTCCGAGCCCGCGACGTACGGTCCGCTGATCGACAGCATCGGCGAGAAGCTGCGCGCGTCGAAGAACATCGATCACGCCACGTGGCGCATCCCCGACCCGCTCTCGGTCGTCGACAAGGTGCTGCCGTACTCGATGCTCGTGTTGAGTCCGCAGCAGCTCGACACGGTCGCGGAAAAATTCACCGACGAGAACATCCGCTCCGCCGTCGAGCGCAATCGCACTTTGCTGCAAACGCCGCAGTCGATGGTCGTGAAGCAGTTCGTGCAGATCGATCCGTTCAATCTGCTGCCGATCTACGTCGAGAAACTGAAACGTGCCGGCGGCGGACTCAACGTCGACGTCTCCTCCGGCTTTTACGTTTCGAACGATCAGAGCGCGGCGGTGATCATCGCCAGGCCGAAGAAGGCCGCGCAGGATCTGCCGTTCAGCCGCGTGGTCATGAACGAGACACACGGACTCGTTGCGAAATCGCTCGCGGAATTCAAGGCCGCGAATCCGAACGTTGCGCTGCCGACGATCGGCTACACCGGCGGCTACGCGATCGCCGGCGCGGACGAAAAGATCATCCGCCAGGACATGACCCTCAACAGCATCACGTCCTTCCTTGGCGTGCTGCTGCTGTATCTCTATGCGTACCGCCGGCCGTCCGCGATCCTCTATGCAGCGGTGCCGATGATCTCCGCGATCATCATCACGTTCGCAATCGCGGCGCTGACCTACGGAACGCTTTCCGCCGCGAGCACCGGTTTCGCGGCGCTGCTCGCAGGACTCGGCGTCGATTTCATGACCGTGCTCTACGAGCGTTATGTCGATGAGCGTGGTCGCGGCGCTTCGGTGACCGAGGCGGTGGGGCAGATGATGCGGCATGCGCTGCCGGGGGTGATCGTCGGCGCGCTCACGACCGCAGCAACGTTTTACGCGTTTCTCGCGACTGACTTTCGCGGAATGACGCAGCTCGGATTTCTCACCGGCAGCGGCATTCTCGTGTTCCTCGTCTGCGTCATCTTCGTGTTGCCCGCGCTCGTCGTAATCATCGAACGGAAACGCGAAGGGAAACGCACAGTACGGGTGCGCTCCGTCGGCTCGACGCCGCTGCTGCGCGCGAGTCTCGCGCGTCCGCGCGCCGTGATCATCGCGTGGGTGATCATCGTGGCCATTGCGGGTATCGCAGCGACGCGCGTTCGTTTCAGCGACAACATCCAGAACCTCCGCTCGAAGGGCAACGAAGGCGTGCGGCTGCAGGAGGTCGTGACGAAGAAGTTCGGGCAATCGTTCGAGTTCATGATGTACGGCGTGCGCGGCGCGACGCCGGCCGAGGCCATCGCGAAGACGGAGGCTGCGTTGCCGGAGCTCGAGCAGATCGCGGAGAACAAAATCATCGGCTCGTATCAGTCGATTGCCACGTTCCTGCCGAGTGAAGCGCACCAGCGCGAAGTCATCCGTCGCTTGCAGTCGGGCGCGAACGATGAGTTCTCGTGGACGCGCATCGAGAGCACGTTCCGTCAGGCGCTCGTCGACAACGGCTTCCGCGCCGATGCGTACGATCACTTCCTGCCGCTCTACGCGCAGGCGCTGCAACAGCGCGAGCCGCTCACGGTCGAAACGCTGCAGCGACTCGGACTCGACGAGAGCGTGCAGCGCTTCATGAAGAAAACGCCGACCGGCTACATGTCGATCGTCTATCTCTATCCGACGACCGGCACGTGGCCGCGCTTCCTGCCGGATGAACTGCAGCAGTTCCGCAAGAACCATCCCGAAGGCGCGCTCACCGGCGTGAATCTCGTCTCGCAGACGCTGCGCCTGATCGTGCGCGCGGACGCGATTCGCGCGAGCCTCGTCGGATTCCTCGTGGTCTTCCTGCTGCTCTGGGTGGGCTTCCGTTCGTTCTCTCGCGCGTGCCTCGTGTTCGTGCCGTTCATCGCCGGGTGCACGTGCATGCTCGGCTTCATGGCCACGTTCAATCTCGAGTTCAACTTCATGAACATCTTCGTGGGGCTGATGCTCGTCGGCACGGCGACCGACTACGCGGTGTATATGCTCCAGCGTTACGATGAGGCGCCGGACAATTTCCATGTGAATGCCGAGGAGACCGCGCGCGCGGTGACGCTGGCTGCGTTGATGTCGATCGTCGGTTTCGCGTCGTTCGCGATCTCGCATTACCCCGGCGTGCGATCGCTCGGGTTCGCAGCTACGTTTGGCGTGGCGCTGAGCTGTCTTGCGTCGATCACGCTGTTGCCGGCGTTGCTCGTGACCGGGAAGTTTCGACACAAGGACGCGGCGATGCTGGGAGAGCATTGAGTGGAGTGCGGGTGTTATCGCAGTTGCCGGTTGAGCCGCACCTGTCGGACGTGGGGAAGCGAGGCTACTTCGCGCAGCTTTGCAGGAGAAACAGTCCCGACAAATGCTTTCGCTGCGCCTATCCAGCGAGGCGGTTCAGAGAGGAGGTTCTGAAGCTGTTTCGCCGTGCTTGAAATCACCGCCTCGGTTTGTGCCTGAGGCGCTTCCTCCAGAAACTCCGGTCTGATCGAACCGCCATGTCGTATGGCATCGCGGTCGAAACGCACGCGTGAAGGCGCGAGATCGAGCTCGATCAATACGCTCACGCGTTCGTGTGCCGCGGCGGAACTCGCAAGTTCCCCCAGTTCGGACGTCAATTTCGACTTCCATCCTTCCTGATCATCGGGCTTCATGAGTGACGATTGATGCTATCACTCAGTATCCCAGCGATTTTGCAAAGCCGATCGCACGGAGAATGTCGATTCGTCCGAATCCGAAGCGGTGATCTTGCCCCGACTCGCCGTATTCTTCGGCAGAGCCCGAGATGAGGTCCTGGATCACGAACGCGCGATTGGCAGCCGGAACCTTTCTTCTCAGGTCCGTGGCGCTGAGAAGCAATGCAATTGCACCGGCGACGTGTGGAGTGGCCATGGACGTGCCGTTGAATACTTCCCATTGGCCATTGGGGACGCTCGATTTGATGGCCACACCGGGCGCGGAAACGTCTGGTTTCGAGTACGGAAGAGGAAGATGCTCGGGGGGGATGAAGCTCGAAGCATGAATGATCTGAGTACGCCCTCCACTGAAACCCGCAGTGCGCTCACGGATGTCCGTTGCTCCGACTGCGTAGGCAAACAGGTCGTTTCCGGGCGAACCAGTGGTCTGGCTTCCTTCGTTACCGATCGCAGTCACCACCGGAATACCTGCGCGCAGACAGGTGAGAATGGCTTCGGTGTATGTGTTTGGCATCTCCGGACCAAGAACCAGGCCCCCGAGCGACATGCTGATTACGTCGACCTTCTGATTGACGAGCCAGTCGAGACCGGCCAGCACCTGCGCATCTGTCCCACCTTTTGCGCCATCAAGGACGAGCGTAGCCGCCAGTTTCGCGTCGGGTGCTACCCCGATCCACTGTCCGCTCGCATTTCCTCCTACGAGTGTGCCGCCGCAATGCGTGCCGTGCTTGTCGGTGTCGTGAGGAGTCGAGCCTGAGACTTCGCGTCCATCTGCATCGAATTCGGCCCAGGCGGTGATTTTCCCCTTGAGATCAGGATGATCTGGATCGATGCCCGTGTCGAGAATCCCGATCGTGACACCGGTTCCGCGAACGCCGTAGGCACCCCATGCCGCCAGCGCGCCGATACGGTGAATCCCCCATGATGCCGCTCCGATTTCTTCGACGGCCGTCGGGATGTGCTTGGGTTGAACGAGTCGCGGAACGCGCAGACCACGATTAGGATAGACATCTCGCAATGCCGGAAGTTCCCTGAGTTGAGCCAGCTCTTCCTTCTTGATCTGCATGCGCATCGCTTTGGAGGTCCAGAACGACGTCATGGTGGTCTCGTCGATATTGTGTCGTTCAGCGAAGCGGATCAGTGGCCGAAGACTGGCGTCTGCCTCTCGCCGCAGAGCTCTCATCCCCACGCGTACTTGGCGCGTGGCGACTTGCGTAGCAAGGCTCGAGTCGGTCTCGGATGATCGGTGACGGGGCCTCTGTGCCTGTGCGTATCGCTGCTGTTGTTCGAAAGTGATCGGTAGAATATCGCGAGCGCTGAGTGCCATGTTGCGGTCTTGGACGACCGCCGACGCCAGGTCGACCAGCGTTCTTTTCTGACTCGCAGTTGATGCCATTCTCACGATGACGTCCCGCGTGTCGCCGGTGCCCTCGTCGATGATCCTCTCTATCTGGCGCCGAACGATTCGGTTCTGCACTTCGTCTTCGGGCAGTGGGTAGACGGTCATTGGTTGCTCTCCCAACCAGTGAGAGGGGCGTGCCACGGTTCTTCCCTCTGATGTTCCCTCCGTGGGGCATTGCGCATTCGCTGCAGAGCGTTCCGAATTTGAACGCTCGTTCGCATCTTGAACCGAACCCTTCAGCCAAGTCATTGAAAATAAAGAGGCTATTCATGGTCTTGGGATTGCGAAGGGTGAGGGCATGTCGCTCGAAAATCTGCTTCGCAAAGCCGCCGACGCCGGAGGACGGGAGATTCACCTCGCCACCTCACGCAAGATCACAGTCGTTACTCCGGACGGAGAGCGCGAGCTCCGCGGCCCGGAAGTCACGGCGCAGCTCATCCATTCGGTAGTCTCGCCGGTCGTCCCGCCGTCGATGCGCGGCGCGTTCGCCGCCGGACGCGCGGAATGGACGATGCGTCACAAGCAGCTCGGCCGCATCCGCGTCGTCGCGCAGGAGCACAGCGCCTCGTTCTTCTTCAGCGACGCCGGCGAAGAGGTGGCGGCGTATGTTGCGCCGCAGCTGGCGCTCGTCACGTCCGAGCCGTCGCCGACGGATGCGATGGATGCGTTCTTCCGTCAGATGGTTGAGATCAAAGCGTCCGATCTGCACCTCTCCGCGGGCTCACCGCCGATGATGCGTCACGACGGCGAAATGAAACCGCTGCCTGGACACAGCGCGCTCAACGCGGCAGAGCTCGAGCGTGTGTTGTGGCCGATCGCGCCGCAGCGCAACCGCGAGGAATTCGAACAGCGCCACGACACCGACTTCGCGTACGAGATCGAAGGACTGTCGCGCTTCCGCTGCAATTTCTTCATGGATCGCAAAGGCATGGGCGCTGTCTTCCGCGTCATTCCTTCGAAGATCATGACGGCCGAGGAGATGGGGTTGTCGAAAGAGATCCTCGACCTTTGCTTCCTTTCGAAGGGACTCGTGCTCGTCACCGGTCCGACCGGCTCGGGCAAATCGACGACGCTCACGGCGCTCGTCGACTACATCAACCGCCATCGCACGGATCACGTCATCACCATCGAAGATCCGATCGAGTTCGTGCACGAGAATCAGAAGTGCCTGGTCAACCAGCGACAGGTGGGCGAGCACACCGACTCGTTCAAAGGCGCGCTTCGCGCAGCGTTGCGTGAAGATCCGGACGTCGTGCTGATCGGCGAGATGCGCGATCTCGAAACCGTTTCGATCGCGCTCGAGACCGCCGAGACGGGCCACCTCGTCTTCGGAACGCTGCACACCTCCTCGGCGGCCTCGACCATCGATCGCATCATCGATCAATTCCCGGCCGACCGTCAGGATCAGATCCGCACGATGCTCGCGTCGAGCCTCAAAGGCGTGATCAGCCAGATGCTCTGCAAGAAAATCGGCGGCGGCCGCGTGCCGGCGCTCGAAGTGATGATCGTGACCCCGCCGATCCAGAACATGATCCGCGAGTCGAAGGTCTTTCAGATCCCGTCGACCATCCAGACCTCGCGCAAGCAGGGCATGAGTCTGATGAACGACGCGATGCTCGACCTCGTGCGCAAGAAGGTCGTCGAGCCCAAAGATGCCTACTCGAAGGCAGTCGACAAGAGCGGGCTGGCGTCGATGTTCACAGCGAATGGCATTGAGATGGCGTGAGTTGGCGATGCTGTCATTCCGAGCTCGACGCTCGGGATGACAGATCAGAGCATCTCTTCAACAGTAGAATGCCGGCAGTGTCCGCGACTTCCCCGATTCGCGCGCTCGTGATCGACGACTCGGCCTACAACCGCGTCACGCTCACGCGCATGCTGGAGACGAGTCCCGCCATCACAGTCGTCGGAACGGCCGTGAATGGCGAGGACGGGATCAAGCAGGTGATGAAGCACCGGCCGGACGTGATCACGCTCGATCTCGAGATGCCGATCATGGACGGCTTCGCGTTTCTGCGATGGCTGATGGTGAACCTGCCGACCGCGGTCATCGCGGTGTCGTCGCGCGCGAGCGATCGCAGCGTGTTCAAGGCGCTCGAGTTGGGCGCGCTCGATTTCATCGCCAAGCCCGGCGGTCGCGTCTCGCCGCGTCTCGAAGAGATCGAGCGCGATCTCGTCGCGAAGGTTCTGCAGACCGCTCAGGTGCGGATGGAGAACCTCAGCAAGCGCGTGCAGGAGCAGGACAATCTCGACACGCTCGTGCCGGTGCCCGAGGTTTGTCCGAAAGGGATCGAGCTCGTGGCGATTGGGTGCTCGACCGGCGGGCCGCCCGCGTTGCAGCATCTCTTTCAATCACTGCCGCGGATGCCGGTACCGTTCGTCGTTGCGCAGCACATGCCGCCGACGTTCACACGTCTCTTCGCGGAGCGCGTCAACAAGCTCACGCCATTCGAAGTCCGCGAAGGCCGCGATGGCGAGATGCTCGAAGCGGGCACGGTCTACATCGCGCCGGGCGGCGTGCAGAGCGAAGTGCGTCGCATCCCCGAGGGATTGCAACTGCGCGTTTTCTCCGCGAACGATGGGGATCTTTACGCGCCGTCGGTCGATCGTCTCTTCAATAGCGCCAGTGCCGCGTGTGGTGATCGTCTCATCGCAGTGATCATGACCGGCATGGGCGACGATGGCTCGGAAGCGATCCGGAACGTTCGCGAGCGGGGAGGGCGCACGATCGCGGAGTCGTCGGAGAGCGCGATCATCTTCGGCATGCCCGCGGAGGCCATTCGCACGGGTGCGGTGGACGAAGTGCTGCCGCTCTCGCAGATTCCGGGCGCGATCCGGCGCCTGTGCGGCTGATTCGCGGCAGAACCTTTTCTGCCACACCGCAAAGCGCGTACCCTGTGCTACATTCTCGCAACTTACGGGTCCGCAATGAGTGAAGAATCCAAAGCCGAGAAGTTTCTCGAGATCTTCAACAAGGGCAAGGAATTCACGGAGGAACTGCTCCGCGAAAACCAGCGCCTTCGCTACCGGCTCGTCGCGCTCGAGAATGAAGCGACGACCGGACCTTCTGAAGAAGTGACGCGGCTGCGCGAGCAGATCGCGCACCTCACCGACGAGAATCGCCGCATCCAGCAGCGCTTCCGCGAAGTCGAGGAAGAGAACAAAGACTTCGCCAATCGCTACATCGAGATCGAAGAGCAGAACAACAATCTGGCCAATCTCTACGTCGCCAGTTACCAGCTCCACTCGACGCTCGACTTCCGCGAGGTCATCCAGATCGTTCAGGAGATCGTGATCAATCTGATCGGCGCGGAGGCGTTCGCCATCCTGCTGCTCGATGAGAAGACGAACGAGCTCAAAGCGATCGCGTACGAAGGCGAAGACGCCATGCCCGGCGTCGACAGCATCTCCACCCGCCTTGGCGAAGGCGTGCTCGGCACGGTCGCGAAAACCGGCGAGAGTTACTACATCAATCAGGACGTCGAAGGCGGCGCGATCACGATCGAACGGCCGCTGGCCGCCGTGCCGCTGAAGATCAAAGAGCATGTGATCGGTCTCATCGTGATCTACAGGCTCCTGCAGCAGAAGGACGCGTTCTCGGCCGTCGACTACGAGCTGTTCTCATTGCTCGCCGCGCATGCCGCGACCGCGATCTTCTCATCGAAGCTCTACTCGCAATCCGAACGGAAGCTCAACACGATTCAGAGCTTCCTCGATTTGCTCACCACGACAACTTAGGCAGAGAAGAGGTCGCACACCAGTGGGGATGGAGAACGCGAATTTTCTGGTCGTCGAGGATTCGCCGACCATGCGGCAGTTGATCTCGTTTTCTTTGAAGCGATTCAAGAACGCGAAGATCATCGAAGCCGTCGACGGCGTCGACGCGCTGAAGAAGCTGTCGGGGCCGGATCGGATCGATCTGATCCTCACCGACATCAACATGCCGGTCATGGACGGATTGAAGCTCGTGTCGCTGGTGCGCCAGAACGCGCAGCTGAAGAACATTCCGATCATCATCATCACGACCGAGGGCGCGGAAGAAGATCGCGAACGCGGCTTGGCGCTGGGTGCGAATGCGTACATCAGCAAGCCCATTCAGTCCTCGCATCTGATCAAGACGATCTCCGAACTGCTCTCGGTGTAGCCCGTGGCATCGCGGCGTGAAGAACGGGCCGTTGCTCTCGTCATCGCGCTGCTGTTTCTCGCTATTCGGGCCGCCATCGCGTACGCGCGCGATCCTTTCTTCGATGAGCTGTTCACGGTGTGGATGGCGCGACGTCCGTTCTCCGCGATCCTGCCGACGCTGCTGACGGATTCGGGTCCGCCGCTCTACTACTTCCTTGCGCGCATTCCTTCGGTGATGGGGGAGCGCGTGCTCTCGATCACGTTCGCGGCGGTTCCGCTGTTCCTGTTGTTGCGGCAGAAACGTTGGATCGCGGCGATGCTGTTGACCATCCATCCGGCGGCCGCGATTCTCGGTGCGACGGGGCGGCCGTATGCGCTATGCGGCGCGTTGATCGCGATCGGCGTTCTGCTGATGGAGCGCGATCGGGTGGGCGGGGCGGCGGTGGCGTTCGTGGCCGCGGCGTACACGCATTTCGCGGCGGCATTTTTTCTGCCGACGTTGCTGCTCGCGCACGTTTCGTGGCGACGACGCATCGTCGTATCTGCACTTGCAGCGATCGCGTTTGCACCGGGACTCTGGCTCTCGCTGCAGCAGCCGCGTGCGGCGACGGCGTGGATGGAGCTCCCCGATCTCGGCGGGGTGATGAATGCTCTGGCGTTCATTGGCGATGATCCCGTCCTGCCGTTGTGGGTGATGATCGCGGCGTTTGTGCTGACGGCGATCACGGGCAGCCGGTCGCGACGCCTGATGCCAATCGTCCTGATCCCGCTGCTGTTGTGTCTCGGCGTTTCGCTGGTTCGGCCGGCTTACTTTCCGATCCGTTTCGCGTCGCTGCTCGCGTTCCCGCTCGTGCTCTGGATCGCGGATCCGCTCGAACAGTGGGGGAGACGTACGCGCATCGTACTGCTCAGTGCGTTGATCGCGGTGGGGTTCGGCTCGATCCTCGCGGGCGTGATCACGCACATGCAGCGTCCGCTGAGCGACTATCGAATGGCTGCGATTGCGTTGCCGCACGCGGCCGGGCCGAATGACGTGATCGTCGCGACGGGATATCTCTATCTTGAAAGCGTCTATCAGCTCGGCGACGCGCGCGTGCGGGCGTTTCCACCGGAACAGGGCGTTCATCCGGGATGGCGCGTGCCTGCGCGACGCGAGGTCAGCACGGCCTCCCTTCCCGCGGGACCGTTCGTCTGGATCGGCGAGCGAGGCTCGCCTGAGCTCGTCGCAATCCGACGCGAGCGCAGGGGAAGACTGCTCTACGAAAACGCAAACGCGCTGATCGTGGCATTCCACCCTTGACCGCTAAGTTACACTTCCCACCATGCCGCATTTCATCACCGACAAGTGCATCGGCTGCTCGGTCTGCGAGATCAAGTGTCCGACGAACACGATCTGGGGCGAGAGCAAGGGCCAGTACTACATCCACCCCGAACGCTGCATCGATTGTTCGGTGTGCGGCATCTACTGTCCGGTCGATGCGATTCAGAATCAGCACGGCGAGCTGATCCCCCGCATCAAGCCGAAGGACATCCCGAAAGCCGAGGTCGTCAAGGATCTCTGTACGGGATGCGAGTTCTGCGTCGACATCTGCCCGTTCGAGTGCATCAAGATGATCGATGCGGACGATGAGACGCTCGCCAATCACTACAAGATCGCCTTCGTCGAGAAGAACAAATGCGTGGCGTGCCGTCTCTGCGAGAGCGTGTGCGACAAGGACGCGATCATCGTGCCCGACGCGCCGACGCAGCTGAAGACGTACCTGCCGGACTTCGTCGTCATGGGAACCGGGCGGTGAGGAGGAAGAGATTGAAAATTGAAGATTGAAAATTGAAAGATCGGATGTGCGACCGCGTGAGCGATTTTTCAATTTTCAATTCTCAATTTTCAATTCGATCTGATCGATGACGAGCCACTCGACCGACATCCCGAAAGACTCCCCCCGCACCATCCTTTTCCAGTTCGTCCTTTTTCCCCTCGGCGTGGTCGCCATCGCCGTCGCCATTTTCTTTCTCTTCGGCCGCATGGCCTCGGATGAACAGACCGTTCCCGACTACCTGAACGAAGTGCAGTCGGGCGGGCGTCGCGAGCGGTGGCAGGCGGCGTATCAGCTCTCGCAGCTGATCAACGCCGGCGAGGCGAAGAAATATCCGAACCTGATCCATGACGTGATCCGCGTCTACGACAGCGCGAAGAACGACGATCCGCGGATTCGCCAGTACCTGAGCATGGTCCTTGGCAATCTCGGCGATAGGCGTGCGGCGCCGTTGCTCATCGATGCGTTGAAGGATCGCGCACCGGAGACGAGGATTTACGCGGCACTGGCGCTCGGACGCCTTGGCGATCCTTCGGCGACGCCGACGCTGATCGAAGTGTTCACGACGGATGAGCGTGACGTACGCAAGGCTGCGGCGTTTGCGCTCGGAGAGTTGCGCGATCCGCGCGCGCTGCCGGCGCTCGTGACCGCGCTGGCGGATCCGATCGCGGATGTGCGGTACAACGCGGCGATCGCGGTGGCGCGTTACGGCGATACGCGTGCGATCGGCGTGCTGCGCGAGATGCTCGACCGCTCGCGGCTCGATCGGGTGACCGGAATGCGTCCCGAGCAGAAGGATGCGACGATGCTCGCGGCCATTCCGGCGCTCGTGCAGATCGCTCCGGAAGAGGCAAAAACGATCCTTGGTCCGATCGCGAAAAGCGATGCATCGCTGCAGGTGCGATCGGCAGCGACAGACGCCTTGAAATAGTGTCGCCTTATTGTTGACAGCGTTTCCGTTTTCACCGATAGTACGTCGCACCGCATCGAGTCTCAGAAACTCCTAAATGTCTGAGCAACTTACGCCATATCAGGTGGCCCCGAAGACCCCCCTCGCGGGGAGCGCCGCGGCGGAAATCCGCGAGCAGGGGGAGATCTCCCGACGCAAATTTCCGTTCGTTCTGACCGCGGCATGGGCAGCCCTCACTGCCGCCGTCGGCGGACTGACGGCAGTCTTCGTTCGCTTCCTTTTTCCCAACGTTCTTTTCGAGCCGGTGCAGAAGTTCAAGGCCGGTCTTCCAGGCGACTACTCGGTCGGCGAAGTCGACGAGCGCTGGAAGGACAAGTTCGGCATCTGGATGGTGCGCAATGAGGAGATGATGTATGCCCTCATCACCACCTGCACGCACCTCGGTTGCACGCCCAACTGGCTTCCCTCGCAGAACAAGTTCAAGTGCCCGTGTCATGGCAGCGGCTATTACCGGGATGGAGTCAATTTCGAAGGACCCGCGCCGCGTCCGCTCGAGCGCGCGAAGATCTTCATCGATCCGGCTGATGGCCAGATCGTCGTCGATAAGTCGGTACAGTTCCATCAGGAACGCGGTGACTGGGTAAATCCGGAGTCGTTTCTGAAAATCTGATTCGTGGTGATAGAGGGAGCTGGATGACCCTGAAGCAAGTCCAGGAAGGCATTGTCAACTCGCAGGTCTGGAAGTCGATCTTCCGGGTCGGCATCCCCAACACCAATCGCAAACGCGTTCTCGCCGTCCTCGGCTCGCTGATCCTCCATCTGCATCCCGTCAAAGTCCGCCGCTCCGGTGTGCGCATGAGCTACACCTGGTGCATGGGTGGTACGTCGTTCTTCCTGTTTCTCGTCGAGACTGTCACTGGTCTTCTGCTGATGTTCTATTACCGGCCGACGATCGAATACGCCTTTACCGACATCATGGACCTGCGCGAGCAGGCGCCGTTCGGGATCATGCGCGAGATGCACCGCTGGGGTGCGCACGCGATGGTCATCGCAGTGTGGCTGCACATGTTCCGCGTCTTCATGACCGGTTCGTACAAGCCGCCGCGCGAGTTCAACTGGAACGTCGGTGTCATCCTGCTCGTCCTCACTCTGCTCCTCTCCTTCACGGGATACCTGCTCCCGTGGGACCAGCTCGCCATCTGGGCGATCACGGTCGGCTCCAACATGGCCCGCGCCTCCCCCGGCGCCGGCACCGAGGGGCCGATGTCCAGTCTCATGAAACTAGGGGATGTTCCCTTGATTCATGC
>DASYLL010000295.1:0-18087 GCA_036009605.1 Thermoanaerobaculia bacterium | reverse complement strand
CTCGGCTGCCGAGTACCAGGTGGTGCGCACCTACCTCGAGTGGCTCGCCGACATGCCGTGGTCGAAGGAGACCCCGGACTCGATCGATCTGGTCGCGGCGCGCGCCGTGCTCGAGGCGGATCACACGGGCCTCGAGAAGGTGAAGAAGCGCGTGCTCGAGTACCTGGCCGTGCGCAAGCTGGCGCCCGGCAAGCGCGGCCCGATCCTGTGCCTCGTCGGTCCTCCCGGCGTCGGCAAGACGTCGCTCGGCCGCTCGATCGCACGAGCACTCGATCGCAAGTTCGTCCGCATCTCCCTCGGCGGCGTACGCGATGAAGCGGAAATTCGCGGACATCGCCGCACGTACGTCGGAGCGTTGCCTGGCCGCATTGTTCAGGGCATCAATCAGGCTGCAACCGGCAATCCTGTGTTCATGCTCGACGAGGTCGACAAGATCGGTGCGGACTATCGCGGCGATCCTTCATCGGCACTGCTCGAAGTGCTCGATCCCGAGCAGAACAACACGTTCCGCGACCACTACCTCGGCGTGCCGTACGACCTCTCGAACGTGATGTTCATCGTCACGGCGAACGTGCTCGATACCATCCAGCCGGCGTTCCTCGATCGCATGGAAGTCATTCGCCTCTCCGGCTACACGGATGAAGAGAAGCTGATGATCGCGAAGACGCACATCATCCCAAAGCAGATGGAAGAGAACGGCATCAAGGAAATCGCGGTCGTCTGGACCGACAACGGCGTCATGCGCGTCATCACCGGCTACACGAAGGAAGCCGGCCTGCGCAATCTCGAACGCGAGATCGGCACGATCTGCCGCAAGATCGCGGTGCAGGTCGCGGAAGGAAAGACCGACCAGCAGTACCGCATCACCGACACCAACATCGACAAGTTCCTCGGACCGATGAAGCACTTCGCCGAAGAGCTGCTCGAGCGTGATCAGGTCGGCGTGGCGACGGGACTGGCGTGGACGTCAGTCGGCGGCGACATTCTCTTCATCGAAGTCACGGCCGTTCGCGGCAAAGGCAAGCTCTCACTCACCGGCCAGCTCGGCGACGTGATGAAGGAGTCGGCACAGGCCGCACTCACGTATGCGCGTGCGCATGCCGACGAGCAGGGGATTCCGCCCGACTACTTCGAGACGCACGACATTCACATTCACGTTCCCGCAGGTGCGATTCCGAAAGATGGACCGTCCGCCGGTATCACGATCACGACCGCGATCATCTCGGTGCTCACGGGACGCCCGGTGCGCCGCAACGTTGCAATGACCGGCGAAGTCACGCTGCGCGGCGACGTGCTGCCGATCGGCGGCGTGAAAGAGAAAGTGCTCGCAGCGCGCGCGGCGAAACTCACGACTGTGATTTTGCCGAAGCTCAACGAGCGCGATCTGGTCGAGGTGCCGGAGCCGATCAAGCGCGACATGACGTTCCACTTCGTCGAGCACGTGGAAGATGTGCTCGCGATCGCGTTGCTGCAGAAGGACGCGGCGGAACAGAAGACGACGGATCGGGCGGGGCGCGAATCGCATCCGCTGCCGGAGCCGGAACCGGCGCCGACGCACGATCATGTGCCGGTAGGACAGGCGTAAGACACGTAAGGAAGAAGAAAACGCCGCGGGAAACCGCGGCGTTTTCAGTATTCGTATACGTCGCCGAAGCGATTGATCTCGAGATCGACGCGCGTCGGGATGTGCTCGAAACAGCGGTCGGCCAGCGATCGTAGCGAACGTTCTTCCAGCTGAGTCATCAACTTGTCCAGCAGGTCCGGCAGATGAAGGACATCACCTGCTGCGTAGGCGAGCTGGGCACTGGAGTAGGTTCCGGCGAACCAGTTCGAGCGTTGCTCCGACTTGTCGAGTGAGATCCCCAGGAAGCGCGCAACGAGGCTCTGGAGCTTCTGCTCGTCAGGCTGACCTGGAAAGAGCAGCTTCGACGCAATCTTCGTACAGACGATGTTCTGCGGTCGCGCGTTCCAGTGATGCGCCATGAATCGCACATCGAACATGGCGTGATGAAAGACCTTCCTGATGGTTGCGTTCTCGAGCAGGCTGCGCAGACGTGCCGGAGCCTGCGATGAGATGCGCACGATCGTGACCGGCGAGTTTTCGACGTGCAGCTGGCACAACGCGATTCTGTCGGTCGACCAATCGAGGCCCGAGGTTTCGATGTCCCACGCGATTCGCGGCGCTCGCGACAACTCACCATAAAGGGACAACGGGATGTCGCCTTCGAAGAGAAGGTGACGAGGAGGCGGGTGTTCGAGCGCCGAAGTCATGGTGACTTGAAGACGATTCGGGCTGTCGGGTTGTTCCCGGAAATCATAACGTCGAGTTCGCTCTCGAAGAACGCGAAAAGGCTACCTCGCCGGATCGTAAAAGCAGGCACGGTTACGCGAATCCCTTTGTGCTGGTACAGCGCAAAGATTGCACGATCGTCGAAACGATAGAAACTGTACAGCGGGCTTTTCGGCAGGACCCAGACTTCGATCGTCGCCTTTGCGCCGGGCTCGGATACGAAGTCCCGAAAAGCTTTGATTGAGTCATTGATCTTGCCAACGAGTTCGGCTTCAGAGTAACCGAAGCGACGCGCAAGTTCTGTGACGGTGTCTTTGCTCGTCGGATCCGGAAGGATGATTCTCAGACGTGCCCCTGCGCGTTTATTCAGCGTCCGAAGTTGTTCTACGTGCAGGCCGCGCCATCCTCCGCCGTATGCAAAAAACACGTCGACCTCTTTGGCGCCATCAAAGAACGGCTGCCAGTCGAGGTCAGTGAGAAAGTCAGCCGTTGCGTCGGTCACTCCTGCCTGCCTGAGTCGCTCGGAGAGCTTTGCAGCCGCAAAAATCTCATCGACCAGCGCCCGACGAGCTCTGAGCTCCCAGAGAATCGAGATCAAACCCGTTACAAAAACGATGGCGCCGATTTCGTCGGCAATCTTCTGCCAGGTGGGGTGCGTGTTGAACCACGCAATTTTCTCGACTGAATACAGAAGGATGATGGCGCCGAGCATCGTTGCGATGCTCGTGGCGATTGCAATCCAGTTTGAAACAGATTGGCTCAGGCGTGATTCTGCCATGAGGTAAGAATATACCTCGGCAGTTATGTCTGGCTTGTTACTACGTCAGACGCGCGAAAGGATCTGCTGCGCTTTCGGCAGCAGCGCGGCGCCGATCGCCACCTTGACGATATCCGCGAACACGAACGGCGCGACGCCGCTCGCAAAGGCAGTCCGCGCGTCCGTCAGTACCGCGAGCCACGACCAGCCGCCGAGGTAGATCACGCCGAGGGCGAGGAGCATGCCGGTGACCGCGCGCAGAATCGACGAGCCCCAGCCGCGCTCGGAGACGAAACCGGCGACGTACGCGGCGAACGGATACGACCAGAGGAAGCCGGCGGTCGCGCCGACGAGCCAGAGCGGTCCGCCGTGGCCTTGTGCGAAGACGGGCAGGCCGCTCGCGCCTTCGAGCAGATAGAGGATTGCGGCGGCAGCGCCGCGTTTCGAGCCGAGGGCGACGCCGATGAAGATCACGGCGAGCGGCTGCAGGGTCAGCGGAACGGGGGTGAAGGGCAGCGGGATCGCCACCTGCGCTGCGATTGCGATCAGCGCGCTCGCCCCGACGACGAGGAGCATGTTGGCCGCGGCGCGGCCGCGCACCAGACGATCGATCACGACGGAGGGGATGGTCTGCGCTTTGTCACTCATGGCGTGAAGCATAACCAATCAGAGACATGATGGCGATCGGTTTGCTTCAATAGGCGCCCAATGCTAAAAGCGATGAAAAAGACGTCAGGAGTTCTGCTGCTGAGCGTGCTGGTCGCGCTCGGCTGCGCCAAACCGGAGCCGCTCACGGAAGAGAAGGCGAAGGAAATCGTCTCCGCCTGGATGTTCAAGCGCGAGCCGGTGTACGCGGAAGTGCCGCAGCGCGTCTGGTGGACGCCGAAAGCGCCGAAGGACGAGTACGACGAGAAGGCCGTCCGCACGCTGCGCAATCTCGAGCGCGCGGGTCTCGTGACCGTGACAGAGAAACTGACCACGGACTCCGCGGAGTACATCGCAAAAGTCACGCAGAAAGGGTTCCCGATTCTCGGCACCGCGCCGAGTCATCGCGGCGCCGTCTATCGCGCGCAGATCTGCGAGAAGGTCTACGACGGACTGCGCAACTTCGTGCGACATCCGCACGAGCCCACCGTCGGGCACGCGGAGCTCGTGTGGCATTACGACAATCCGCGGTCGCTGTATCCGCTGTTCGAGACGAAGATCAACAAGCCACTGAAGGTGCCGTTCGTTTCGCACGTGTCGTTCTGGTACGACAAGCACCAGTGGAAGTTCGAGGTGACGGTGCGGAAGGCGAACGGGGAGTGAGCTACCGCCGCTTCATGTGGCGAAGTCCTTCACTTCCCGCGATGATCGCTTCGGTCGCCTCCCGCGGAAAGAATCCCGTTTCGACCACGCCCGCGTGTTCGCGAATGCGTGCGACGACATCCGCGATGTCCGCGTTTTTCGGAACACGCACATCGAGAATCAGGTGTCCTTCATCGGTGATGCGCGGAGCGCCATCGCGCATGCGCTGCACGGGCTCGAGTCCCATTTCCTGAAAGCGGCGATACAGGACGTCGCGCGCGAATGGCGTGACTTCGACCGGCAGTACGCCGATGCCGAGGCGGTCGACGATTTTCGATTCGTCGGCGATGACGATGAATCGCAGCGCCTGTTGCTCGACGATCTTTTCTCGCAGCAACGCACCGCCGCGTCCTTTGATCAATCGCAGCTGCACGTCGATCTCGTCGGTGCCGTCGATGGCGAGATCGAGCGGCACGATCTCGGACAGAGGAAACGTCGGCACCGACTGCTCGCGCGCAAGCGCCTCGGTCTGCTCGGACGTACACGTGCTGCGAATGTCGCGCAGCTGTCCGGTGCGCAGCGCTTCGCCGAGGAGCTTCACGAACTCGGTGGCGGTGCTGCCGGTGCCGAGGCCGAGACTCATTCCGGATCGCACTTCCTGCAGAGCGGCGCGCGCCGCTTCGGTTTTCAGATTCATCAATAGCCCCCGGCTGCGCCGCCGCGCCGCGGATCGGCGACGGCGACGAGGCGGCCATTCTCGAACAGGATCGCGTGTACGTCACCAATCGAATCGCGTGGCGACACCGCATGACCCATCGCGTTGAGCGCTTCGAGCGTCGTTTTCGATGCGAGCTTGCGCTCGTACAACATTTCTTCAGGTACACCGCCGTGGTGATAGCGCGGCGCGGCGACGGCCGCAGGAAGCGACTTGCCGTAGACGACGATGTTGAGAAAGACCTGCAGGATCGTCGTCGGAATCGCGGGACCGCCGCGCGTGCCGATCGCAAGAAACGGTTTGTCGTCGCGCGTGATGATCACCGGTGAGATCGACGACGCGGGACGTTTGCCGGGTGCGAGTGCATTTGCGCCGGTGGTGAAATCGGTGAGCGCTTCATTGAGAAAGAAGCCGAGCTCCGGGACGAGAAAGCCGCTGCCGAAGTTGTCGCCGAGGCTTGTCGTGTAGGAGATGACGTTGCCTTCGGCGTCGGCGATCGTGAAGTGCGTCGTGTGCTCGGCTTCCGCAGACAGCGGTTGCGGTTCAGTGAGCGCGGTCGTGGCGATGACGCGTTTCGTGTCGATCGTCTTGCGCCACTGTTCCGCGCGGTGCTGCGAGAGCAGCTCGCGATACGGGATGCGCGCGCCCATCGGATCGCCGATGTAGCGCGCGCGATCGATGGCGGCGCGACGCTGCGCTTCGATCAGAAGATGCAACGACGCCGTCGTCTGGAATCCGAGCCTGGCGAGATCGTCGCCGCTGAGGATGTTCAATGTTTCGCCGAGGACGAGACCTCCGCCCGATGGCGGCGCGACGGTGTGGATCTCGTAGGAGCCGTAGCGCAGCTTGATCGGTGCGCGCCAGATGGGCTCGTACTCGTGCAGATCGCGGAAGCCGAAGAGACCGCCGTCGGCGCGGACGCCTTCAATGAGTTTCTTCGCGATGGTGCCGCTGTAGAAATCGCGCGCGCCTGCATCGGCGAGACGCTGCAATGTCGTTGCGAGCTCCGGCGGCGGGAGGGTTGCGGGGATGACGAGCTTGCGTTTCTCTTTCGCAGTTGCGATGTCGGCAGTGATCTCCGCATCGTTGCGCGGACCTTCACGCGCGAGTGCGATTGCAGGCGCGAGCAGTTCCTTCCACGGACGTGCGCCGAATTTCTGATGCAGTGCATCGAGGCCTGCGACGGTGCCGGGAATGCCCGCGGCGCGTGCGCCGGTGGCGGGCAGTTTCGCGAAGATACCGGGCGTCGCTTCGCGCGGTGCGGTCTCGCGGAAATCGAGCGTCCAGATGCCTTTTGTTTTCGCGTCGTAGTAGACGAGGAAGCCGCCGCCGCCGAGATTGCCCGCTTGCGGATGCACGACCGCGAGTGCGAATGCGACGGCGACCGCTGCATCGGCGGCAGTGCCGCCCTGCTGCAGAACTTTCAGTCCTGCTTTCGTTGCGACGGGATGTGCAGTGGAGAGTGCGGCGTGGCGTGCGTTGACTTGTGCGAACAGGGGGAACGCAGCGAAGACAACCAGGAGCACGCGCTTCATTTGCGTGTGCGCCGCGCGGTTCGGTTCCTGTCGTAAATGATTTTCAATCCCTTGAGTGTGAGCTCCGGGTCGACGTCGTCGATGTGCTCACTTTCTTCCGCGAACAGCGATGCGAGGCCGCCTGTCGCGACGACACGTCGCAGCTCGGGCACTTCGAGCTTGATGCGCGCGAGGATGCCGTCGACGAGTCCGAGATAGCCGAAGTAAATGCCCGACTGCATGTTGACGACGGTGTTCGTGCCGATCACGCGATCGGGTCTGCGGATGTCGACACGCGGCAGTCGCGCCGCGCGTGCGAAGAGCGCTTCCGCGGAGATGTTGAGGCCGGGGGCGATCACACCGCCGATGAACTCGGCGTTCGCAGTGACGACATCGAATGTGGTCGCGGTGCCGAAGTCGACGATCACCGTGGGGCCGCCATAGCGATCGTGCGCCGCCGCGCAATTGACGATGCGATCCGCGCCGACCTCCTGCGGGTTGTCGACTTGAATGGCGATGCCGGTCTTCACGCCCGGCTCGACGAACAGCGGATCGATGCCGAAGTACTTGCGGATCATGAAACTGATCGCGCTGTTGAGCGGCGGCACGACGGAAGCGACGATCGCGCCTTCGAGCGACGCGTGAATGGCATCGCCGATGAGCTGTCGCGCGAGGATGCCGTATTCGTCCGCGGTGCGTTCGCGCGCCGTGGCGAGGCGCCACGAGTTCACGAGCTCATCGCCGTGATAGACGCCGAGGACGATGTTCGTGTTGCCGAGATCGACGACGAGGAGATTGGATGGCATTCAGCGGCAGTCTATCCGGCTCAGCTCTCCCTCGCCAGATTGGGAGAGCTGAGATCACGACAGGTGCCACTTACCAGTCCAGGCCGAGCGACCACCAGTCATCGACCCAATCGAGACCACTCGGACAACTGACGGCGGTTAGATTGACCCAGCAGAAGACACTGCCACCTTGTGTGCCGCAAACGTCCCGGGACTGGGAGTAGTGATAGACCGTTTGCGTTCCTGTTAACTGGACGTCATCGTAAGGCGGATCGCAGCCCTCGTTGCTCGGGAAAAACTTCTTCCCAACGGGAGTGGTGAACGTCGCATCGCTGTAGTAGATGTTCCACCGTTGATAGCCACCGGCGTAGCTCTTCGTGGACAGCAGAGTGGCGAACAGCAACGCGGCTACGATGACAACTTTTCTTTGCATAGTGATCTCCTTACGGCAGTAAGGTACCGTATTCTTCAGGAATCACCTACGACGCTGCCGGAAAAAGGTCGCCTGCGCTAACGGCCATTTCTCCCTGCGCCGTGTTCAGTACTGCGCGGCCGTTCTCATCGATGTGCGACCACGTACCGTTCACCGTCTTTTCGCCGATCACGCAATGAATGCGGTCGCCCGGTTGATGGATCGAAAGATCGCGCCATTGTTCGAGCACGGCATCATGTTCGAGCGGTCGCGCGAGATGCTCGTCGACGTGCTCGATGAATGCGAGCGTCGCGGCTTCGATGCCGGCGAATCGCGTGGTGACTTCGCTGATCGCGATCGCGTTCGGCCGTGCGTCGTCTTTCACCGGCTCGACGTTGATGCCTGTGCCGATGAGCAGGTAGACGCGATCGTCCTGCACGCGTGCTTCGATCAGGATGCCGGCGATTTTTCTGTTGTTGACGAGGACGTCGTTCGGCCACTTGATGCGCGCGTCGATGGCGAATGTGTCGCGCAGAAATGACGCAACGATGTTCGCCATCGCCAGCGGGATCAGCGGCAGTTCACGCACGGGACGACTGATCAGTGTCGTCGCGTAGATGCCTTTGCCTGCGGGCGACGACCAGCTGCGATCATTGCGCCCGCGTCCCGCGAACTGCTCGCCCGCGATGATCATCGCCTGCGGCAGCGACAGCTCGTTCTCGATGCACTCGCTCACGACGCGCCGCGCGATCAGGTTTGTCGACGCCACGCGCGGAATCACCGCGAGCGACTCAAGCGCCTTCAGGCGTGGGACAACGGAGCGCGTGTCGATCATTGGTTCTGCTGCAAGGTCTCCAGCTTCTTCTGCAACTCCGCGACGCGTGCCTGCGTTGCCTGCACGATCTGCGGCGGCGCATTGCGCACGAATTGCTCGTTGCCGAGTTTCGCTTGCATCGCTTCGAGCTCCGTGCGCGTCTTCTCGATATCGCGGCGCACTTTTTCGAGCTGCTCTGCCGACACGACTTTCTCCGGAAAGACGATCGCGATCGAGAAGCCTTCGACCACATCGAGATGCGCTCCCGCGGGCGGCTCGCCTTCGACCGAGACTTCGTTGAGACGCGCGAGCTCGGTCAATAGATAGGCGTATTCGCGAAAGAAGTTCGACTCGCGCGGATTGCTGCCGCGGATGAAGAGCGTGAAGCGATCCTTCGGCGTGTAGCCGCGCTCCGCGCGCAGGTTGCGCACGGTTGTGATGATCGCGCGCACTGCATTCGCGAGCCGTTCGGCCTCGCTGTCTTCGAGCACTTCCTCGGTGATCGGATACGGCGCGATCATGATCGACGGCTCCACGCCGCCGAGCTTCAGCCAGATCTCTTCGGTCACGAACGGCATGAACGGATGGAGCAGGCGCAGCGAACGATCCAGCACTTCGAGCAGCACGCGTTTCGCGAGCTTGCGGTCGTCGTCGGTGCCGTGCTTGCCGAGGAGCACGGGCTTGGCCATCTCGATGTACCAGTCACAGAACTCGTGCCAGAAGAACTGATAGATCGCCTTCGATGCTTCGTCGAAACGGAAGAGTGAAAGCTGCTTGTTCACTTCACGCGTCACGGCATTGAGGCGCGAGAGGATCCAGCGTTCGACCGTCTTGAGATTGTCGCGCTCGATCGGGCCGGCGTGCTTCAGATCGACGTCGATGTGCATCATCGCGAAGCGCGACGCGTTCCAGATCTTGTTCACGAACGCGGAGTAGCCCTGAATCTGCGACTTGCCGAGCGGAATGTCGCGACCCGATGCACTGACCGCGAGCGTGAAGCGCAATGCATCCGCGCCGACTTCATTCACGACGTCGAGCGGATCGATGACGTTGCCGATCGTCTTCGACATCTTGCGGCCCTGCTCATCGCGCACGAGTCCATTGAGGAAGACCTGCGAGAACGGCGCTTTGCCGGTGAAGCGCAGGCCCATCATGATCATGCGCGCCACCCAGAAGAAGAGGATGTCGAAGCCGGTGATGAGCGTGTCGGTGGGATAGAAGACCTGATAATCCGGAGCGTCTTCCGAGCCCTCCCCCTGCCAGCCTAACGTCGAGAACGGCCACAGTCCGCTCGAGAACCACGTGTCGAGAACGTCGGTCTCCTGCGTCACCTCTGCGCCGCATTGCGGGCAGGTGGTGAGGTCATCCATCGACACGGTCGTGTGGCCGTTCGTGCAATGAAACGCGGGGATGCGATGGCCCCACCACAGCTGGCGCGAGATCGTCCAGTCGTGGATGTTCTCCATCCAGTTGAAGTACGTCGCTTCCCAGCTCTGCGGCGTGATCGTGATCTCACCGTTGCGCACCGCGTCGATGGCAGGACGCGCGAGCGGCTCGATCTTCACGAACCATTGCCGCGAGATCATCGGCTCGATCGGCGTGTCGCACTTGCCGTGTACAGCGACGTTGTGCTGGTGTTGATCGATCTTCACGAGCAGTCCCTGCTCGCGCAGCATTTCGACTACGCGCTCGCGCGCTTCCTTGCGATCGATGCCGCTGAAGTCCGCGCCCGCGGCGTCGGTCATGCGGCCTTCTTCGCCGATGACCTGCACCTGCGGCAGGTTGTTGCGCAGTCCTGCTTCGTAGTCGTTCTTGTCGTGTGCGGGCGTGACTTTCACGACGCCGGTGCCGAACTCGCGATCGACGAGAATCGCATCGCCAACGATCGGAATCGGGCGATTCATGATCGGCAGAATCGCGTTCTTTCCGATCAGATCCGCATACCGCTCATCCTCGGGATGCACAGCCACGCCGGTATCGCCGAGCATCGTCTCCGGACGCGTCGTCGCAACGGTCAGAAAGCGATCCGTGCCTTCGATCGGATAGTTGATGTGATAGAGCTTTCCGTTGGTCTCTTTGAACTCGACCTCGACGTCGGAGATCGCGGTTCGGCAGCGCGGGCACCAGTTCACCATCGCGAGATCGCGATAGATCAGGCCATCGTCGTAGAGCTTCACGAAGACGTAGCGGACGGCGCGCGAGAGACCTTCATCGAGCGTGAATCGTTCGCGCGACCAGTCGGCGGAAGCACCGAGCCGCGTGAGCTGATCTTTGATCTCGGTGGCGTGTTGTTCTTTCCACTGCCAGACGCGCTCGACGAATTTCTCGCGGCCGAGGTCGAAGCGGGAGATGCCTTCTTTCTCGAGCTGCTTTTCGACGACCATCTGCGTGGCGATGCCGGCGTGATCGGTGCCGGGAAGCCACAGCGTGTTGAAGCCCGACATGCGCTTCCAGCGGACGATGATGTCCTGCAGCGTGTTCACGAGCGCGTGGCCGATGTGCAGGCGCCCGGTGACGTTCGGCGGAGGAATGACGATCGAAAACTTCGGACGCTCTTTGTCGACGACGGGCGTGAAATACCCGCCCTCTTCCCAGAAAGCGTAGATGCGTTTTTCGAATTGAGACGGCTCGTAACGAGTGGCGAGTTCTTCTTTCATGCAGGGGGAGGGGATTATAGGCGCGAGGCGCGGGCGGCGTGGGATTCGCGACATTCGCGTTCGCGAAGTCTCAGAGTCTCAGAGTCTCAGAGTCTCAGAGAGTATTCATCAGGCGCCACGGATCCAACCGACTCCTCTGCGACTCTGAGACTTTGAGACTCTGAGACTCCTTTCCTGATCCCGGGAACGCCCGACCCCGCCGCCCGTGTTACCAACCCCCGATGATTCTCGGAATCGAAACTTCCTGTGATGAGACCTCGGTCGCCCTGCTCGACCGTGACGGCACCGTACACGTCAATCTCATCAACTCACAGATCGCGCGGCATCAGCCGTTCGGCGGCGTCGTGCCGGAGATCGCTTCGCGCGAACATCTGCAACATCTCTTTCCGCTCGTCGAGCGCGCACTCGGCGATGCGAAGGCGGAATGGAGTGATGTCGAATCAGTGGCCGTGACTTCGGGGCCGGGCCTCATCGGCGCGTTGCTCGTCGGAGTCGCGGGCGCGCAGGGACTCGCGTACGGACTGGGCATTCCGCTGATGTCGGTCAATCATCTCGAAGGCCACATCTATTCACCGTTCCTGCAACGCGAAGGCGCCGCGATGCCACTGCCGAAACGTTTTCTCTCGCTCGTGATCTCGGGCGGACATTCTGCGATCTACGACGTGCGCGGCAGCGACATCCGGCAGATCAATCGCACACGCGATGATGCGATCGGCGAGACCTTCGACAAGGTCGCGAAGTTCATCGGGCTGCCGTATCCCGGTGGACCGGAGATCGAGAAACATGGACGCGATGGAACGATCGATGTGAAGCGCTTTCCGTTCGCGATGCCACAGTTTCGCGATGAGTCGATCGACTTCTCGTACAGCGGCATCAAGGCCGGCGCGATTCGACTCGCGCGCGAGCATGCGATCCGTATCGATGGTGATCCGGTAGCGCTCGCCGATTTCTGTGCGACGTTTCAAAACGCGCTCGTCGCGCAGCTGTTCGATCGGCTCGACACCGTCTGGTCGCGACTGGTGGGAGAGTTGCCGGAAGAGGTCGCGCTCGCTGGCGGTGTCGCTGCGAACGGAGTGATCCGTGAACGGATGCAGGCGTGGGGCGCGCAGCATGGCGTTCTCGTCCGTCTGCCGGAAAAGCGCTACTGCACGGACAACGCGGCGATGATCGCGTTTGCCGGGTTACAAAAAGGTAACGCTGGCGATCCGCGGCGCGTTGCAGCCCGTTCGCGCGTGTCCTGACGAAACTTTCTTTTTCGCGGTTCGTCTGAACATGTGGAAGCGACGAAAACTCCTCCTACTCTCCTAAGCCGAAGCAAACAAGATCGCCGCTGGTCGCGTGGGCCGGCGGCGATCTTGTTTTTGGGACGTAGAATCGCGCGCATGAAGATCGTGATCGCGGGCGGTTCCGGATTTCTGGGCGCGCCGCTCGTGCAGCGGCTCACCTCGCGCGGCAACGACGTCGTGGTGCTCTCGCGAGATCCGTCGCGCGTTCGCGTTGGCCGCGCGCTGCTCTGGGATGCGCGATCGCAAGGTGCATGGTCCGATGAAGCCGCAACCGCGGATGTCGTGATCAACCTCGCGGGCGAGAACATCGGCGACAGTCGCTGGACCGAAGCGCGCAAGAAGCGCATGGTCGCGAGTCGACTCGATGCAACCGGGGCCATCGTCGAAGCGTTGCGCCGCGATCCTTCGCGTGCGCGTACATTGATCAATGCATCTGCCGTTGGCTATTACGGTGATCGCGGCGAAGAAGTGCTCGACGAAAACTCTGCGCGCGGCGAGGGCTTTCTCGCGGAGCTCGTCGAGAAGTGGGAGCACGCAGCGCGCGAAGCGGAGTCGATCTCGCGATTAGTGATCCTTCGTTTCGGTGTCGTGCTCGATCGCAGCGGCGGTGCATTGAAGAAGCTGTTGCTGCCGTTCAGGCTCGGCGTCGGTGGTCCGATCGGAAGCGGCGAGCAATGGATGTCGTGGATCGATCGTGAGGATTCGTTGCGTGCGGTCGAGTGGTCCATCGATCAGGAGCTCGCGCGCGGTCCGTATAACGTGACGTCGCCGGAGCCGGTGCGCAATCGCGACTTCGCCCGTTCCCTCGGACGAGTGTTGCATCGCCCTTCCATTCTTCCGGCGCCGGCGTTTGCGCTGCGTCTCGCCCTGGGACAGATGGCGGATGAAGCGTTGCTGGCCAGTCAGCGCGTCGTGCCGCATCGTGCGGAAGCTCAGGGATTCACGTTCGCGCGCCCATCGGTAGACGAAGCGCTTGCCCACGAGTTGCGTCGGGACTGACCATCCGGCGTCCGGATTCAACAAACCGCATGCAACTCTACAATTCACCGAACGCGGAGGCTTTTCTTGAATTCGACTGCGTGATATAAGTCGCGCGGCTTGAGAGACTTGCCCAAACTGGTGAATTGGGCGAGATCATGCAATGGGTCCGCGATCGGTGGCCCGCCCACCATAACCAAAGGAGGATTTGATGAGGTTTTCTCGCTTTCTCGCAGTCATTGCGATGCTGTTGCTCGCAAGCGTCAGCGCGTTCGCACAGGTGACCGGTAACCTGACCGGAACTGTGACATCGGACGGCGCCCCGCTTCCGGGTGCACTCGTAACAGCGTCCTCGCCGCAGCTTCAGGGCACGCGTACCGCGTACTCCGACGTCAACGGCAACTACAACCTGGTGGCACTGCCGCCTGGCGATTACGTCGTCCGCATCTCACTCGAAGGACTTCAGGACGTCACCCATTCCGTGCGTGTCACCCTTTCGGGTACCGCTCGTGTGGACGCGGATCTGAGAGTGTCCGCGGTCACCGAGGCCATCACGGTCACGGCCGCCGCGCCGGCGGTTCTGGAATCGACCGAAATCGTGGCGAACTACAGCAAGCAGATGGTCGACGATCTGCCGCTCGGTCGCACGAACGTCGGTATCGCGCTGCTGGCGCCCGGCACGACCGCCAACGGTCCGCGTGGCCAGTTGCAGATCTCGGGCGCGGTCTCGAGCGACAATCTGATCATGGTCAATGGCGCGAACGTGCAGGAGAACCTGCGCGGTCAGTCTCGTCCTCTGTTCATCGAGGACGCCATCCAGGAAACCACGGTCATCACCGGGTCCGTCTCGGCTGAGTACGGTCGTTTCACGGGCGGTGTCGTCAGCTCCATCACCAAGTCCGGTGGTAATGAGTTCTCGGGATCGTTCCGCGATTCCTTTGACAACCCGACGTGGACGGCGCAGTCGGCCGCAAAAGAAAACCGCGCTACGCTTCCCGATACCATCAACCAGACCTATGAAGCGACGCTCGGCGGTCGCATCATTCGGGACCGCATGTGGTTCTTCGGCGCCGCCCGTAACGCCGACACATCGACTTCCGCTTCTTCGATCAACGTGATCGGTGACCCGATCACCTCGGTCAACGAGAACACGCGCTACGAGGTCAAGCTCACGGGCCAGATCACCTCCAAGCACTCGGTGGTCGGCAACTACCTCGACAATCCTTTTTCCTCCTCGAACAACAACCAGTTGGGCGTTTACGAGACGAAGGCTCTCGATCCCTCGATCGAGCAGGAAGAAGACTTCAAGGCCGCTCACTACACGGGCATCTTCACCAACAACCTGCTCGGTGAGATCAACTACTCCGAGCGCGCGTTCACCTTCGTCGGATTCGGAGGCACGAACACCGATCCGTACGTCGGCACGCCGATCTTCATCGGCGCCGGCTCGGGCACCGGCCAGGGCGTCGCCCATGCTCCGTATTTCTGCGGCGCGTGCGACAACGAGCTTCGCGATAACGATCTAATCACGGCCAAGCTCACGTACTTCCTCGGAACGTCGGCGCTGGGTACGCACAACATCGTCGGCGGCTACGAGCGGTTCGGCGAGACCCGCCTCTCGAACAACTACCAGTCCCCGACCAATCTCGTCCTCGAGATGTACACTCCGGGCGCCCGCGTTGTCCTTCAGAATGGACAGCCTGTCTTCACGCTCAGCCCGGGTGACGACGTGGCCTACTACCCGGTCGAGATTCCTTCGATCGGCTCGGACCTGAAGACCGACTCCATCTTCATCAACGACAAGTGGGACTTCAACAAGAACTTCTCCTTCAACATCGGCGGCCGCTACGACAAGACCGACGCCAAGGACCAACAGGGCAACAAGACGGCCAATGACTCGGCCTTCAGCCCGCGCCTCGGCGTGATCTATGACGTCCTGGGCAACGGCCGCGTTCGCGTCAATGCGAGCTACGCCAACTACATTGGCCGTCTCGCGGAAGGCGTGCAGGGCGCCGGATCGGGAGCTGGTAGCCCGTCCGGTTACTACTACTACTATGACGGCGACCCCGTTTCGGGTACTTCGTCACAGATCGTCAAGGCCGCGCTCGACTGGTTCTTCGCCAGAGGCGGCACCGACCTGGGATTGAATCCACCCGACGTTGCCAACGTTGGCGGAGTCAGCACTCGGATCGCCGACGGTAATCTGAAGTCCCCGGGCGTCGAGGAGTTCACCATCGGCGCCGGCTTCCAGCTCGGAACGAAGGGTTACGTCCGTGGCGACTACATCGACCGTGAGTGGAACGACACTTACACGAATTTCACCAACGCGGAAACGGGCAAGGTTCTCAATCCCCGTACGGGCACTTTCTCCGACCTCACGCTGGTCTCCAACTCCGACCTGCTGACCCGTACCTACAAGGCCGTTCAGATGCAGGCGCAGTACCGGCTGTTCAACCGCCTGAACCTTGGCGGTAACTACACCTGGTCCGAGCTCCAGGGCAATGCCGAAGCCGAGAATACGGGCAACGGCCCGATCTCGGAGGGTGGCTGGGTGTTCCAGTACCCGGAATACCAGGGCTTCGACGAGAACCGTCCAACGGGCTTCCTCCTCGGCGACCAGACGCACAAACTGCGCGTCTGGGCTGCTATGGACTTCGCTCTCGGCCCGGTTGGTCGTCTGAACGTTTCGGTCCTCCAGCGTTTTGACTCCGGCACGCCGTTCTCGATTTCGCTCACGGTGCCGAGAGTACTGCAGCCTGGTGCGACGGATCCGGGATACGTCAGCATTCCGCAGACCGTTAGCTACCTCATGGAGGGACGTGGAACCTACCGTTGGGACGACGTGACCCGCACCGATCTTGCGCTGAATTACTCGCTGCCGATCTCGCGCGTCGAGCTGTTCTTCCAGGGTGAAGTGTTCAACGTCTTCGATGAGCAGGCTCAGATCGCCGGCAACACCGCGGTCACGAAGCTGGCGAACTGGAACCCGTGGACGGTGACACCAGTCGTAGGCACGCACTACTCCTTCCCGACGGCGTTTCGCACCGCACGCACCAAAGACGACTTCCAGTTGGCGCGTACGTACCAGTTCTCGTTGGGTCTTCGCTTCTAATCTCATTCTCTCGCAGCGTTGCGAGGCTAACGGCCCCGGTCGAAAGACCGGGGCCGTTGGTTTTTTCGCGGCATAATCTCCGTCCGAATGCTCCGGCGAATCGCAACGCTTCCGCTCGTCGTTCTTCTCTTGCTCGCTGCGTGCTCACGCTCGCGGGAGACGCGATCGACGATTGATGCTGCTGTAGGCGCCCCGGTCATCATCATCTCCGTCGATACCCTCCGCGCCGATCATCTGGCGGTGTACGGATACGAGAAGGGTCAGACCCCGGCGATCGACATGCTTCGCCGCGATTCGATTCTTTTCCGCAATGCCTATTCGCATTGCCCGATGACCCTTCCTTCGCACGTCTCATTGCTCACGGGGCGCCTGCCATTCGAGCATGGCGTTCGGAACAATCTCGGCTACTCGTTTGACGCCACCAGGGTGCCGACGCTGCCAGCGTCACTGAAGGCGAAAGGCTATGCAACGGGTGCCGCAGTGTCGGCCTATGTCCTGCGAGGCTCGACGGGGCTCGGGTCCGCCTTCGATTGGTACGACGACGAGCTGGCGACGCGCTCGAACGCCTCCGTTGGAGAGCTTGCACGACCGGGGAATGTCACAGTCGAACGATCGATCCAATGGATCGACTCGCAAGGAGACCGTCCCTTCTTCTTCCTGCTGCACCTCTTTGAGCCGCATGCGCCCTACGACCCTCCCGAACCGTTTCGTTCGAAGCTTGCATTGGCCTACGACGGTGAGATCGCTACGGCGGATTCCTTCACTGGCGCCTTCATCGAGCACCTGAAGCAGCGCGGCATCTACGACCGCGCGCTGATCATTTTCCTTTCCGATCACGGTGAGGGGCTGGGAGAGCACGGAGAAGACGAGCACGGAATCTTCTTGTATCGCGAAGCCATTCACATTCCGCTGCTCATCAAACTTCCGAAGCAAACGCGTGCCGGGGAGTGGATCGACGCGCCTGTGCAGCTCGCGGATATCTATCCGACAGTCGCGGGTCTCACGGGCGCGCAGCTTCCGAGCGGGATGAAAGGTGTTTCGATCGTGGGCGACATCTCTCCCGACCGGTCGATCTACAGCGAATCGCTCATGCCGCGTCTGCATTTCGGATGGAGCGACCTTCGCTCACTCATCGATCGCCGACACCACTTCATTGAAGCGCCGCGTCCGGAGCTCTACGACGTTCTCGCGGATCCAGGCGAGAAGAAGAACGTGATCGAGGAGAATCGGCGCGTCTATGCGGCGATGCGCAAAGCGTTGGAGCCGATGAAGGCGGAAGTGACCGCACCTGGAGCGATCAGCGCGGAAGAAGCAGCGAAGCTCGCTGCGCTGGGATACGTGGGAACGGTGCGCGAGGCGAGCGGTGATCTTCCGGATCCGAAGGATCGCATCGGCGATCTGACGCGCATGAAGGAAGCGTCGCAGCTCGAACGTTCCGGCGATATCAACGGAGCGCTGAAGACGTATCGAAAACTGCTCG
>DASYLL010000294.1:0-12499 GCA_036009605.1 Thermoanaerobaculia bacterium | reverse complement strand
GACCTCTTCTCCGCCGTGCCGACCGATGACCTCACGACCACGCCGATGGAAAACTGGGAGACCAGTTTCGCGTTCGGCGGTCCCGTCATTCGCGACAAGGTCTGGTTCTACGGCGGCTATGCGAAGTACGGCGCCGAGACCGACACGCCGCTCTTCGAGCCGCTCGCGACGTACAGCGCGAACCTGTTCGATCTGAAGGTCACCGCGGACTTCAACGCGAAGCACCGCGCGTGGGTCGCGTATCACACGGAAGACCTCCGCGCCGGCAACAACAGCTGGGGTCAGACGTGGGACGCTTCGATGGTCTATGACCAGCCGCGCGACAACGACACGTTCCAGCTTCAGTATCAGTGGGTGATGTCGGACAGCGATCTGTCGTCGTTCAAGTACCTCGGATTCAAGACCGAGGAGCATCCGAGCATTCCGGCGAACTCGGGTGCGCCCGGCTTCATCAACTGGTGGAAATTCACCGGCGGCCAGAGCATCGGACTCGGCGGCGATTTCCCGTTCGTCGAAGCGCAGAAGTCGAAGCGCCAGACGATCCAGGCCGACTACACGCACTACGCCGCGCAGTTCCTCGGACAGCACGAAGTGAAGTTCGGCGTGCAGTACACGACCAGCCGCGGCGACTGGCAGGGCGGATACTTCCAGGGCTACGCGAACTTCGCGTATCCCTATCCCTACCAGATCGACTCGCAAGCCGCGGACTGGTGGTGGAACGGTCCCGAAGACTGGCAGTGGGGCACGGACGAAGACCCGGTCGTGCCGTTCTACAACCTCAAGACCTATCGCAATCCGTGGCTGACCGTGCGTCAGGCCGGATCGACGGGACTCTTCGTCGATGACAGCTGGCAGGTCAACAATCGCTTGACGGTCGACGCCGGTCTCCGCTACGACCGCATGACCGCGAAGTACGGAGAAGGCGCCGTCTACGAGATGCCGACGACGCCGGGCGACATCAACAATCCGTCGGTGCTGCGCACGCGAGAAGGCACCGACAACATCTACGACTTCAAGACCTTCTCACCGCGACTCGGATTTGCATTCGTGCTGACACAGGATCAGAAGACCGTCCTTCGAGCACACGTCGGGAGGTACTACGCGCCACTCGGCGTAGAAAGCTTGCGAAGACTCGGGCCCGACATGGAGCCCGCGCTGCAGGAACACTGGCGATACTTCCTGCCGATGTCGCAAGTCGATCTGAATCACAACGGCAAGTTCGATTTCGATGAAGTGCGGCCGGCGACGCGACTGCTCGTCGGACGTCCGCCGAACGTGCTCGTGTCGAGCAGCCGTCCCGATCCGACGTGGGCGCTCGAAGTCGCCGACGGCACCGGCAGCCCGTACACCGATCAGTTCCACATCTCCATTCAGCGCCAGCTCGGCTCCGACATCGCCATCGAAGCGGGCTACATCCTCAAGCAGACCAGGGACCTGCTCGCGCTGCGCCCGTACAACACGGCCACGGGTGAGTACTGGAACTGGACGTCGTCGCCGTTCACGACGTGGACGGATTACGAGACGCAGGTCTGGGAAGTGGAGCGCACCGATTACAACGGTGACGGCGTCTTCGACGTCGCGGACGCGAAGTTCATCCTCGACAACACCGGCTATCGCACGGTGAACGTCGACGAATTCGCGGGCGAGGAGGCCGATCGCGTCTTCCACGGCCTGCAGCTCGTGCTCACCAAACGTTACGCAAAGAGGTGGCAGGCGCTGGCCGCGATCAACTGGAATCAGAGCGACGGCATCGCGCCGCGCACCGTCGATCAGAACTGGTACATCGACGGCCCGCTCGTGATGGACACGCCGTTCGGCAGCACGATGAATCACTTCCAGAACAACCTCGACGGACCGCTGCCGATGACGCCGAAGTGGATGGTCAAGATCTCGGGTAGCTACACGCTCCCGCGCATCGAGACCGATTTCGGTCTGCGCTATCGCTTCGATTCGGGCCGTCCGTTCTTTGCGGTGCAGGAGCTGCCGACGTTCGCAACCTGGATGACCGATCTGCAGCCCGGCGTCTTCCTCGGCACCGGATGGCACGGCTTCATGGTCGCCGACGATCCGACGAAGCCCGACTGGACTCCGTCGACGTCGATCATCGATCTCAGTCTCTCCAAGCGCTTCGCCGTGCGCGGCTACGGACTGAGCGTCTCTCTCGACGTGCTCAACGCGTTCAACGAGAACTCGCCGAACCGCGTCGGCTTCCACGAGGCCGACTACGGCCGCGTCTACGGTCTCGTGCAGCCGCGAACCGTACGCGCAGGAGTGAAGCTGGGCTTCTAACCGGCGCGCTGTTTTCTGCCGTTACAATCGGAGGGTCCGTGAGGATCCTCCGATTTTTTTTGCTCGTGCCGGGACTGAGTCTCGCGGCGGTCGTCATCATCATGACGTTTCGCGGCAAGGTTCCGTTCGCGCGTCAGGAGCTGCGCAACGCGAACCTGATCATCATCACACTCGACACGACGCGCGCGGATCACATCGGCGCGTACGGTTACGCATCCGCGCAGACGCCGCATCTCGACAAACTCGCGAGCGACGGCGTCTTCTTCGAGCAGTGCATCACGCCGACGGCGTACACGCTGCCGTCGCATTCGTCGATCATGACCGGGCTCTATCCGCCGCAACACGGCGTGCGTTTGAACGGCGACGCTGCGCTCGCGGAAGCGAATCACACGCTCGCCGAGAAGTTGAAGGAGAAGGGCTACGCGACCGCCGCGTTCGCAGGCGCGTTCGTGCTCGATGGACGCTGGGGTCTCGCACAAGGCTTCGATCATTACGACGATGAGTTCCACCTCGGCAAGGATCAGCGACTCGATCTTGCACGCGTGCAGCGTCCCGCGAATCAGGTGACGGACGCCGCGCTGCAATGGCTGCGGGGCCAGAACACAAAGCCGTTCTTCGCATGGCTGCATTACTACGATGCACACGTTCCGTACGAACCGCCGCCGCCGCTGCGCGGCTACGACGGCGAGATCACGTTCGCCGATTCGCAGGTCGGCCGCGTGCTGTCGTGGCTCGAAAGCGCGAAGCTCGAGGACAACACGATCGTCGTGATCGTCGGCGATCACGGCGAAGGCCTCGGCAGTCACGGCGAGGACGAGCACGGCTACTTCGTCTACGACTACGCCGTACACGTGCCGCTGCTCATGCGCGTGCCCGGCATGTCAGGCGTGCGCGTGACGAAGCAGGTGCGAACCGTCGACATCTTTCCGACGCTACTCGAGCTGATGACCGGCGAGGCGGCGGCGGATGTCGAAGGTCGTTCGCTCATGCCGCTCGTGCGCGGCGAGGACGAAGACGCGCCGCGCTACGCGTACAGCGAATCGATGGCGACGAATCTTCAGTACGGATGGGCCGCGCTCTACAGCATCCGCGGCGATGGCTACAAATACATCGACGCGCCGCGCAGTGAGCTCTACGAGCTGAAATCCGATCCCGGCGAAACGAAGAATCGACTCGAGGACTTGCGCCGCGTCGCCGTGCAGTTGCGCGCGGAGCTGAAGAAAATTCGCGAGGAAGGGGAGCGGCGCGCGCCGAAGACCGAGGAGGCGAATCTCGATCAGGAAACGATGCGCATGCTCGCGTCCCTCGGATACGTCGCCGGCACCGCGGTCCCGACCGAAGGCGCGCATCTCGCCGATCCGAAAGACAAGATCCATCTCTTCGAGTCCGTCGGCTACGCCGCGAATCTCATCGCGAAAGACGAGTACAAGGAAGCGGCCGAGGTGCTGGAGATCGTGCTCGATGACGATCCGAGCGTGCGGCAGGCGCAACTTCTGCTCGCGTCCGCGTATCGCAAGATCGGCCGCGCCGGCGATGCGAAGACGATCCTCGATGCGTACCTGAAACAGGATCCCGGCAACGTGCGCGCGCTCATCGCGATGGCGGAGTTGTTGTCCGAGGAAGGACGGCGGGCGGAGATGATCGCGATCTGTCGTCGCGCGCTTGCAACCGATGCGATGAACACACGCGCGTACGAGCTCATGGCCGATGTACACATGGCCGACAACGATCACGCGCAGGCCTTGCCGTTGTTGCGCAAGGCTGTCGAGATCCAGCCGAAGCTCAGTCGCAGCCGATTGAATCTCGCCGCTGCGCTGATTGCCGCGGGACAGTTGCCCGAGGCGGAGCAGCATCTCGCGGAGATCGTGAAGGAGTATCCGAAGTTTCCGCTCGCGCACTTTCATCTCGCGCTCTTGCGGGAACGGCAGGGACGCGCTGCGGATGCACGTCGCGCCTATGAGGATGAGTTAGCCGCGCAACCCAAATCACACGTCGCGCGATTCAACCTCGGCGATCTGATGCTCCGCACGGGCGACGTTGCGGGTGCCGAGGCGCAAATGCGGACGTTGATCGAACAGGACCCGACGGGTGCACGCCCGTATCTGCTACTCGCGCGTGTGTTGCTGTCGCGCGGTCAGCTCGACGAAGTCGAGCGATTGGCGCGCGCGGGACTCGAGCGAACGAAAGAACCTGAGCTGAAAGCGCTCGGCCATTTCCTGCTCGCCGATGTGTATTCGCGGGAAGGGCGGCGGGCGGAGTTGGCCGACGCGGTTCAAAGGGGAAGGCAGTACCAGGCGCTGATGCGGCGATAGTTTGGAGTGCGGCGGCCACAGCCGCCGCTTTCGTATGTTTGCCATTCGCGCTGTGGCATACAAAAGCGGCAGCTGCGGCTGCCGCACTCCAAATCAATGCCGCACTCCCCGCCGCCGCCCACCCTCCGGCCTCCACGCGTTCCCCGTCATCGCGAACATGCACAGCAGCGTGACGCTGTCCTCGTAGTAATCCTCGTGCCGCGCGCGGACCGCGTCATACACATCGTTCAGCCATTCCTGTTGCGCGGGCTCATTCATCGCGGCGACGCCGATCGGCGCGGCGAAGAAGATCGTGAAGTAGTCGCGTCCCGGAATCATCGTTCCGTCGAGGCGATAGCCACCGCGCAATCGCAACGGATCACCGTTCGTCGCAACACGGGCCCATTCCGAGATGCGCCGCGCCTGCGTGCGCGAAACCGCATCGCCATTCAACAGCGCGTCGATGCCGAGTCGCCACGGCACACGTCCGGCGTTGTAGCTGTAGTCGCCATCCGTTTCCGCTTCGAGAAAATGCGCAGGCGCTGGAGCGCCGCGAACGACGAAGTCCGGCAAGAGTCCCGTGTCATGCAAAGACTGCAGCGACGTGACGAGCGCCTGCGTTTCCGCGATCACGCGCGTCCACGCGGGATTTCCGGTCGCACGCAGAAACGCGCGGAAATGCTCCGGCATGAAATCCGACGGGCGCGTCGTGAACTGGTTGTATTTCTCGCCATTCGGATTCACCCAGTCGCCGAGCATCGGCAAGCGGCTGTCCGGTCCGATCGTCGACTCCAGGATTCCGGCGATCACGATTTTCGCGGCTGCGCGATAGTCGATCTCCCCATCGCTGCCCCATTGCGAGTGCGCGAGCAACAACGCGTACGCGATATCGGCATCGCCATCGAACGCGCTGTCGCTATCGCCGGGCGGAACCTGCCAGCTCATGAGTCGCGCGTCGGCGCTACTCGGATACTTGCGCGCGAAGCGCCATAGTCCGTCGAAGATGCGCCGCGCATCGGGATCGTACCCGGCGATCAGCGCCGCGATCATCATCCCGTATCCCTGCCCCTCCGAAACCGTGCGTCCCGGATTCGTACTGCCGAATGAAACGCGATAGAGATTCGGGCCGGCGTCCTTGAGAAAGTTTGTCTTCCATACCGCGTAGTACGCGCGCAGGTCTTCATCGAGTTGCGCACGCGTGCGATGCGACGGAAGGATTGTTCCCGATGCGTATCGGCGCGGTGCGGACGAAGCGCCGAGCGCCACGACAATCGCCAGACCCGCACACGCCATTCGCAGCATGGTTGAATAGTACGATGAGCTTCCGGAGCATTCCGCTCGCGTTCGTGCTCCTCCTGCTCTGCGCATGCAGCACGACATCGCGCTACCGCATCATCGCGTACGCCTTCAACGACACTGACATCCCGCGCATGGGCGCGGAGAAGCTGACGCACATCAACTACGCGTTCGGCTTGGTCAGCACCGACGGCCTGATCGTTCTCGACGAAAAAGCGCCGCCGCGACTCGCGCAGCTGGGCGCGCTCAAAACAAAGAATCCGCAATTGAAGATCCTGCTCTCCGTCGGCGGATGGGGAGCGGACCATTTCTCGGACGCCGCCCTCACCGATGCATCGCGCGAGAAATTCGCAACGAGCGCGCTCGATGTACTGCGAGAACATCGACTCGACGGCATCGATCTCGACTGGGAGTATCCCGGCCAACCCGGTCCCGGCATCAAGTACCGCGCGGAAGACAAACAAAACTTCACGCTGATGCTGAAAGCGCTGCGCGAGAAACTCGGTGACGCGTACCTGATCACGATCGCATCATCCGCGGGCGAGTATTTCGAGCACACGGAAATGGATCGCCTGCACGTCTATCTCGACTGGATCAACATCATGACGTACGACTTCGCGGGCGAATGGACGCCGACGACCGGTCATCACTCCGCGTTACACGGCGATGGTCTGTCCGCCGCGTCTTTTGTGCGGCAGCATCTCGACGCAGGCATTCCGCCATCGAAGATCGTGATGGGCGTGCCGTTCTATGGACGCGGCTGGACCGGCGTGAATCCGTTGAACAACGGCTTCAATCAACCCTACGCGAAAGCGATCGAAGTGTCGTGGTCCGGCATGGCCGCGCAATCGGGCGAACGACTTTGGGACGATGAAGCGCAGGCGCCGTACGTGTGGGACGCTCAATCGACGACGTTCATCTCGTATGACGATCCACGTTCACTGCGCGTGAAGGCAGACTTCATCCGCAAACACCGACTCGGCGGCGTGATGTACTGGGAGCACAGTCAGGATCCCGACGAGGAACTGCTCAGCGTGCTGGCGGAGTCGCTTCAGCGCTGACCAGTTTGTCATCCCTCGCTCACGCTCGGGATGACAGCGTCGTCACTGGGGGCATTCGCTTTTTCCCGGCACCAGTTCCACATCTGCGACGCGCAGAATCACCGCGCCATCCGTGCTCACGCGGAACGGCGCCGTCACGCGACTCATGTCCGCACCCGCCGCCGCAAAGCAGCGCAAGGGCACGCGTAGCACGCGCCATTCATTGAGCGGTTGCGCCTGCAGCCGCGACGTGATGTCCACTTCACCGCTGCACAACTCACCGCATTCGACGGCGAGCATCACAGGCTTCGTCGGATGTTTTTCGACGAGCACGTCGATCGCGAGATCCTTGCCGCCGTTCGTTTCGAGCAGCATCGACGCCGGCTCTTTGCCGCGCAGCGCAACCGTACGTTGCGCATTGCCCGGCCATGCGAGCACGAGTCGGCCACCCGCTTCGTCCTGACGCGCGATGCCTTCATCGACAATCAGCTCGTACGGAGCCACTGCACCCGCACTGAAGAACATCCGCCCGGGATCGACGCCCGTCCGATCCTCGGACAACCGCGGTAGATCGCCGCGATCTTTGTAGGTAAGGCCGTAGCCGAGAGGGAAGAGCGGGTCGTAGTTGACGTCGCCGTAGTTGAGGATCAGCTGCGTCGGCGACTTCGGCCACGAGAACGAAAGCTTCCCCTTGAAATCCGTCGCGCCGCCGATGAGCACATCGGACACGCCGTTGCCTTCCGTGCCCGGCAGCCACGCGGCGACGAATGCATTCGATGCGTTGAGATGCGGATTCACCCACATCGGACGTCCCGACAGAAACACCGACACGACCGGCACGCCGGCCGCGCGCAGACGGCGCAGCGTCGTCAGATCCTTCGCGTTGTCGTAGACGAGTGTCTTGATGTCGCCTTCCCACTCCGCGTACGGGTTCTCGCCGAACACGACGACGGCGACATCGGGCTTCTGCGTGAACGAGCCGTCGACGCTCAGCGTCGCGCTTCCGCCGCCTGCGGTAACAGCAGCGCGAATGCCTTCCCAGATCGACGTCGCGCCGGGGAAGTTCTCGTTCGTGTTTTCGGTGCCCTGCCATGAGACGGTCCAGCCGCCTGTCTGTTTGCCAAGGTCATTTGCGCCGTCGCCGGCGACGAGAACGTTCTTCGTTGCGGCGATCGGAAGGACGCCGTCGTTTTTCAACAGCACGATCGATTCGCGCACGGCCTGCCGGGCGACCTGGCGATGCGCGGGCGATCCGAAGTGCTCTGCTTTTCCGCCGAGCGCGCGCTTCGACGGCTTCACGTTCGTGAAGAGTCCCGCGCGCAGTTTCACGCGCAGAATACGGCGCACCGCATCATCGAGACGCGCCAGCGGCACTTCGCCCGATTTCACCTGCGCGATGATGTTTCCGTAGAGTGCCTTCCAATCGTCCGGCACCATGAACATGTCGAGGCCGGCGTTGAGCGCGGCCGCGCAGCTCGCGTTCGAGCAGCCGGGAATCTGGCCGTGAACGTTCCAGTCGCCGACGAGAATGCCGTCGAAGCCGAGCCGATTGCGCAGCACGTCGACGAGCAGCGCGCGCTCGCCCGCGAGCTCGCGTCCGTGCCAGCTGCTCTGCGAAACCATGACGGCCTGTGCGCCCGATTGAAACGCGCCGAAATAGCCCGCGCCGTGAATGTCGCGCAGCTCGGCTTCGGTCGTGAAGTTGTCGTTCTGATCTTTTCCTTCGAACGTTCCGCCGTCGCCGATGAAATGCTTCGCGGTGCCGACGACGCGTCCGTACTTCAGATAGGCCGGCGTGCGCACTTTTCCGGAGAGTCCTTCGATCATGCTCGCCGAAGCAGCGCGCACGATTGCGGGATCTTCCGAGTACGTTTCGTACGTGCGTCCCCAGCGATCATCGCGCGCGACCGCAACGACGGGCGAGAAGTTCCAGTTGATGCCGCTGACCGTCATCTCGGTCGCCGTGATCTCGCCGACGCGGCGGATGAGGTCGAAATTGCGCGTGGCGCCGAGGCCGATGTTCTGCGGAAAGACGGTCGCGCCGACGATGTTCGCATGGCCGTGTACCGCGTCCGTGCCCCAGATGATCGGAATCGCGATCTTGCCATCCGACGTATCCATCGACGCGTCGTAATACGCATCCGACAGTGCGAGCCAGTCGCGGAAGGTCGCCTTGCGGTTGTCGCCGCCGGGGAACGCGCCGCCGCCATTCAGCACCGACCCGAGGTGATACGTTTTGATGTCCTCGGGCTTCGTGGTCGTGACGCTGGCCTGGATGACCTGACCCGCTTTTTCCTCGAGCGACATTCTGCCTAGGATCTGCTCGATGCGTCGTTCGATGGCGGCGTCGCGCGGGACGACGCTCGGGATGGCAGGCCATTCCTCCGGATGAACGGTTTGCGCTGCGAGTGGAAAGGAGAGGACGAGAAAGAGGATCGCAAGGGGCGCGCGATTCGTCATCATCATGTTGTTCTCGAAGGCCAGTGAGTGTACAACGAGCAGCACACTCATCCGGAGGACGACATTCGAATGAAGCTGCCGCGTCTGCCCCTGATCGCTGCCCTCATCCTCACGGTTTCGTGCGCGGACGCGCCGAAGGAAGCTGCCACACCTGCATCCGTGGCCGATCGCCCGATCCGCATCGGCTTTTCGATGGACACGCTCAAAGAGGAGCGCTGGCAGCGCGACAAGCAGTTCGTCGAGCAGCGCGCGAAAGAGCTCGGCGCCGTGCTCGACATCCAGGTCGCGAACGGTGATGACGCCGTGCAGACCAAGCAGTGCGACAACATGCTCATCAAGGGCGTGGACGTACTGATCGTCGCGCCGCACAACGGTGAGATCGCGGCGTCGATTGTCGAGGCTGCACATCGGCGCGGCGTGCCGGTGATCGCGTACGATCGGATGATCCGCAACTCCGACGTCGACCTGCACGTCGCGCACGAACAGGAAAAGATCGGCGAGATGCAGGCACAGTACGCGCTCGATCGCGTCCCGAAAGGCAACTACGTGCTCATCGGCGGCGCGCCGACGGATTACAACGCGCTGATTCTTCGCGACGGCCAGCTGCGCGTGCTCAAACCGGCCATCGATCGCGGAGATATCAAGATCATCTCGCAGCAGTTCGCGAAGGACTGGCGCGCCGATGAAGCGCTGCGCATCACCGAGGATGCGTTGACGCGGACCGGGAGAAAGATCGATGCAATCGTGGCGTCGAACGACGGCACGGCGGGCGGCGCGATCTCCGCGCTCGAAGCGGCGAAGCTCGACGGCAAGGTACTCGTCACCGGACTCGACGCGCAGAAAGACGCGCTGCAGCGGGTGATCGCGGGCAAGCAGACGATGACGATCTATACGCCGATCCAGCCGCTCGCGTTCAGCGCGGTCGAAGCGGCGATCAAGCTCGCGCGCAAACAGCCGGTCGACGCGCCGCACAAGATCAACAACGGCAAGATCGACGTGCCGTCGATTTTGCATGGATCGATTGCGGTAGATAAAGACAATGTGGATGCAACGGTCATCAAGGATGGGTACCACAAACGTGAAGACATCTATGGGCAGTGAGCTTGTCGTGACAACCCCTCATCCGCCTTCGGCACCTTCTCCCCCCACGGAGGGGAGAAGGCCGAGCCAACACTCCCTTCGCATCCTCGCCGCCTGCGCGATCGTCCTGCTTGCGTCGTGCGTGAATGCGCCGACCGAAACCGCCACGACCTCGTCGTCGGCCGACCGTCCCATCCGCATCGGCTTCTCGATGGACACGCTCAAAGAAGAGCGCTGGCAGCGCGACAAGCAGCTCGTCGAACAGCGCGCGAAAGAGCTCGGCGCGGTGCTCGACGTGCAGGTCGCGAACGGCGATGACGCCGTGCAGACCAAGCAGTGCGACAACATGCTCATCAAAGGCGTCGACGTATTGATCGTTGCGCCGCACAACGGCGAGATCGCGGCGTCGATCGTCGAAAACGCGCACGCGAAAGGCGTTCCGGTCATCGCGTACGACCGTCTGATTCGCAACTCCGACGTCGATCTCTACGTCTCGCACCAGGTCGAGAGGATGGGCGAGATGCAGGCCGAGTACGCGCTGCAGCACGTGCCGAAGGGCAACTACGTGCTCATCGGCGGCTCGCCGACGGACTACAACGCCATCCTGTTGCGCAACGGTCAGATGAAAGTGCTGCAGCCCGCCATCGATCGCGGCGATGTGAAGATCATCTCCAGCCAGTTTGCGAAAGAGTGGCGCGCGGATGAGGCACTGCGCATCACCGAGGATGCGTTGACGAAGACCGGGAAAAAGATCGATGCGATCGTGGCGTCGAACGACGGCACCGCGGGCGGCGCGATCTCCGCGCTCGACGCGGTCGGCCTCGCCGGCAAGGTGCTGGTCACGGGACAGGACGCGCAGAAAGACGCCGTGCAGCGCATCGCGCGGGGCACGCAGACGATGACCATCTACAAGCAGATTCAGCCGCTGGCGTTCAGCGCCGTCGACGCAGCGGTGAAGCTCGCGCGGAAGCAGCCGGTCGAGACGACCGACACGATCAACAACGGCAAGAAAGACGTGCCGGCGATTCTGCACGCGCCGATCGCGGTCGATAAAGCGAACCTCGACGCGACGATCATCAAAGACGGGTATCACAAGCGCGAAGATATCTACTGATTTCTTGCGGGCGGATGAAACGATTCACGCCCTTCCGTCACTAACGACATAACGACGTCGTTGGGAGTGCCCATCAGGGCATGCCGCCATCCATCCTTAGGCCAGACGCGGATGAGGCGGTTTGACGGGAGCGTCTGGATCTCAGGAGTTTCATTTCATGAACCGCAATGGACGTGTATTCGTTTTCATCATCGCAATGGTCGCGGCGACGACGCTTGCCGCGCAATCGCCGCGCGGCTTCCTTTCGCTCGACCCGAACAAAGGCGCCGCGGCGGCAGCTTCGAATCTGCATGACCCGGAGAAGCCGGCCGAGTGCCGCGGTCCCGTGTCGCTGATCACCGACGTCGGCTTCGAAGGCCAGAAGTCGACGAACTTCAACTGGAGCAACGTCACCGGTGGCGGCGAGAGCGGCCGCTTCGACAAGACGCCGGTCCTCACGACCCGAGTGCGTCTCGTCGAAGGCACCTGCCTCGACGCGCACTTCAGCGCCATCGTCGGCAGCGCGCAGACCTACGGCGTGGCCAGCCTGACCATGTTCCAGGTCTCGCTCACGCCGGCCATCGCCGGCGGCCTCCCGCAGCACATGTACGGGCACTACGAGACGCCGTACGGTCAATACGGCCCGGCCGTGGCCGTCGAAGCGGAGCGCGACGTCGACACGTTCGGATCCAACTTCTTCCAGCGCGTTGGATTCGGCCGCGGCGAAGTGCCTCCGGGCGACTACGTTGTCGATGTGTGGTGGTCGGGTGGTCCGGTGGGTGGTGGCGGCGCGATCGGCGCTGCGTTCGTGCTGAAGTTGTACTCGCGCGGATGATGAACCCGGCAGTGGAGCGCTTCGGCGCTCCACTGCTTTCCTATCGCTGATGGCAGACTGCTTCGATGTTGTAGCCGTCCGGATCGAGCACGAACGCGCCGTAGTAGTTCGGGTG
>DASYLL010000293.1:0-13677 GCA_036009605.1 Thermoanaerobaculia bacterium | reverse complement strand
CCCCCCCACTCCAAACTAGAACCGCAGCGAGAGCCCCGCGGAGAAGATCACGGGGCTCATGTCGAACTTCACTTCCTGATTGCCGATCGTTCCTACCGCCGTGGCCGACGATTCGAGCGGAACGTACTTCGCGTCGAGGTTGAGTCCGAAATTGCTCGCCAGGCGGATGCCGAGGCCGGCGTTGAGCGCGAGACCGATGTCGTCGTTGAAGTCGAGGCGCTCGAAGTCGATGTTGTTCAGTTCGTCCGGGCGGTCGACGTCGTCGATGAGCACATACGCTGCGCCCGCGCCGATGTACGGATCGATCACGCCGTTCGGCGCAAAGTGAAACTGCAGGACAGCCGTGATCGGCATGATCTCCGCCGTCGCGTTGTCATCGAACGTGCCCGAGTCGAAGTTAACATCGTTGCTGACGCGCGAGATGGCGAACTCGGTCGAGATCCGATCGCCGAAGAATACGTTCGCGGCGACGCCATAGCCCACCGTGCTGTCGAAACTGACGTCGAACGCATTGTCCGGGTCGGAATCGAACGTACCTTCGCTGCTCGGATCGAGCCAGACCGCGTTCGCGGTGAGGTCGAAGCCGCGGCTTTGTGCGGACATCGGGACTGCCAGGACGAGAACCAGAAGAGAGAGTGTGATCGGTACTGCATGTCTCATAAAAAAGAGCCTCCGGGCGGAGGCTCTTAGCAGCAAGAGTACCAAGGATGGCGAGCGCTACTTCACTTCTTACGGACTGCCGCCGTCTTCGCGTAAAACTCTTCGCCTTCCAGCCACATCGGAAGGTCGGTGGCCTGCGCGGCTTCATAACCGAGCCACAGTGAAAGACGAGCGACCTGCGCCGCGGAATTGAAGTCCCACGTCGCGTCGAATTCGTCGCTCGGCTGGTGATAGTGCTTCTCGCGATACTCCTTCGACTTCGCCTGACCGGTGCCGGCAGGTTTGTCCTTCACTTCCAATCCCTGCTTGATGGAGAACGCGGGCACGCCTGCCTTCGCGAGACTGAAGTGATCGGAGCGGTAGTACGAACCCTGCTCCGGCGCCTGATCGGGAACGATCGTCAGCGCCATCGCCTTCGTCACGTTCTGCGCGATCGGGAAGAACGTCGTGCGATCGACGCCGATCATCGTCACCTCCGTGACTTCGCCGAACAGATTGAGCGCGTCGAGATTGATGCCCAGTCCGATTTTTCCTGCGGGGATCGCGGGATTCTGTCCGAAGTATTCGGAACCGAGCAGACCCTGCTCTTCCGCGGCGACGAGGGCGAAGAGAATGCTCCGCTTCGGACGCGGATTCATCTCGCTCCAGACGCGCGCAAGCTCGAGCACGGTGGCCGTGCCGCTCGCGTTGTCGATCGCACCGTTGTAAATCGTGTCGGTCTTGTCGTCGTCATCGGGCGTGCCGATGCCGATGTGATCGTGATGGGCGCTGTAGAGGACTGCTTCGTTCTTCAGCGCGGCGTCGCTGCCTTCGAGACGCGCGACGACATTTGCGGTATCGAACGGACGGATCGTGCTCTTCACATCCGCCTGAAACTTCACGCCGAGCGGCACCGGTTTGAAGTCGCGCGTGTGCGCGAGCGCCGTCAGTTTCTCGAGATCCTGACCCGCGGCTTTGAACAGCTCCTGCGCTTTCGCCTGCGTGATCCAGCCGGCGAAGGAGAGCGCGTGTTTCCCCGCGGGAAGCTTCACGTACGACTGCTCGCCGCCCCATGAATTGCGCACGACCTGCCATCCGTAACCGGCGGCGGGATCGGTGTGCACGAGGATGACGGCCTGCGCGCCGCGCGCGGTGCCCATCTCGTACTTGTACGTCCAGCGTCCGTAATACGTGCGCGCCCGGCCGCGGAAGAGATCGGGCTCTTTCTCCGTCGACGGCGGATCGTCGACGAGCATGATCACGGTCTTGCCTTTGACGTCGACACCCTTGTAGTCGTCCCACTGATACTCGGGCGCGGAGACGCCGTGGCCGACGAAGATCACGTCGGAATCGATCGCCGTGCTTTCGAGCTGCGACTGATTGCCGCCGACGATCTCATCGCGGAACTGCAGCGCGCCGAGCTTCGAGAACGAGAACGTCGACTTCGGTGCATCGGTCGTGATGCCAAGGAGCGAGACCTTCTGAAAGTACGTGCCGTTGTCGCCGGCGGGCTCGAGGCCGTACGACTCGAACTGCGTCGCGATGTACTGCGTGGCCAGCTCGTCGCCGCGCGTTCCGGGGCCACGTCCTTCGAGCAGATCGCTCGACAGGTACTTCGTGTGCGCGCGAATCGCGCCGGGACGGATGGCAGTGAACGACTGCTTCACCGGAGCCGGCTGTGCGGCGACCGGGAAAGCGATGGCGGCTGCGAGCATGCCTGCTGCCACTGGAATGACGAATCGATCCATGAAGTCTCCCTGATACACCACTGTCATCCCGAGCGGAGCGAGGGACCCGGGAGGGTGGGCGACAGACACGAGCCTTGTGCCCCGCCCTCCCAGGTCCCTCGCTCCGCTCGGGATGACAGCGTGCAAATTTAGTCTGCGAAGGATTCTACGTCTGCCAGCCGCCGCCGAGGACGCGATACAAACGGACCAGTGCCACGAGCCGATCGCGCCGCGTGCGTGCGAGATTGTTCTCGGCCGTGAACAACTGCTGCATTGCATCGAGCACTTCAAAGTACGCGGAGAAGCCGGAGTCGTAGCGCAGCGTCACCAGTCGCACCGCTTCCTGATTCGCACGCAACGCGCGTTGCCGTTGCTCTTCCGCTGCGGCGAATTTTTCGAGCGACACGAGTGACGTCGACACATCCGCCAGCGCGCGTGTGACGGACTGTTCGTACTGCGCGAGCGCCACATCGAACTGCGCGACCGCAGCGCGATGTTGATTGCGCAAACGTCCTGCGTTGAAGATCGGACCGAGGAGTCCGGCCTGGATGTTCCACACGCGCCCTTCGCCGAACAGGTCGCCCAACTCCTCGCTCTGCACGCCGAGGAGTCCCGTCAGCGACAGCGACGGATAGAACGCGGCCTGCGCAACGCCGACGTTCGCGTTCGCTGCGATGAGTGCCTGCTCCGCTGCACGAACATCAGGACGTCGCAGCAAAAGCGCCGCAGGAAGTCCGCCCGGCACCGCAGCCGGAATCGGCTGCGCCGCGAGCGCGCCGCCGCGCGGAATCGGTCCCGGCACGCGACCGAGCAACACGTTGATCTGATTTTCGGTCGCAATGATGTCCGCTTCGATCAGCGGAATCAGCGCCGCCGCATTCGCCAGCAATGCTTCTGCGCGCGACGTTTCCAAACCCGAGGCAGTGCCGCCGCGCAGCCGGTTGTCGAACAACTCGTACGTGTTTCCGAACGCGCCTGCCGTGCGTCGCGCGATGTCCAGCTCTTCATCGAGCTCGCGCAGATCGAAATACGCGGACGCAACCTCCGACGCCAGCGCGAGTCGCACCGCGCGACGCCCTTCCTCGGAACCGAGGTACTGTGCACGCGCCGCCTCGTTCAGTCGACGGATGCGTCCCCATAGATCGATTTCCCAGAACGCGCCGACGTTCCCGAGGAACGCCGCACCGGTCTCGCCGGCTTGCCGCCCATATCCACCACGCGCTTCGTAATCCACCTCGGGCAACTTCGCCGCACCCGCGATTCCATACCGCGCACGCGCTTCTTCGACACGCGCCGTCGCGATGCGAACGTCATATCCGTTGCGCAGCGCCTCTTCGATGAGCGAGCGCAACACGGGATCGCTGAAGACGTCGAACCATTGCGCATCCGCGATCGACTCGGTCGTCGCAGCAGCGCCGTAGAACGCGTCAGGCACCGCCACGGCCGGCTTCTGATAATCGGGACCGACCGTTTTGCACGCTGCAATGAAAATCAACAGGACTGCCGGCAGTCCTCGCTTGAGAGCAACCATCAGTGTGCGACCTCCGGCTCTTCGATCACTTTCAACTTTTTCTTCTTTTCCGATCCCGCGATCCGCTCGATGAGCACGTAGAGAACGGGGATGAGGAAGATGGCCAGGAGCGTCGCCGCGAGCATGCCGGAGACGACGACCGTACCGAGAATCCTGCGCGCCGCCGCGCCCGCGCCACTCGCGCGCCACAGCGGAACGCAGCCGAGGATGAATGCAAATGACGTCATGAGAATCGGACGCAGACGCAGCTTCGCGCCATGCAGTGCAGCGGCGACGAGATCGCCTTCGCGATCGAACTCCGCCTTCGCGAACTCGATGATCAGAATCGCGTTTTTCGCAGCGAGTCCGATGAGCACGACCAGTCCGATCTGACCGTACACGTCGAAGTCGTACTTGCGCAGAAACAATCCCGCGAATGCGCCGAACACCGCGATCGGCACCGACAGCAACACGCTGAACGGCAGCGACCAGCTTTCATACAGCGCCGCGAGAATCAGGAAGACGAACAGCAGCGACATGATGAATACGCGTGATGCCGTGCCTGCGGCGCGCTTCTCCTGATACGACAAATCCGACCAGTCGTAGCCCATCTCGCGCGGCAGCGTTGCGCGCGCGACGTCTTCGAGCGCAGCCATCGCCTGTCCCGAGCTGTAGCCCGGTGCGGCGGCGCCGGTGACCTGCGCAGCGCGATAGAGATTGAAGCGTTGCGTGTACTCGGCACCCGAGGTTTGGCGGACCGTCACGAGCGCGGAGAGCGGAACCATGTTGCCGTCGTTGTTGCGCACGAAGAACTGGCCGATCGCTTCCGGAGTGAGTCGCTCCTCCGCCTCGGCCTGCAGGAACACGCGCCACTGTCGTCCGAAGCGATTGAACTGATTCACGAACGTGCCGCCGAGGAACGTTTGCAGCGTCGCGTAGACCTCGTTCACCGGCACGCCCTGCTTGAGCGCCTTGTCGCGATCGACGTCGACGAACACCTGCGGCACCGCGGCGCGGAACGTACTGTTCACGTTCGCGAGCTCGGGTCGCTCGCGCGCGGCCGTGAGGAACTTCTGCAGGTTCTCGTCGAGGAACGCCGGCTCCTGACCGCTGCGGTCCTGCAGCCAGAGCGAGAACCCGCCGGCGGTGCCGAGGCCGGGAATCGGCGGCGGCTGGAACGCGAAGATGGTCGCCTCGGGGATCTCCGCGCGGAACCGACCATTCAGTTTCTGAATGATCTCTGTGGCGCTCAGTCCTTCCTCGTGACGCAGGTCCCATTCATCGAGCTGCGAGAAGAACGTCGCGCTGTACGAGTTCGAAACGGACGACAGCAAACTGAAGCCGACGATCGTGTTGTAGTACTGCACGCCTTTCGTCTCGGCGAGGATCTTCTCGACCTTCTTCGCGACGACGTCCGTGCGTTGCAGCGAGGCCGCATCGGGCAGCTGAATGTTGATCAGCATGTACGCCGCGTCTTCCTGCGGCACGAAGCTCGACGGCAACTTCTTACCGAGGAGCCCCGCGAAGAGCGCGAATGCGAGCAGCAGCGCGACCGACAACACCGCCTTGCGAATCAGCAGCGCGGAGGTGCTGACGTAGCCGCGCGTGAATTTATCGAAGACGCGATTGAATCCGCCGAAGAAGCGCGCCAGCGGTCCGTTCGACTTCTTGCGCGGACGAAGGAGCATCGCAGCCAGCGCCGGCGACAGCGTCAACGCGTTGAACGCGGAGATCAGCACCGACACGGCGATCGTGACCGCGAACTGTTGATTGAGTCGTCCCTGAATGCCGCCGATGAACGCCGCCGGCAGAAACACGGACGAGAGAATCAACGCGATGGCAACGACGGGGCCGGACACTTCCTTCATCGCCTGCACGGTTGCGGCGTGCGGCGACATCCCCTCTTCGATGTGATGCTCGACCGCTTCGACGACGACGATGGCGTCATCGACGACGAGTCCGATCGCGAGCACGAGTCCGAAGAGAGAGAGTGTGTTGATCGAGAATCCAAGCAGCGGAAAGATCGCGAACGTTCCGATCAGCGACACCGGCACGGCGACGATCGGAATGATCGTGGCGCGCCAGTTCTGCAGGAAGAGGAATACGACGAGAATGACCAGCAGCATCGCTTCGATGAGCGTGCTGCGGATCTCGCCGATGCCCGCCGTGACGGGTCGCGTCGTGTCGACGGAGATCGTGTAGTCGATGTCTTCCGGGAAGCGCGTCTTCAGCTCCGCCATCGTCTTCTTCACGCCCTCGGCGACTTCGAGCGCGTTCGAGCCGGGTGCCTGAAAGACCGCGACGTTCGCGGAGGGTCTGCCGTTGAAGCGCGCGCGCTGGCGATACGAAAGCGCTCCGAGCTCGACGCGTGCGACATCGCGCACGCGTACCGCGGAGCCATCCGGATTGAGGCGCACGACGATGTTGCCGAACTCCTCGGCAGTCACGAGACGCCCCTGCGAACGAACCGTGTACGTGAACTCCTGTCCCTCCGGAACCGGCTCCGCACCGATCTGTCCGGACGGATTCACCGCGTTCTGCTGCTGGACCGCGCGCTGTACATCGGCAGCGGTGAGACTGAGCTTCGCGAGCTGATCGGGACGCAGCCAGAGCCGCATCGCGTATTCGGCCGCACCGAAGTTCAACGCCTGCCCGACGCCCGACACGCGATAGATCGCGTCATTGACGTTGATGAGGGCGTAGTTGCTGATGAAGAGCGGGTCGTACGTGCCTTTCGGCGAGTACAGCGAGATCAGCATCAGCGGCGAGCCCTGCGTCTTGCGATACGTGAGACCGAACTGGCTCACTTCGGTCGGCAGGCTGGGCAGCGCCTGCGACACGCGATTCTGGGCGTTGACCTGCGCGGTGTTGCGGTCCGTGCCGACGTCGAACGTGACGCGCGTCGAGAACGAACCGTCGCCCGCGTTGACCGACTGGACGTAGAGCATGTTCTCGACGCCGTTCATCTGCTGCTCGATCGGCGTGGCCACGGACTGTTCGATCGTGATCGCGTCGGCGCCGGGGTACTGCCCCTGAATCTGAATCATCGGCGGCACGAGATCGGGGAACTGCTCGACCGGGAGATTGAGCAGCGCGACGAGGCCGCCGAGGACGGTGAGGATGGAGATGACGATGGAGACGACGGGACGATCGATGAAGAAACGAGCCATTACTTCGCCTCGTCTTCTTTCGGCGTGACGGGCGAGCCGTCTTTCGCGCGCGAGAAGCCTTCGATGACCACGCGCTCGCCCGCGGTGATGCCGCTGTCGACGATCCACATCGCGCCGACGCGGGCGCCGAGTTTCACGGTACGAACATCAGCCTTGTTGTCCGCGCCAACGACTGCGACCTGATACGTGCCCTGCAGTTCATTGACCGCGCGCTGCGGGATGAGCACGGCGCCGCGATGCACTTCGGTCGTCGCGCGTACTTTCGCGAACTGGCCGGGACGCAACACATTGCCGGGATTCGGGAAGAGTCCGACCATCGAGATCGTGCCGGTCTTCACGTTCACGTCGCGGCCGGCGACGGTAATGCGGCCTTTGTGCGGATGCACGCTGCCATCGCTGAGCACGAGCTCGAGCTCGGCGTTGCGCATCGGCGCGTCATTCTGGAAGTGCAGATACTCCTGCTCGCTCATCGGAAACGAGACGCGGACCGGATCGACCTTCGAGACCGTCGCGAGGATGCTCTGCGGTCCGACGAGGTTGCCGACCTGCGCTTGCGCGATCCCGGCGATGCCGTTGATCGGCGACGTCACGCGCGTCCAGGCGACGTTGAGTCGCGCCTGCTCGACCGCTGCTTTCAATGCGCCGACGCTCGCGCCGGCTGCTTCCTGCGAGGAGCGCGCGTTGTCGAGCTCCTGCTGGCTGATCGCGCGCTGCGCCGCGAGCGGCTCGTATCGCGCGACGTCGCGTCGTGATTTCGCAAGCGATGCATCGGCCTGTGCGAGATTCGCCTCGGCCTGCCGCAACGAAGCCTGCGCCTGACGCGGATCGATCTCGAACAGCAGTTGTCCCTGCCGCACGTACGAACCTTCAGCGTAGACGCGGCGCAGGAGATAGCCGTCGACCTTCGGACGGATCTCTGCGTTCACGTCGCCTTCGGTCGTGCCGAGCCATTCGCGCACGACCGGTTCATCGCGCTGAACGGCGGCCGTCACAACGACGCCGGGAGGAGGAGGCGCCGGTTTGGCAGCCTCGGATTTCGAGCACGCGGTGACGACGCCCGTGGCGAGCAACAGCGCGGCAGTGATGGTTCGCTTCATTGTGAGTCTCCTGACTGAATTCCATGAAGGAGGATGGAGACGATCAACTCGGCGTCGTCTTCCACACTCTTTCTTGCTTTCTGTACTTTCTGATCGAGGCGCCGGATGATCACGCCGCGGACGCAATCGCGATAGACGGCCGCGAGCTCCTGCGGATCGATGTCGGACCGCAGCTCGCCTGCCGCGCTCGCGTCGGTGAGGAACTGCGCCAGCATCGCGGCGTACTCGGTGTAGCAACGCGTGCCCTGCTTGCGCAGCTCCGTCTCGCGCTGCGTGAGCGCGAGCGTGGCGCGAAACAGCGCGCGATGCTCGTCGAAGAAGCGCAACTGCCGCTGCACGAGACCGCGCAGGCGATCGGCAAACGGCCCGGATGTTTCGAACTGCGGTCGCAGGTCGTTGACCAATCCCTCGAATGCGCGATCGGCCGTTTTCGCGAGCAGCTCGTCGCGATCGCGGAAGTAGACGTAGACCGTCCCCTTCGCGATCCCTGCCTCGTCGGCGATGTTCTGAATCGTCGTCTCTTCGATTCCTTTTCGCGCGATCACGCGCATGGCGGCGTCCTGGATGGACTCGCACCGGAACTGTTCGACGACCTTTTCCTTTGTTTTTCCGCTCATCTGACCGGCGTGTAACCCGAATGACCGTTCGGTCATTTCGTGCGACGGAGAGTACGACGCGGGGGACGGGTGGTCAATGAACGGTTTGGTGACGGGATGTGACGAGTTTGGAGTGCGGCAGCCGCAGCTGCCGCTTTTGTATGTTCGTGCGCGGCCTGTGGCATACGAAAGCGGCAGCCGCGGCTGCCGCACTCCAAACTACGGCGCGATCGGTTTCGTCAGATCGAACACCACCCGAAACCGTCGCCCCTGCGCCTCACGGCGCAGCCCATACGTGAACGTGCTGTCATCGACAGCCACGGTCCAGATGTTCGTCGCCGCACTCGGGAGCAGCTTCGCCGTGTACTCATCCGCGTAGAAATCGAGCGATCGCGAATCAGCAGTGACACGCGTGTCACCGCCGTACTGCGTCACGCGATCCTCCGTCCCATCCTCATGACGATGATCGTGTTTCAGCCGCACTCCATCCGCGCTGCGCGTCAACACCCACGTTCGCGAGCGGTTCTCGCCGACGTGAAACGGGATGCGGATCTCGGACGCGCTGCACTGCCGCACGTGCATCACCAGGGTCTGCTTGCCGATCTCCGCATCGGACGGCTCCGTTCCTTCGACGAGCTTTCCCGCAAACGCTTTGCCGCACAACGGCTGCAACGTGTCCCAGAGCGCATCGCCGGGAAGCAGGAGCATCAACAGCAGAGGAGTCGCTAAAATAGACGTCATGACGCGTATTTTGCTGCAGACGACGATTCCGCACATCGAGAACGACTGGCACATCGGACGTTTTTCGCTGCTGACGAATCTGCTCGCGTCGATGGACGGCGTCGAGGTCACGGCCCGCGATCGCACCGCGAACAGCGAAGGCAACGATCCCGTTCTCTCCACGCTCGGCAGCGCGGATTACGATCAACTCTGGCTCTTCGGTGTCGACAGCGGCGAAGGCATTACCACCGGCGATTGCGAAGGCATCACTGCATTCGTCCAGCGCGGCGGCGCCGTCCTCTCTACCCGCGACCACGATGACTGCGGCTCCTCGATCTGCAACCTCGGCGGCATCGGCGCCGCGCACTTTTTCCACTCGCGCAACGTCAGTCCCGATCCGTCGCGCCGCGTTCGCGACGATCGCGAGAACACCGGAATCGACTGGCCGAACTATCACTCCGGCAGCAACGGCGACTATCAACACATCGCGGCGTCGGGCGAGGTGCATCCTCTGCTGCGTCGCGCGGACGGCAGCACGCTCGAGTGGTTTCCCGCGCATCCGCACGAAGGCGAAGTCGGCGTTCCGTCCGATGAATCGAACGCCCGCGTGATCGCGGCCGGCACGAGTCAGACAACCTCTCGTCCGTTCAATCTGATCGTGGCGCTCGACGCGACGTCCGATCGCGGACGCGGACTCGCACACTCGAGCATCCATCACTTCCTCGACTACAACTGGGACATCTCGGCGGGCTGTCCGTCGTTCCTCGAGGAAGCGCCGGGCGATGAGTTGACGCGATTCCCCGAGCGGTTGAACGACATTCGCACGTACATGCAGAACGCCGTGCGCTGGCTCAGTCGTTAGCGCGGCCGATCCACTCGATCATCAGCGGGCTCGACACCCACTCGACGTCATCGCGATTCTTGGCGTCCAGCAGTTCACGATCGAGCTGCGCGAGCTCGTCCTCGCTCGCCAGCGCGTGCTCGGCGAACGTTGGACGAAGAGAATTCAGCGCGACGCGCGGGATCTCGTAACCGATCGCCGGCGGATAGTGAACCATGTACGCACGATGGCTTTCGATCGTGAAACCTGCGTCCTCGAGATAGCTCCTGCCCTTTCGTCCGAAATCGGTTCGCGCACCGCGAGCACGTGCGGCCGCGATGACCAGTTCCCACACACGCGTCATCGCCGGAACATAAGGTTCGGATGTGGGCGCGTGCGAGGACAGATCGGATGGCTCGTGCGCGATCACGACGCCACCCGGCCGCAACATCGTCTTCATCTTTCGCAGCGTCCGTGCGGGATCGTTCTGATGCAGGAGCATGAGACGGCAGTAGACGAGATCTGCATCCGAGAGATCGGCGTCATGCACATTGCTGTGTACGAACGCGACGTGCGGGAGCAGCGTGCGCGCTTTCACCAACGCAGCATCGCTGCCGTCGACGCCGATCACCCTTCCGCTGCTTCCGACGATTCTCGCGAGCGCCGCGAGCGCGCCGAGCGGCCCGCAGCCGAGATCGAAGACCGTCGCACCTTCACCAATCCCCGCGCGGCGGCATGCATCGACGACGCGATCTTCCTCGTGCGACGCGAGATCGATGAGCCGACGAAGCTCGGCGTCCGTGGCGCCGAGGGAGTAGTGCGGGAGGGCGTCGGTCACGCAGCGGATTATCTCAATGGTGCAGATAGAGATTCGCCAGCGAGCGGAATCGTGAATGAAAACGTGCTTCCCACACCCTGCGCGCTCTCGACGTGAATCCGTCCGCCGTGCGCCTCGACTGCCAGCTTGCAGAAGGCGAGGCCGAGCCCGGTGCCGACGCGATTGCGCGACTCGAGCTGTCCGAATTTCTCGAAGATTTGTTCGAACGATTCCGGCGGAATCCCGTGGCCGGTATCGTGAACGGCAAAGCGGATGTCGCCGTTCGCATCCTGCGACGCGGCGATCGTCACCGTGCCGTTGCGCGTGAATTTGATCGCGTTGGCGATCAGATTGACCAGCGTGCGGCTCAACTTGTTCTCATCGCCGGAAAACGACGGCAGTCTGGAATCGACGTCGATCACGAGCGCGGTCTTCCCATCGAGAGCGAGCGAGGCCACCTGCTCGACCGCGGCGGCCACCAGAACCGACGCCGACAGCTCGTCGTACTGCAGCAGCGTCAAACCCGATTCCATCTTCTCGACGTCGAGCAGATCGTTGATCAGACCCAGCAGCGTCCTGCCGCCACTGGTCGCGATGGTCATCAACTCACGTTGCGATCCGTTCAGGTCACCGAGGTTCTCCAGCATGCCGATCCCGGTGATCACGGCCGTGAGCGGCGTGCGGAGATCGTGGACGATCATGTTCCGCATGTCGTCGCGCAGCTTCTCCATTCGCTCCAGCCGTTTGTAGTTTTCCTCGAGCTGGCCGAAGAGGATGGTCTCGCGATCGCGTCCGCGTTTTTTCTCGAGGCAGGCGCCGATGCGCGCTTTCAGCAGCGTCGGATCGAACGGCTTGGTCAGGTAGTCTTCGGCGCCCGCTTCGATGCATCGCACCACCGACTGCATTTCGCTCAGCGCCGAGATCATGATCACCGGGATGTGCTGCAGCCCCGCATCGCCCTTGATGCGCGCCAGGACTTCGTAGCCGTCCATATCCGGCATCATGATGTCGAGCAGCACGAGATCGAATGCGGCTTCGCGAATCAGCTGCAGCGCGTCGTGACCGTTGCTCGCGATACGCACGTCGTGACCCTGCCGCGTCAGGCGCCGCGAGAGCACGTCGCGGTTGCTCGCGTCATCATCGACGACCAGCAGAAGACCCGGCGCAACGTCGGCTCGCACCAGGACAGAAGCCGATTCCTGCGACGAACGATCCTCGTCGTCGCCAACGCCTGCCGCGATGCTCCTCTCATCGACCGCCGTGAAGTTCTCTTCGACCACCGCGAGCATCCGCCGGCCCGCCGTGCGGATCTTGTCGAGATCGCTCACGAATCCCTCGCGCCGCTGCCCTTCCGCCTCCTCGGTCAACATCTCCGAGTAGCCGATGATCTGATTCAACGGGTTCCGCAAATCATGAAGAAGACGCGGCGAAAGGGCCGTCCTCATGACACCCGCTCCGCAGCTTGCGGAGCGAGCAGTGCCTCCATCTTCGCGAGAAGCCGCGGCAGCTCGATCGGCTTCGTGTCGTAGTCGTCGCATCCCGCTTCGATCGCCTTCTCGCGATCGCTGGCCATGGCGTGCGCGGTGAGCGCGACCACGGGAATGTGCCGAAGCGCGACGTCCGCCTTCAGGCGCCGCGTCGCCTCCCAGCCGTCGACGATGGGCAGGCTCATGTCCATCAGAATCAGATCGGGAGCACTTGCGCGAGCCACGTCGATGCCCATCTCTCCATTGGTGGCGATCAGCACCTCGTAGCCCTTGCGTGCGAGACGTCGCGACAACATGTCGCGGTTCATTTCGTTGTCTTCGACGATCAGGATCGTAGTCATGCCGCTCCTTCCACAACGGCCCGCGAAATGCGGACGGCGCTGCTGCCCGCAAGCAGATCGCGGACCTGCTCGAACAAAGCCTCGGGCGAGTCGCCGTGCTTTTGCACGATGTGCTCGACGTTCCCGTTCAACCGCCTGCGATCGTCGCTCGTGAGGTCGTGTGTGGCCACGACGACGATCGGGATCGATCGCCATTCGGAATGGCGCCGCACCTCGGCAGCGAACGCGAAACCGTCCATCTTCGGCATGGTCAGCTCGAGCAGGATCAGGCTCGGACGCTCGCGCGCCATGCTCTCCAGTCCCAGGATTCCGTTCCCGGCCTCGGAGACCGCCCAACCCTCTTTCTCGAGCATCGCGCGCATCAGTGCGCGAGCGACAGGATCGTCGTCGATCACGAGCACCGGACACGGCGGGTTGAGGCAGGTGTACTTCCTCAGAATCCGCGCGAGACGGCGACGATCGACCGGCTTGGTGGCGTAATCGGATGCGCCGAGCGTGAATCCGCGCTGCGGATCATCCACCATCGTCAGCATGATCACCGGGATGTCGCACAACTCCGGATCGGCTTTGAGCGTCGAGAGGACGTTCCAGCCATCGACGTCCTTCATCAGCACATCGAGCGTGATCGCCGCCGGCAGGAGCCGATGGGCCATCTCCAATCCCTCCGCTCCGCCGCTCGCGGTGCAGACGGTGAACCCTTCCTTCGACAGATAGCGCCTCATGAGGTCGCGCTGCAGGGGCTCGTCATCGATG
>DASYLL010000292.1:0-4692 GCA_036009605.1 Thermoanaerobaculia bacterium | reverse complement strand
CCGACAACTGACAACATCCCGCGAGGCTCGTTGTCGTGAACACGGTCGTGGCAATTCTGTGCGGCGGCTTCGGGACGCGCCTCGGCGATCTCACGCGCGATCGTCCCAAGCCGATGATCGACATCGGCGGTCGTCCGTATCTCGAGCGCGTGATCGGCTCCTTCTCCGAACGCGGCTTCAGCGAGTTCGTGCTGCTCACGGGCTACAAGGCCGAGGTCATCGAAGAGCATTTTGGCGATGGGGCGATGTTCAACGCGCACATCGCGTACAGCCGCGAGACCGAGCCGCTCGGCACCGGCGGCGCGTTGCGCGAAGCGCGGGCATTGCTCGGCGATCGGTTCATCCTCACGTTCGGCGACGTCCTGCGGCGCTTCGATTACGATCGTTTCGTGCAGCAACACATCGGCAACTGTCTCGCGGTGTATCCGCGCGTCACGAGCGGCAACGTGGACGTCGCGGAGGGCTTCGCCGTTCGCTTCGACAAGCGCGCACCGGAGTTGCCGTACGTCGACGCCGGGTTCTCGGTGATGCTGGCGTCGACCGTCGATCTGTTGCCGCCGGTCGGCGCGTGTTCATTCGAAGAGATTGTCTACGCGAATCTCGCGGAGCATGGGCAGCTCGAAGCGGAGATCGTCGATCACGACTTTCATGACATCGGCACACCGGGTGAGCTCGAACGCACGCGGGCGGCGCTGGAGGAATCGGTTTGAAAATCCTGGTGACCGGCGCGGCCGGTTTCATTGCCTCGAATCTCATCCCGCGTCTGCTCGCGCGCGGCGACGAGGTTTCGGGCGTCGACAATTTCTTTCTCGGCAAGCGCGCGTACGTGCATGAGCATCCGCGTTTCGCGTTTCATGAATTCGACCTGCTGGAGCTCGATCGCGTCATCGCGCTGATGGAGAGTTTCCGCCCCGATCGCATCTGGCATCTCGCGGCGAACAGCGACATCAGCTACGGCACGAAGTACACGAACTTCGATCTGAAGGGCGGCACGCTCGTCACGTACAACGTGCTCGAAGCGATGCGCCGCACGGGCGTCAGTGAGATCGTGTTTTCGAGCAGCGGCGCCGTGTATGGCGAGCCGACGGTCATGCCGACGCCCGAGGACTACGGACCGATTCTGCCGATCTCGCTGTATGCGGCGAGCAAGGTGGCGTGCGAGACGCTCATCACGGCGTTCACGCACAACTACGATTTCACGGCGTGGATCTATCGCTTCGGCAACATCGTCGGACCGAATCCGACGCACGGCGTGATTCACGACTTCGTGCTCCGGCTGCGTGACGACCCGACGCGACTCGTCGTCCTCGGCGACGGCACGCAGGCCAAGCCATACGTGTACGTCGAGGATTGTCTCGACGGCATGGAGTTCGGGATCGAGCACGCGAGAGAGCACGTCAACGTACACAACCTCGCTGTCGACGATCAGACGTCGGTGCGCGAGATCACGGACTGGACGATCGAAGCGATGGGCATCGATCGCGATGCCATCGACGTGCAGTACGGCGATAGTCCGCGCGGCTGGCGCGGCGACGTGCCGCAGGTGAAGCTCGACACGCGGCGGATGGCCGGCCTCGGGTTCAGACCGCTGCTGTCGAGTCGGGAAGCGGTGCGGCGGACGATTCGCGAAACGGTCGAACAGTTCAAGGACGGACCTCTGTCGTGAATTCGTCCGTGACGGCGCGTGTACCGATCACGATCGCTTTCACGGCGGCGCTTCTGCGTCTCATCCCGCTGCACTGGCTGCATCCGCTGAATTGGGACGAGCTCGAGTTCTATCAGGCAACCGCGTGGATTGCGCAGGGACGAGTACCGTTCCGCGATTTCTGGGAGCATCACTCACCGCTGGCCTGGTTCCTCTTCGCGCCGTTCACGCTGTTGTCGAACAGTCCCGGGGTCGACGCGATCGTGATGATGCGGTGGGCGCAGGTGCCGGTGTGGATCGCGACGTTCTGGCTGCTGCACGTCTGGATGCGCAACGCGGGGATCGGTGCATTCGCGCGATGGTCGGCGGTTGCGCTGGCGGTGTGCAGCTCGCTGTTCATGACCGCCGCCGTCGAGTATCGCGTCGAGGCCGTTGGCTGCGCGTTGTTGATGGCGGGGCTCGTGCTCGCGCAACGAGAGCGCTGGTTTTTTTCGGGCGTCGCGTTCTGCCTCGCCGGCTTCACGAATCTGCGCCTCGGACCCGTGCTCGTGATCGCGGTGCTTTCGTTGCTCGTCATGCGCAGGTTGCGCTCGTGGCCGATCGTCGTCGGTGGTTTCTCGGCACTGGCCGCGTGTCTCGCGTACTTCGCGGCGACCGGCTCGCTGATGGCGTTGTATCAGAACCTGTGGGTCGACAATCTCGCGGAGAAATTCGCAGCGCCGATCATCGGCTCGTTCATCCATCGTCTGCTCGTGCCGTTCGGCGTTCGCATCATGGCGTCCGATCGTTTGTTCGAGCTCGCAGCCGTCGATGTCGGCGGCGTGTTCGTGCTGCTGGTCGGATTCGCGGGCATGTTCTACGCGTGGCGCAAACGCGGCGATGTGTTGCTGGTCGCGATCCTGCAGCTCGTGAACCTGCTCTTCATCTCGATGATGAAGTTCATCTACAACTATCACCTCGCGCTGGCGGTCGTGCTGTTCGTGCCGTTGATCGCGATCGTGATCGAGCGGATTCCGCGGCGCAATGTCGTGATCGCGATTCTGGTGGCCGCGTGGTGCGTCAATGCGTTCGCGTCGATCTTCCGCGGGAAAGAGCTGGACCGCGCGTATCAGGATCGGATCATGCGCGAGGTACACGCGCGCACGCGGCCGGGCGACGAAGTGTGGGGTGGCGTCTCGTGGGCGCTGCGACGCGAGCCGGCGTATCGGTTCTGGTTCCTGCCCGAGCTCGCGCGCCAGCTCGTGACGCAGGGGCTCGCGCCGAAGTGGGCGATGCAGGATCCGCCGGCGGTGGTCGTGCTCGACTACAACGCGTTGCGCTGGCTCGGCAGTGTGCAGCGCGAGCTCGCGCCGTATTTCGCGCGGCACTACATTCCGGTGTGGCGCGACCTGTGGGTGCCGGCGATGAACTCGGGACTCCCGCCGGGCGCCACGCGGCAATGGATCGTTCCGCGTGATGGGGCGTACCGCGTTTATGTTTCGCGCGGGCTGGCGCGGCATCCATGGTTTCGCACGCCCTGGATGGTCGCGGCGTACAAACGCGACGACGCGTCGCGGTTCACGGTGACGTTGCCTGAGCCTGGCGCGGGACCGGTTCAATTCGATCGCGATGTCACGCGCCTGCGCAAAGGGGATCGCATCACAGCGTTCAATCCGAGTGGTGACGAGGTTGCGGTGATTCTGCTTTCGACCGACGATCGCGTGCTCTTCCGCCAACCGCCGCCCGGCGTGACGCTCGAAGGGGAGACCACTCGCATCACGCACGTGCCGAACTTCCGCGCGCGCATCGAGCCATGAATCGCGCGCTCTTTCTCGATCGCGATGGCGTGCTCGATGAGCTGGTTTTCTATGCGTCGAGTGGTGAATGGGAATCGCCGCGGTCGCTCTCCGATCTCGTGATGATCGATGGCGTCAACGCGCCGTTGCAGCGCATCGCGGACGCGGGCTGGCTGTTGTTCATCGTGACGAACCAGCCGAGCTTTGCGAAAGGGAAGACCTCGATGCAGGAGCTGCGCGAAGTGCAGGACGCGGTCGTTCGTGCGCTTGCCGTTCCCATTGCGAAGTCGTATGTCTGTTTCCACCATCCCGAGTCGATCGTGCCCGAGCTGCGCATCGCGTGCGATTGCCGCAAACCCGGCACGCAGTCTTTGCGTGAGGCTGCGCGCGAGCTCGACGTCGATCTGAGCGCGTCGTGGATGATCGGCGACCAGGACAGCGATCTCGCGTGCGGGCGGGCGGCGGGATGCAAAGTGGCGTTGCTCGAGAATCCGCGGTCCGCGAACAAACGCGGCGCGGTCGAGCCGGATGTGCGCGTGGCGTCGCTCGCGGAGCTCGCGGACGTGCTTACTTCGCCACGCTCTCCCACTTCGTCTGCGTCACTTTGAGCGCGGGGTGCGAGACGAGCAGGTGCCACACGACCGCGGCGAGGCCTTCGGTGTGCGGCGTGATGCGATCGGGTGAGATCACAGGGATGAGCACGCACGCATCGGCGACCTGGTTCGTGTAGCCGCCGTCTTTGCCGACGATGCCGAAGACTTTCGCGCCGGCATTGCGCGCTTCATCGATCGCGCGCACGAGATTCACGGACACGTTCTTCTCGACGTTACCGCCGCCGACGGAGAAGACGAGCACGGCGTCGCTGCGATTGATGCGCGAGCCTTTCAGCCATTCGGAAAAGCAGCTGTCCCAGCCTTCGTCGTTCACACGCGCGGTGAGCTCGGAGACGTTGTCCGTCGGCGTGTAGGCTTCGAAGCGGCAGATCTTGCGGAAGTCGTTGACGGCGTGACTGGCGTGTCCGGCAGAACCGCCGACGCCGAGGATGAAGAGACGGCCGCCGGAGTCGCGGGTGGCGGCGAGGCCGGTGGCGACGCGGTCGACCGAGTCGGCGTCAATGCGGCGGATGACTTCGATGCTCTCGTCGAGGAACTCGCGGGAAAAAGACATGAACGCGGATTCTAGCGCGCGTGCCGCGCGCCAGAGTCCGCGAGTTGTCGGTTGTCAGTTGTCGGTTGTCTGTGCGGTATCGCGAGAAGCCACAGACAACCGACA
>DASYLL010000291.1:0-12653 GCA_036009605.1 Thermoanaerobaculia bacterium | reverse complement strand
AAAAGACGCGGCCGGAGTCCGAGTAGATGTCGCATCCGGAAACTCTCGATCCCGAAAGCGAGCTGCCCAAGATGACGTTCCTCGATCACCTCGAGGAACTGCGCAAGCGACTGGTGATCTCGTTCCTCGCGATCGCCGTTGCGTTCTTCGCGTGCTGGGCATTCGCGGAACCGATCTTCGCGATCATTCAGGCACCGCTCACACGCTTTCTCGCGCCGGGTGACAAGCTCGCGTACACGCGTCTGACGGCGCCGTTTTTTCTGTACATGAAGGTGTCGTTCTTCACGGCACTGTTCGTGGCGTCGCCGGTGATTCTCATGCAGCTCTGGCTCTTCGTTGCGCCCGGTCTGTACAAGAAGGAACGCCGACTCGCCGCGCCGTTCATCATCCTCGGCACGCTCTTCTTCATCCTCGGCGGCTACTTCGGCTATCGCTTTCTGCTGCCCGCGACGTGCAGTTTCTTCGTCGAGACCGGTAAGCAGTTCAAGCAGATGGTGACGGTGGACGATTACTTCTCGTTCGCCAGCACGATCATCCTCGCGACCGGCATCGTGTTCGAGACGCCGATCATCATCTTCTTCCTCGCCCGACTCGGCATCGTGACACCCGCGTTTCTGCTGCAGAAGTTCAAGTACGCGGTCGTGCTGTCGCTCATCATCGCCGCGGTCGTGACGCCGACGCCGGACATGGTCACGCAGGCCGCGCTGGCGGTGCCGATGATCCTGCTGTACCTGATCGGGATCGGAGTGGCGTTTTTGTTCGGGAAAAAAGTGGAGTAGCGCGTTGGCGCGCTGCGCGCTTGAGTCTCAGAGTCTCACAGTCGCAGAGTCTCAGAGAGGTGTTTGCCGCGTGTGTGCGCGACGAGATCCGCACGGTCTCAAAGCAGCGAATCTCATGTTCTCCTCTGAGACTCTGAGACTCTGCGACTCTGAGACTATCGCTCGATCTCGAACTCCGCCGCCACGCTCGGCTGCGGTTCCGTGAAGATCAGCACCGTTTCCGCGATCGGAAACAGCACGGTGTGGTTGCGCTGCTGGATCTCGAGAACGAGCTCATAGAAACCGAGTTCGTTGACGGCAACCAGGGTGGCGGGTTTGTTCTTGATCTCGAGCGTCCGGTTGAACACTGAGACTTTGGACGGAATCTCCATGCGCCGCGGAAGATAGCACGCGAAGCGCTGCCGGAGCGACGGGCCGTGTGACCCGTCGCTCCGAGGGGGATTACTGCTTCTGTTCGGCGCTCGGCGGCTGGGGAGGAGCCTGCTCGGGCGCGGCGACGGCGAAGTACGTCTCGTTGAACGTCGGCTTCGCGTTGGACTTCATCTCTTCGATCCTGGCCTGCATGCGCGCCTGGCGCTCGCCCTTCTCGAGGGTCGGCTTGACCTGCTCGAACGGCGTCATTTCGTGCTCGTCGACCTTGATGAGGTGGTAGCCGAACTGCGTGCGCACGACCGGCGTCAGCTCGCCCGACTTCGCTTCGAACGCAGCCTTCTCGAACTCGGGGACCATCTGGCCGCGGCCGAATGCGCCGAGGTCGCCGCCGCGGGCGCCGGAACCGACGTCGTCGGATTCCTTCTTCGCGAGCTCATCGAACGACGCGCCGCCCTCGATCTGCTTGCGCAGATCATCGGCCTTCGCTTTCGCCTGCTCTTCGGTCAGTTCCGTTTTACCTACCTGCGCGGCCGGGCTGCCCTTGAACGCGATGAGAATGTGACGAGCCTTGACCTGCTCGTACTGGTTCTTGTTCTCGTCGTACTTCTTCTTCAGCTCTTCGTCGGTGACCGTGATGCCCTTCTCGATCTTCGTGAGCTGGGCCTGCGCGATGAGGTTCTCCTTCATCAGCGCGAGCTGGGAGACGACTTCCGGATCCTTGTCGAGCCCGGCTTTCGCGCCTTCCGACGCGAGCATCTTCATGCGCAGGTAATCCTCGGCGAACTGCTTCTTGCCGGGACCCGTCGCGTACTGCTGGTACTCGGCCGGCAGGCTCTTGAGCGCTGCCTCGAATTCGGACTGCTTGATCGACAGACCGCCGGCGGCGATGACGATCGGATCGGCCGCGGCCGCCGCCGGAGCGGGCTTCTGCTGAGCGAAGCCGGTCGTCGCGACCAGTGCCAGCGCAATGAGAGTCGAAATGGTTTTCTTCACGAGATCTCCTTCAAATGATTCGGAACGCGAGTCGGAACGGGTGGAAACGAGGCGAGATTCCAGTCAGCCCAGCTTCCTGAGCGCTGCATCCATTCGACGGATGCCTTCGTGCAGACGTTCCATCGACGTCGCATAGCTGATCCGTACGAAGCCGTCGGCGCCGAACCCGGAGCCGGGCACGACCGCGACGCGCGCTTCATCGAGCAGGTAATCGGCGAACGACTGCGAGTCGGTGATGCCCGCCTTGCCGAAGGTCGAGCGGATGTCCGGGAAAACGTAAAACGCGCCATCGGGATCGCCGCAGGAGACGCCCGGCAGCGCGTTGAGCGCCGGCACGAGCCAGGCGCGGCGTTCGCGATAGGCGTCGTACATCCGCTGCACGTCTTCGTCGACGCCGGCGAGCGCGACGAGCGCGGCATGCTGCGCGATCGTGCTCGGGTTCGACGTCGAGTGTCCCTGGATCTTGCCGAGCGCGCGAATGATGTCGGGGTGCGCGATCGCGTATCCGAGGCGCCAGCCGGTCATGGCGAACGTCTTGGACATGGAGTTCACGATGATGATCGTCTCGGGATACTCGTCGAACCACTTCGCGGCGGACGCGTGCTCGTTGCCGTCGTAGACGAAGAGCTCGTACGTTTCATCGAAGACGAGGAACGCATCGCGCTCGACGCACCACTCGACGATTTTCTGCAGCTCCGACTCGCGGATCACGGCGCCGGTGGGATTGTTCGGCGAGTTGAGGATCACGCCGCGCGTGCGCTCGGTTGCGACGGCTTCGAGGTCGGCGAGTGTGAGACGGAAACGATCTTCCGCGCGTGTGTGCGCGAACACGACCTTGCCGCCGCCGAACTCGACCTGGTCGGGAAAACTGCCCCAGTAGGGAGCCGGGATGATGACTTCGTCGCCATCGGCGAGCAGCGCCATCATCACGTTGAAGAGCTCCTGCTTGCCGCCGTTGCCGGCGATCACGTGCTCCAGTTTCAGATGCAGTCCGTAGCGTTTGTTGTAGCGCTCCGCGATCGCTTCGCGAACCGATTTCAGGCCGCTCGCGTTCGTGTATTTCGTGTAGCCGCGATCGATGGCGACCTTGCCGGCTTCGGCAACCGCGGGCGGCGTCGCGAAGTCGGGCTCGCCGGGACCGAAGTCGACGACGTCGATCCCCTGCCCGATCAACGCCGTGGCGCGATTCAGCACCGCCAGCGTCGGCGACTCCTTCATCGCTGTGACGCGATCGGAAAAACGGATCGTCCCGCTTCGCTTCAGTATCATCGGCGGCGCATTCTAATGCGAACCGTCAGCAGCAAACAGAATCCTCTCGTCAAACGCATCCGCGAAGCCATCCGCGAGCACGCGGAGGAGATCGTCATCGAGGGACCGAAAGCGGTCGCGGATGCGATCGCTTCGGGCTGGAAACCGATTGTCGTGATCTCGCGCGGCATCGATGTGACCGAGTCCGTGTTCGATTCGTTGTCTGAGACGCGCACGACGCAGGGAGTTCTCGGATTGTTCGAACGTCCTGTTTCGAACGCGACAGCGATTCTTGCGCGACGCGACACGATTGCGATCGCGCTCGATGGTGTGCAGGATCCGGGAAATGTCGGGACGATCGTGCGGCTCGCAGCGGCCTTCGATGCGAGTGGCGTGTTGCTGCTTCCCGGATCCGCAGATGCGTACGGACCGAAAGCAATCCGCTCCTCGGCAGGCGCGATTCTCAACGTGCCGGTTGCAAAGATCACGCGTCAGGAGTTGATCGACGCAGGCGTGCCACTGGTCTCAACCGCGATGTCGGGCTCTCCGATCGACCCTCCCGCCCTCAACGCCGTGCTCGTGTTTGGGAACGAAGGCGCCGGCGTTTCGGAGGAGTTGCTCGCACGCTCGACGCAAATCGCGATCGCGATGTCCTCACGTGTCGAATCGCTGAATGTGGCCACGAGCGCCGCGATTTTGCTCGCACGGAGTTACGCAATCCGCTAGTTTGGAGTGCGGCAGCCACAGCTGCCGCTTTCGTATGCCACAGCGCGGATAGCAAACATACAAAAGCGGCAGCTGCGGCTGCCGCACTCCAAAATGGGCAAACTTCTCATCGTCGGCACTCCCCTCGGCAACCTCGGCGACATGTCGCCGCGTGCCGTCACCGCGCTGAAGTCCGCGGACCTCATCCTCTGCGAAGACACGCGCCACACGCGCAAGCTGCTCACGCATTTCGGCATCGACCGTCCCACCGACAGCTACCACGAGCACAACGAAGATCAGAAAGCGCTATCGCTCGTGCATCGCATCGAGCGCGGCGAAACGCTCGCGCTCGTGAGCGACGCGGGCATGCCCGTGATCTCCGATCCCGGCTATCCGATCGTTCGTCTGGCGCGCGAGCGCGGTCTCACCATCGAGCCGATCCCCGGTCCCTTCGCCGGCGTGCTCGCACTTGCGGCGAGCGGGATCGCTCCGCTCCCCTTCACGTTCCTCGGCTTCACGCCGCATCGGCAGGGCGAGCGTCTCGATTTCTATCGCAGCGCCGCGGAGATCGGCCACACCGTCATCGTTTACGAATCACCGGAACGCGTCGTCGCATCGCTCGAAGACGCACTCGAAGTCCTCGGCGACACCGAGGTCACGGTCGCGCGTGAGATGACGAAGATGCACGAGGAGTTGCTCAACGGTCGCGTGTCCGAGGTGCTCGACACACTGCGCGCTCGCGATCGTGTGCATGGTGAGATCACGATCGTCTTCGCTGCGCCGACGCGCGAAGCCGCGGAAGTCACGCCGGATGAATTGCGCGTCGAGTTCGAGCGGCTGCGCGAGAGCGGCATGCGTCGCAACGACGCCGTCAAAGCGGTCGCGGAGAAATTCGGGATGCGCAAGAACGACGTCTATCGATTGTTGGTCGGCTGATCCATCAGCACGGCGCGCGCGAACTTCGCGAAGTAATCGACACCCGACGCGAGCGCGAAGAACATCACTCCCCACAGCCCCACTGTCCCGATCACGCGGAACTGGCCCAGCTCGTATCCGAGGATGAGAAGCGAGATGGCGATGACCTGGGAGACCATCTTGAACTTGCCGAGCGGCGATGCGGCGATCGTCACGCCCTGCTGTGCCGCGATCGAGCGAAGACCGGAGACGGCAAACTCGCGGCCGATGATGATCACGACCATCCACGCGGGCACGTGATGCGGATCCATCTCGACGAGCGAGATGAACGCCGCCGACATCAAAAGCTTGTCGGCGATCGGATCGAGCAGCGCGCCGAGCTTCGTGGTCTGGTTGCGGCGGCGCGCGATCCAGCCGTCGAAGAAGTCCGTGATCGCGGCCACGAGAAAGATCGCCAATCCTACGAACTCGCGCCCTGAGAACTTCGTCAGGAGCACGACGACGAGGAACGGCACGAGGAAGATGCGGAACAGCGTCAGCGCGTTCGGCAGGTTCCAGACTTCAGTCGATAATTTTTCGCGAGACACGGAAGGTTCGCCTGAGGGCGGCGGCAGGATATTCGTTTCACTGTATCGTTGGAAGCGTGCTCCGGAATTTCATCCCCTTCATTGACATTCCTCCGCCTGCGACTAAAATCGCGGTCCCCTGCCCGGGTGGCGGAATTGGTAGACGCGCAGGTCTCAGAAGCCTGTCCGCATTAGCGGGTGCTGGTTCGATTCCAGTCCCGGGCACCAACTGGCTCACGATTCGCAACTAGCGGCCCTCTACCAGCATGTGGCCACAGATGAGGCGCCTTTCCGCTCTCGCAACCGCGCTTCTCGCGCTCTCCGGCTGCGACTCCGCCCCCCCCGCCACCGCGCAAGCTGCGCCCATGCAAACGATCAACACCGTCATGCCGGTGCCGGCCGAGCTCGATCCGCCGCCGATGCTGCAGGACGAAGCGCCGCCGCCCAAGCCGAAAGCGCTGCCATGGGAAACGCCGACGCCGATCGTCTTTTCGGCCGAGGATGAGAAGTTGCGGTCGTCGCTGCCGTTCACGCCGGCGATTGCGATGGATCCCGTCGACGGCAGCAAGATCTCGATTCGCGCGGCCACGCCGACGTACGAGTACAAAGGGAAGATCTATTACTTCTCGAACGAGGCGAACAAGAAGATCTTCGTGGCGAACCCGGAGCAGTATCTGAAGAGCGGCATCATGCGGCTCTGAGCCGACACGGCCGGCTGCGCTGGCCGCTCCGCCGATGCACGTACGGCTGCCCTGTGGCTACGTTCCAGCGACTACGGAGTCTAAACCCACGGCAGAAACGCCCGCCTCACTTCTTCATCCGCACGCACCGGCTTCCGCGTTTTCTCATCGAGCCACAAATGCGACGACATCCCGGTCGCGTGCAGCGTCTCCCCGCGCGAGTCGTACAGCTCATAAGAGAACCTGATGCTGCGGCTCGCCAGTTCCGCAACGCTCGTGCGGATCACTACCTCGTCGTCATAGCGATAAGGAATCCGATAGCGGCACGCGAAATCCGTCACGACGAGGATGAATCCCCGTGCTTCGATCTCGTTGTACGGAAAGCCGGTAGCGCGGCAGAGATCCGTGCGGCCGATCTCGAGCCAGACGATGTAGTTCGCGTGATGGGCGATGCCCATCTGGTCGGTCTCTTTGTAGCGGACGCGCAGGCGCGATTCGACATACGGCATATTCGGGGACTCTAGCACCGCCGTTCCGGCAGTACTCTTGCTGGTCGAGACCGCCATGCGGATTCGTAAACCGCCGTCCCTGCTCGACATGCTCGCGTTGCCGCTCGCCGTCGGCGGCTCGCTGCTGCTCGCGGCAGCATTCGGACGCCGCCTCTATCGCCGCACGCAGATCTTCAAGCCGTCACCGCATCCCGAGCGCGGATGGAATCCCGTCGCATACGGGATTCCGAAAGGCGCGTGCGAAGAACACTGGATCGAAACGCCCGACGGCGAGCAGCTCTATGCGTGGTACTGCCGCGCGGAGAAGCCGGTCGCGAGCGCGCTGTTCTGCCACGGCAATCGCGGCAATCTCACCATCAGCGCGGACATCATCCCGCACCTCCTCGCCGCGAATCTGAACGTCCTCTTCTTCGACTATCGCGGCTACGGCAAGAGCTCCGGCACGCCGTCGTACGAAGGCGTGCTCGATGACAGCGTGACGGCCGCGCGTTTCCACGACTCCCTTCGCCCACCCGACCTCCCCTCGATCCTCTACGGCTTTTCGCTCGGTGGAGCGGTTGCCGGTCAGGTCATCCGCCGCCATCGCTTCGACGCGCTGATCCTGCAATCGACCTTCAGCAATCTCACCGCGATGGCGCGCATGCTCCATCCGAATGTGCCACTGCATCTCCTCGCCGGCGATCTCTTCGACACGCTCGCATCCGTGCGCAAACTGCAGATCCCGCTGCTCGTGATGCACGGCTCGGAAGATGAGTCGATCCCTGCGTCCATGGCACACGAGCTCTTCGACGCGTGCGCGACGCCGAAACGCATTCACATCGTCGAAGGCGGCAAGCACGGCGATCTCTATCAGCGCGATCCCGAAGCGCTGGTCTGGACGATCTCGCAGTTCCTTGCCGACGTCCCGCCGCACGCGAAGCCGTTCCCGATCGAGCCGGCCTCGAAAGTCGACGAATCGATCGACGCAACGCTGCGCCTGCTGCGCCGCGCGTTTCGCAAAAAACCGAGCGTGATAGCATCCGCCCCCCGATGATCGCCGTCGTCAAAAACGCTCCTCTCGACGGTCCGGAAGGGACCGAAATCCGCGACTGTCCGGTCCCGAAACCCGGCCCCGGCGAGGTCCTGATCCGCGTCGCCGCCGCCGCGATTTGCGGCACCGACAAACACATCTATCACTGGGACCCGTCGATCCGCGCGAAGGTCACACCGCCGCGCATCTACGGCCACGAGTTCTGCGGATTCGTCGAAGAGATCGGCCCCGGCGCCGAGCGCGCGCACGAAGGCGCTCTCGCCGTCGGCGACTATGTCTCCGCCGAGATGCACATCATCTGCGGCGAGTGTTATCAGTGCCGCGCGGGTGAAGGCCACATCTGCATCCGCACGAAGATCTACGGCCTCGATGAAGACGGCGCATTCGCGGAGTTCGTCAAAGTCCCCGCGATGAACGTCCTCAAGCTCCCCTCGTACATCCCCCCGCGCGTCGGCGCCTTCCTCGACGCCCTCGGCAACGCGGTACATACGACACAAGTCGTCGATCTCTCGGGCAAAACCGTCGCGATCACCGGCTTCGGTCCGATCGGCGCGATGTCTGCCGCGATCGCCGAGCACGACGGCGCCGCGCTCGTGATCGTCACCGACGTCAGCGATCACGCGCTCGAAACCGCGCGGCGCTGGGCAGCCTCGCGCAACTTCTCGAACCTGCATACCTTCAACGTGCGCACGACCGATCACGCGGTCGTGAAGAAAGCAGTCGATGCGCTCACGGATGGTGTCGGCGTCGACGTCGTCTGCGAGATGTCAGGCTCGAGCGCGGCGATCAATTTCGGTCTCGAGATCGTGCGCATGGGCGGCACGCTCTCCCTGCTCGGACTGCCTGCCGGCCACTCGGTCACGATCGACGACTACACGCGCAACGTGATCTTCAAAGGCGTGACGATGCACGGCATCATCGGCCGGCGTATGTACTCGACCTGGCAGCGGATGCTGGGCATGCTCCGCGCAGGGCTCGATGTCTCATGGGTCGTGCAAGCCACCTACGATTCTTTGCGCGACTTTCACGAAGGCATTGCGAAGTTCGATCGACATGAGGCGCTGAAGGTGGTCTTCTTCCCCGAAGGGGAAAAAGCGGCAGAAGCGCGACTGCGGTGAAACGAATTGGAATCCTCACCGGCGGCGGCGACGTCCCGGGCCTGAACGCGGCCATCAAGGCGTTCGTCTGGCGCATGCTCGACGAGCCATGCGAGGTCATCGGTCTGCGCCGCGGCTGGGCATCTCTCGTCAACATCATCCCCGATCCTTCCGCGGACAACTCCTCGTGGATCCTGCCGCTCTCGCGTGTACTCACACGCCCCATCGATCGCACCGGCGGCACGATCCTCCACACGTCGCGTCTGAACCCGTCGGTCGCGAAGCTCGATCAGGTGCCACCGCATCTCATCGATCAACTGCCACCGCCTGACGCGCAGGGCCGCTACGACCTCACGCCGCACGCACTCCGCGTGATCGAATTTCTCCAACTCGACGCGCTCGTCGCCCTCGGCGGCGACGGCACGCTCACGTTCGCGCGTCGTTTGACCGAGGAAGGGATCCCGCTGATTGCGATCCCGAAGACGATGGACAACGACGTCTTCGGCACCGACTACTGTCTTGGATTCTCGACCGCGGTCACGCGCGCCGTGATGTTCATCAACGATCTGCGCACGAGCGCGGGATCGCACGAGCGCTTTCTCGTGGTCGAGCTCTTCGGGCGCAACTCCGGCGAGACGTGTTTGCTCGCGTCGTACCTCGCAGGCGTCGATCGTGCGGTGATTGCCGAAGTGCCTTTCGATCCGGATGTGCTGTACGAGATGTTGTCGCGGGACAAGGCCGACAATCCGAGCAACTATGCGGTGCTCGCGGTGTCGGAAGGCGCGCGTCTCAAGGGTGGCGCACTCGTCGAGACCGGCCAGCCGGGACAACGCCGCCTCGGCGGCATCGGCGGCGTGATCGCGAACAACTTCGAAGCGCGCGGACGCGCCGAAGGCGTGATCTATCAACGACTCGCGTATCTGATGCGCTCCGGTGCGCCCGATTCGCTCGATCTCATCGTCGCGAAGAACTACGGATCGTTGACCGCGGATCTGCTGCGCCGCGGCCAAAGCGGGATGATGGTCGCGGTCGTCGATGGGCGCTACACCGCAATCCCGATCGCGCTGACGGGCGAAGGCGAGAAGCGTGTCGACGTGCCGCGCTTCTACGACGCGACGGAGTATCGGCCGAAGGTCGCGGAAGTCATGGGCATGCCGATGTTTCTGCACTGAGACAGTAGGCCCCTGGCCCATTCTCTGAATTAATGCGCACCGCAATCACCACCGCCCTCGTCCTCCTCACCGCCTGCACCACCACCACCCCGCCCAGCCAAACCGCCCCCTGGAGCGCTCCATCACTCGCACGCGCCGATGTCCCCGCCCCCTACACAACGCAATGGGACAAGGCCGAGAACCGCACGACCTGCGCGTTGATCGCGCCGCGATCCGTCGGCAGCGAAGGCGCGGGCGCGACTGCGCGGGCCGCGACATTCAGCGGCGGATGGGCGGTCGCCTACGATCTCCCGAACCTCCGCAGCGCGTTCGGCGTCGCAGGAACAGGCTCGAAATCGAGCGATCCGTCGTACGACGACTGGCCGAATCGCCAGCAGTGGGAGGACGGCAGTACCGTCGGGTATGGTCCGGAAGGCGGCACGGGACCGAATCAGCTCGCGTACCTCCGCATCTCCGGTCAGGACTGCCTCTACAACGTCTGGTCGCGCCTCGGCCGCGAGCATCTCGAGCAGCTCATCCGCGAGTTGCGCATGGTGCGTTAGGCAGCTATCTTCGCCCGCGATGAAACGCTTCGCGTTCCTGCTTCTTCTTTCCACGTCACTCTTCGCAGCCGAAGGCAAATGGACGCCGCAGCAAGTCCTGGAGCTCGATCCAAAATGGCTCGCGCAACAGGGCCTGCAGCTGCCGCCGTCGCGATTGTGGGATCCGCAACGCGGCACCGGCCTGCTCGCGGCGACGATCAGCACCGGCGGCTGCTCGGCGGGCTGGATCTCCGCGGACGGACTCTTCATCACGAACCATCACTGCCTCTTCAGCGTGCTGCAGGAGCACGCCACGCCGCAGAACGACATCATCGAGAACGGCTTTCTCGCCCGCACGCGCGACGCCGAGCTGCGCAGCAAGACGATGCGCATCACCGTCCCGCGCCGCTTCACCGACGTCACCGCGGACGTGATGAAAGCGATCCCTGCAAACACGAGCGATGCCGAGCGTTTCCGCATCGTCGAGCGCAAGGTGAACGAGATCGTCGTCGCGTGCGAACAGCAACCGGCCGCGCGATGCAAAGTCGCGCCGCACGACGGCGGCCTGCAGTACGTGCTGCAGGAGATGACCGAGTTGCCCGACGTGCGCCTCGTCTACGCGCCGCCACGCGCGGTCGGCGAGTTCGGCGGCGAGATCGACAACTGGAGCTGGCCGCGCCACACGGGCGACTTCGCGATCGGCCGCGTCTATGTCGACGGCCAGCCATACAAACCCGAGTTCTTCTTCCCGATCTCGACCAAAGGCATTCAGCCCGATGACTTCATCATGGTCCTCGGCTACCCCGGCATCACGTACCGCGCACTGACTGCCGACGAGATGGAAGAGCGCCACATCTGGTTCACGGCGCGCGCGAACGTCTATCGCGACTGGATCCGCCTCCTCGAGACCGCCACGAAAGGCGATCCCGCCGGCGAGATCGCGGTCGCCGATCTCGTGAAGACGCTCTCCAACCGACAGAAGAACGGCGAAGGACAACTCGCCGGCTTCAAACGCGGGAGCATCCTCGAGAAACAACGCGCCGCCGATGAGGCCGTGCTCGCATCGCGTGCAGGCGCGCGAAAGGGATACGACGAGCTCGCGAAGATGGCCAACGAGAAGAAGGCCACGTTCGATCACGACTTCCTGCTCGATCACATCCGCATGACCAGCGGTTCCCTGACGCCCACGGGACCGAAGTCGCTCGTGCTCGCCGTCGCGATCGCGACCTCGGCGCTCGAACGACAGAAGCCCGAGGACGGGCGGTCCGTCAACTTCAGACCGCGAATGATCGGACGCGTGCGAGAACGCGTCGAGCGCGAGCAGAAAAACTTCTTCCCCGCTGCCGACAAAGCGATCCTCGCCGACTTCCTTCGCCGTGCTCGTGCGCTGCCGCAGGACCAGCGCATCGCCGCGCTCGATGGCGTCACGTCGGTCGATGAGCTCTTCGCCGACACGAAGCTTCTCGATCTCACCGAGCGTCTGAAGATGTTCGACGAAACACCCGAGCAGCTCCGCGCCCGCCGCGATCCGCTCGTCGACCTCGGCTTCGCACTCGTCGACGAGATCGAGACGATGATCGCTCGCACCTATCGCTGGGACGGCACAGTGCTGCGCCTCCGTCCCGAGTGGCGCCGCGCCGTCATCGCGCACGCCGGCAAACCGGTGGCGCCCGATGCGAACAGCACGCTGCGTGCGTCGTTCGCGCATGTGAAGGGTTACGCGCCGCGCGATGGCATGTGGGCCGTGCCGCAAACGACGCTGCGTGGCGTGATCGACAAGCACACTGACGCCGCGCCGTTCGACGTCCCGGACCGTGTTCTCGAGGCTGCAAAGAACACGAAGCTCGATCAGATCCCGGTCAACTTCCTCGGCGACGCCGACACGACCGGCGGCAACTCCGGCAGCCCCGTCGTAAACGGCAAAGGCGAGCTGGTCGGCGTCAACTTCGACCGCGTCTGGGAGAACGTCGCCAACGACTTCGCGTACAACCCCGAAGTCGCGCGAAACATCAGCGTGGACGTGCGTTACCTGCTCTGGATGCTCGCGGAAGTCGAAAATGCCACGG
>DASYLL010000290.1:0-21397 GCA_036009605.1 Thermoanaerobaculia bacterium | reverse complement strand
ATCGAACCAGAGCGTGTGCATGTACTGCGTCGGCAGCTTGATCGCGGACGAGAAGAGGTTCAGCTTTTCGCCGAGGGTCTGGAAGACGTGGTAGGCGTCGCGGGCGTGGTGGGTGCCGAAGACGGGGTCATCGTGCTTGCCGACTTCGGGCGCGGCGATGAACGACTTCGTGTCCGAGACGTCGTTCGCGCGGCGCATGCAGACGAAGCGGCCGGCTTCGAGATCGATCTTGCCGTCCTGCGACGCGAGCGTTTTCAGCAGCACCGAGATGTTGTGCGTGTTGCACGACACGACCTGGACGTACTTCTCGTCCGGGCTCTGGATCTCGTCGTTGATGCCGCGCGCGTACGGTCTGCCGAAGCCGAACTCCGAGCCCTGGGCCAGGAAGCCTTTCGGCCCGGGGATGCGCTCGTAGTACTTCTGCTTGTTCTCGATGCCGGCCGGCGTGCAGTCGACGACGACCGTGGCGCGTGCGATCGCTTCTTCGGTCGTGAACGAGACGCGATGTCCGAGTCGCGCGAACTCTTCGCGTGCGCCCTCGTCGGTGACGAGCTTTCCGCCGCGGTTGATCAGATGCTCGACCGTCGAGCGGTCATTCACCGCCGGCGTGCGTTTGTGGAACGTGACCTCGTCGATGTTCCACTTTTCTTTGAAGTCGGTGAAGAGGCCGATGAGCGGTTCGCCGATGGTGCCTGTACCGACGACATGCACGATATTTTTCTTGGACATGGGGGAGGGAGACTCCTCTCTGAAAATCGGGCGCGGATTCTAGCAGAAGAGGCCGGCGGGATTTGACAGAGGGGGTTGGTGGTTGCATTGTTTTGTCATGGCGAAAACAGTGGAGAGTCCGGCGATCGAGCCGTGGACGGCAAAGGATGTGCTTCGGGAACTGGAGGCGCGGAGCGGCACGCTGACCAATGCCGACATTTTCGATCTTCTCGCGCATCTTCCTCGGAAGCCGTCGAGTTGGAGCTCTGCCGACGTGATTCGCGAACTGCGTGGGCCGTTGCCCGAAGACGATCCTGATTTCGCAGATGTTGATCGTCGTTGATGCGTCGGTCATCGTCGACGCGCTGTCGGGAGTGGCGACCGTTGCCGCAGAGCTTCGCAAGCATGAACTGCATGCTCCGGTCACGATTGACGCGGAGTTTCTGCATGCGATGCGGCGCAGATGGATTGTGAAGCTCCTCGATGAGGATGCCGCGCCCACTGTGATGAAGGCATTTCGCGAGATGGCCATTGCCCGCCACCCCATCACTCCTCTCGTCGACCGCATCTGGTCCCTCCGTCGCAACATCACCGCATACGACGCCGGCTACGTCGCGCTTGCCGAGTCCCTGAACCTCCCGCTCCTCACGCGCGACTGGCGTCTCGCGCATTCCTCCGGCCACACCGCCGGCATCGAATACATCGCATAGAATCCCCCGCCCATGGCCAAGAAGCCCGATACGGGCGAGAAGCTCATCGCGTCGAACAAAAAGGCATTGCACGAGTACTTTGTCGTGCAGAAGCTCGAGGCGGGCCTCGTCCTCACCGGCACCGAGGTCAAGGCGCTGCGCGACGGAAAAGCGAACCTCAAGGACGCCTACGTGATCTTCAAGAACGAAGAGGCGTATCTCTTCGGCCTGCACATTTCGCCGTACACGCACGGCAATCTCCAGAACCACGAGCCCGATCGCACGCGCAAGCTGCTCCTGCATCGCCGCGAGCTCGAAAAGCTTCACGCCCAGACTGCCGAAAAAGGACTGACCGTCGTTCCGCTGCGCCTCTACTTCAGAGGCGCGCGCGTGAAGGCGGAGATCGCGGTCGTCCGCGGCAAAAGGCAGTACGACAAACGCGATACGGAGCGCACCCGCGAGCTCGATCGCGAGGCCGCCGCGGCGATGAAAGAGCGCCACCGCTGAGACACTGTGGCTGTGGTACCACACCGCTGACCTGAACCGGCTACAGAAGTGGCGCGACCACGAACGAGCCAGACAAGAGTTAAAGTGCAACAGGTCAGCAGTTTGCGAGCGAAGCGAGTGCGGCCATTCCCCGTGGCACCTGCCTCGCTCTAGCGAGACCCGTCATGTTCGTCCAGCGTAAAACCATCAACACCAACGTCGCCATCACCGGCATCGGACTGCACTCCGGCATCTACACGACCATCGAGCTGCACCCGGTCGCCGCCGGCAACGGCATCGTGTTCGTCCGCTCGGACCTGCACGGTCTGCGCATCCCGGCCCTGCAGGCGTCCACGACCGCACTCGATCACGCCACCACCGTCGGCAAAGACGACGTCCAGATCGGCACCGTCGAGCATCTCCTCTCCGCGATCCTGGCCTGCGGCATCACCGACCTCGACATCCATATCGACGGTCCCGAAGTGCCGATCATCGACGGCAGCGCTGTCCCGTTCATGCACCTCATCGACGCCGCCGGCGTCCGCGAGCTCGGCGTCGAGATCCCGGTCCTCCGCCTGCGCGAGCCGGTCGAGCTGGTCGAGGGCGACAAGAGCATCCGTATCGTCCCTGCCAATCGCCTGATCATCAAATACAAGATCGATTTCAATCATCCGGTCATCGGACGCGAGTCGTTCCACTTCGATTTCGGCCACGACAACTTCCTCCGCAAGATCGCTCCGGCGCGCACGTTCGGCTTCATGCGCGACGTCGAGAAGCTCCGCGCCGCCGGCCTCGCGCGCGGCGGGTCCGTCGAGAACGCAGTCGTGCTCGATGACCGCGGAGTCGTCAACGGTCCGCTCCGCTTCAAGGACGAGTTCGTCCGCCACAAGATCCTCGACCTCGTCGGTGACCTCGCCCTCGTCGGTCGCCCGATCGTCGGAGAGATCACGGCGCACAAAGCGGGTCACGCGATGCACTCGCGCTTCGTCGCGAAGATCCTTCAGGCTGCCGCATCGCAGCACGACAGCCGCGAAACCGTCGGCGCGCGCCAGACCGTCAGCACGTTCGCGTAATCGCGCACGTGTGGTAAAAAAGCCACACGTGCACCGTTTCCCTCTCGCAGTCCTCTTTCTGGTCGTCGCTACATCCCTCGGCGCGGCCCCGAATCCCACGATCGAAACCCTCTCCGCGACCGCCGCGAACGGCAAGGTCTCGGTGAAGTTCTCGCTCCTTGGCGCGTTCGCGAACGGCGAGATGGTCGAGGCGCTCCAGAGCGGCATCCCGACCAGCTTCACGTACGTGGTCGAGATCTTTCGCGATCGCCCGAACTGGTTCGATGACGGCATCGCCCGCGAGCGCATCGAAGTCATCTGCACGTTCAACTCAGTGACGCGCGAGTACCTGCTCAACTATCGACGCGACGATCGCCTCGTGCGCTCCGAAACATTCGGCGATCTCGCCGCACTCGAACGCAGCATGACCAACGTCGAGGAGATGAACCTCTTCGACATCGGCCCCCGCAAACCCTACAAGTTGAAAGTCCGCGCGAAGGCGGATCTCATGCGCGGCTGGGTGATGTACGTGATCCCGTGGGAAGTCTCGACACGCTGGCGCGAGACGCGAGTGCGCACGCCGGAGTCGCCATGAGTCTTCGCGATCTCCTGCTCCGATACCGCAAGGATCCGCGTTTCATCGTCTCGGTGCCGCTGGTCATCCTCGCGGCGACGAGCCTCGTCTACTACGTCACGCAGCAAGCGAAAGAGCTGACGCCCGAAGCGCTCAGCAACCGCCTGCTGCTGTTCGTCCTCTGGAACATCAACCTGCTGCTGATCGTCGGCATCCTCTTCGTGCTGCTGCGCGGCGTCGTGAAGATGGTGCTGGAGCGACAGCGCGGCATCATTGGCTCGCGCTTCCGCACGAAGCTCGTCGTGACGTACGTGGCGACGTCGCTGCTGCCCGTGCTGATCCTCTTCGTCGTCGCCACCGATCTTCTCCGCGTCTCGATCGATCGCTGGTTTGCGACGCCGGTCTGGACGATCCTGCAGAACAGCGAGCGCATCGCACAACGTGCGCAGGATCAGGCCGCGGAGACCGCTGGCGGCGCCGCGCGCGAGATCGCCGCCCATCCCGACGCACGCGATCCCGGCCGCATCGACGCGGTGCTCGATCACGTCCGCCAGTTCCATCAGATCGATCTCGCCGCGCTCTATCACGACGGCATCCTCGTGAAGGCGCAGGCGAACCCGCGCGCGCCGATCGATCAGATCAACGAGCCGTCACCACGCTTCTTCGACGAGGTCACCACGAAAGGCCGCGCGGTGAAGATCGACGTCGCACCGAGCGGCAAGTGGATCCGCACCGCCATCGCATTACCCGGCGGACACGACGTCGCCCTCGGCGGAGTCTTCATCCCGATCGCCACGAGCCGCATGATCGACGAGTCGATCATCGCGCACCGCAACTTCCAGCAACTCCGCTCCCAGCGCACGACGCTCAAGGCATCGCAGACGATGCTCTTTCTCGCCGTGACGCTGGCCATTCTCTTCGGCACGCTCTGGACCTCGATCTACGCATCACGCCGCATCACGGTCCCGCTCAAGGCGCTCGCCGAAGCAACGGCCACGCTCGCGGAAGGGAACGTCGGCCATCGCGTCGACGTGACCGCGACGGACGAAGTCGGAAAGCTCATCGACTCCTTCAACGAGATGTCGTCCCAGCTCGCACAGCAGCGGCGCCAGCTCACCGAGACCAATCGCTTCATGGTCACCGTGCTCGAAAGCGTGGCCACCGGCATCATCGCCTTCAACGACGAGCTGGAGCTGCTCTCGATCAATCGCGCTGCACTGCAGATGCTGCAGTTCGAAATGCCTCCCACCGGCATGCCGCTGTGCGAGCTGCTGCAAGGCGATCTCGCCCCGATCGCCGCCGCCGTGCAGGAGCTCACCAGCGGCCGCACCCGCGCCCGCGAAGTCGCCCTCATCCTCGGCGGCGAGCTGCACTATCTCGAACTGTCGGTCGCGCGACTCGGCAGCGGCGCGGGCTGGGTGCTCGCGCTCGAAGACTCCACGCAACTCGTGCAGGCGCAGAAGCTCGCCGCCTGGAACGAAGCCGCACGTCGCATCGCCCACGAGATCAAGAATCCGCTCACGCCGATCCAACTCTCGGCAGAACGCATCGCCCGCAAGTTCCGCAACAACGACGCGGACACGGGCGAAGCGATCGAGCAGGGAACGAAGACGATCGTCGGCGAAGTCGGTCACCTCAAACGGATGGTCGACGAGTTCGCGCGCTTCGCCCGCATGCCTGCGATTCATCTGCGCCACGCCAATCTTGCCGAGGTGCTGCAGCAGGCTGCGGATCTGTGCCGCGATGTCAAACCGGGAGTGACGGTTGCGGTCGACGTCGACCCCCAGCTCGAACTGCTGATGGACCCCGAACAGATCCGCCGCGCCCTCGGCAATCTCCTGAAGAACGCCGTCGAAGCGACGGAGTCCGGCGAGATTCGCATCGCCGCACGCCGCGCGCCGCATCGCGTGATCATCGAAGTCGCCGACCCCGGTCGCGGCGTCCCCGACAGCGACAAAGACAAACTCTTCCTCCCGTACTTTTCGACAAAAGGCCGCGGCACCGGTCTCGGTCTCGCCATCGTGCACCGCATCGTGCGCGACCACGACGGACAGATCCACGTACACGACAACCAGCCGCGGGGGACCAGGTTTGAGATTGAGCTGCCCGCGTAGGAAGCAGTCTCAGAGTCTCAGAGTCTCAGAGAGGTTTCTGACACACGCTGCGCGAGCCCAATATCCTCTGAGACTCTGCGACTCTGAGACTCTGAGACTAAGAAAAAACACCATGGCCCGAATCCTGATCATCGACGACGAGCCCGCAATCCGCTCGACCCTCTCCGACATCCTCGGCGACGAGGGCCACAAGTCCACCCTCTGCGACTCGGGCGAGGAGGGGATCGCGCAATACGCACGCGATGAGTTCGATCTGATCCTGCTCGATCTCTGGCTGCCGGGCATCGACGGACTCTCCGTGCTCGAACGGCTGCGCAACGCCGGCGCGCCGCCGATCATCATGATCTCGGGCCACGGCAGCGTCGATGCAGCCGTCAAAGCCACGCGCCTCGGCGCATACGACTTTCTAGAAAAGCCGCTCTCGCTCGAACGCGTACTGCTGACGATCAATCACGCGCTCAGCGATCGCCGTCTGCGCGAACAGGTCCGCGACCTTCGCCGCCACCTCGCGCTCGAAGAGATCCTGATCGGCGAGAGCGAGCCGATGCACAAGCTCGAACAGCAGATCCGCAGTGCAGCGCCGTCGTCGTCACGCGTGCTGATCACTGGCGAGAACGGCAGCGGCAAGGAAATCGTCGCGCGCTCGCTGCATCGACATTCCTTGCGCGCCGAGCATTCGTTCATCGACGTCAACTGCGCGGCGATTCCCGAAGAGCTGATCGAATCGGAGCTGTTCGGCCATCGCAAAGGCGCGTTCACCGGCGCAATCGATGACCGCAAAGGGAAGTTCGAGCTTGCCGATGGTGGGACGCTCTTCCTCGATGAAGTCGGCGACATGAGCCTGAAGACGCAGGCGAAAGTGCTGCGCGTGCTGCAGGAGCAGACGTTCCAGCGCGTCGGCGGACAGCAGACGATCAGAGTCGACGTGCGCGTGCTCGCCGCGACGAACAAAGACCTCGAAGCCGAGATCGCGAACGGCTTGTTTCGAAGCGATCTCTATTACCGCCTCAACGTCATCCCGATCGAAGTTCCGCCGCTGCGCACGCGCGGCAACGACATCATTCTTCTCGCCGAGCACTTCCTGCGGCGTTTCGCCGCGGAGGAAGCGCAGCCGAAGAAGAAACTCTCCGCCGGCGGCGCCGCAAAGCTGAAGGCGTATCACTGGCCGGGCAACGTGCGCGAGCTGCGCAACGTGATCGAGCGGCTGGCCATCCTGCTGCCCGGCGAGACCATCGAGGCCGAAGACATTCAGCTCGGAACGCGGGTCGAGGCGGCACCGGAGATTGCGTCGAATCTGCCGCTGAAAGAGGCGCGCGAACAGTTCGAAAAGCAGTACATCCTCGACCGGCTCCGCGACTTCGCCGGGAACGTCAGCCGCACCGCCGAATCCCTCGGCGTCGAGCGCAGCAATCTCTATCGGAAGATGGACGCATACGGCATCCGCGGGCGGGAATGAGACCCACCCGAACCGCGTTAGCGGCGGTGCTTGACAGCGAACCATCGCATCACTAAAGTTCGCCGTCCGTAAGCGGGAATAACTCAGTTGGTAGAGTGCGACCTTGCCAAGGTCGATGTCGCCGGTTCGAGTCCGGTTTCCCGCTCCAAACGAATCTGACTCAGGGCCGTACGCGTGAAAGCGCGTCCGGCCCTTTCTGCATACACTGCGTGGCATGAAGGTCCGTCGCGCCGTCGCAGGATCCGGCCTCTTCCTGGTCGTTGCCCTTGCGATCCTGGCCGCGTTCAGCCGGTTGCCGTCTCTCGACAACCGCACGATCTCGACGTCCGCGATCGACGCCCGCGCAACAAAGCTCGGTCGCGCGATCGCACCGCTCCTCGCGCAGCATCCCGGACTCTCCGGAATCTATCCGTTGACCGACGCGCGCGATGCGTTCGCCGCGCGGAACTGTCTCGCGCTCGCCACCGAGCGCACGCTCGACGTCCAGTACTACATCTGGCGCAACGACCTCTCGGGCACGCTGCTCTTCAAAGCGCTGCACGACGCTGCCGAGCGCGGCGTGCGCGTGCGGCTGCTGCTCGATGACAACAACACGTCCGGCCTCGATCGCGTGCTGGCCGCACTCGATGCGCATCCGCTCATCGAAGTGCGTCTCTTCAATCCGTTCGTGATTCGCAGAGTCCGCGCGGTTGGTTTTCTGACCGACTTCTCGCGACTCAATCGGCGCATGCACAACAAATCGTTCATCGGCGATGGCCAAGTCGCGATCGTCGGCGGACGCAATGTCGGCGACGAGTATTTCGGCGCGACCGATGGCGTGTTGTTCACCGACGTCGACGTGATGGCCATCGGCCCCGCGGTGCGCGAAGCGTCGGCGGATTTCGATCGCTACTGGGCAAGCGGTTCGTCGTATCCGCTCGATCGATTGCTGCCGCCCGCGAACGAGCAACAGGTCGCCGAGGTTCGCGACGCGGCTCGGCGTCTGGAGCGCGCTCCTGCGGCAGTTGCCTATGTCTCCGCGATTCGCGCGTCGCCGTTTGTGCGCGATCTCATGGCGGGCACTCTGTCGATGGTCTGGGCTCCGACGCAGCTCATCAGCGACGATCCGGCGAAGGGGCTCGGCCGTGTGCGTGCCGAGGATCTGCTGGTGGAGCGGATGAAGAACGTGTTTGGGACGCCCCGGCGGAAGGTCGATCTGATCTCGCCGTACTTCGTGCCGGGAGAGGATGGAACGCGGCTTTTCGCCGGCTGGGCGAAACGGGGCGTGAAGATTCGCGTGCTCACGAACTCGCTCGAGGCAACCGACGTTGCGGCCGTGCACGCGGGATATGCGAAACGTCGCGAGGCACTGCTCGAAGCGGGCGTGACGCTCTTCGAGTTGCGCCGTCGCGTCGGCGAGCAGCGCGGCGGCAGCTCCGGAACGTTCGGCAGCAGCGCCGCGAGCTTGCACGCGAAGACGTTCGCGGTGGATGACGCGCGGCTCTTCGTCGGCTCGTTCAATTTCGATCCGCGCTCGACGGAGCTCAACACCGAGATGGGCTTCGTCATCGACAGCACGGTGCTCGCGCGACGCATCACCGAAGCGTTCGATCGGCGCATTCCGGAACGCTCGTACGAAGTGCGGAAATCGGACGCGGGCGACGTTTATTGGATCGAGCGGCGCGACGGCGTTCTGCGGCGCCGCGAGAAAGAGCCCGGCGCGACGTTCTGGCGTACCGCGTGGATTTCACTGCTCGCGCGATTGCCGATCGAATGGCTGCTCTGACGGCTTCGTCCTTTGCTACACTCACCACGGTCCATGAAGATTAGCCAACCGAAGGTGAGCCATCAGTGTATCGATGGCGAAGTGGTCGTCATCAATCTCGAGAACGGCTCGTACTACAGCCTGCTCGATCTCGCGGCGCGGCTCTGGGAGCTCATCGCCGCCGGCTGGTCGCGCGCGGAGCTGCTGGATCTCGTCGCCGCGACGTATGCGGACGAAACCGCAATCGCAGCGTCGTCCGCGTTTCTCGATCAGCTCGTGCGCGAAGGGCTCGTAACGGACGAGCCAACCGAGAAGCTCGCGACGGAGATCGCGCTTCCGGCGACCTTCGCAGCGCCGCTGCTCGAGACGTTCACGGATCTGCAAGAGCTGCTCATGCTCGATCCGATTCACGACGTCGACGCTGCCGGCTGGCCGCACAAACCCGCCGAGTCGTAGGTCTCATGATTGCGGCGCTCTCGCCTTCCGCAGATCGCGCCGACCTTACCGCGATCTTCGACGTACTCGCCGAGCGTTTCGACGTTGCCGTGCAACGCCTCGGCCGCCGGGAGGAGCTGCTCACGATCGCCGGTCTTCGCCTGCGCGTTTCGTTCGCCGGCGATGCCATGCGCGATCGTCTTCTTCCCGCGTTGCCGCGCGTTTCCGCATCGGCCGAATCCGATCTCACATTGCTCGTCTGGGATTGCGCGTCAGCCTCGCTGTCCGCACCACTGCCCTGGCGGTTCGAAGACATCGATGCGCGCGGCGCGATCTCCATTGCGACAAGCGACTCGATGCGCACCGCGTACTCGGTCGGCTCCTCGGCATTGAGCATGCTCGATCTCGCACGCGGACTCGCGCTCTTCCGTGCGCGTGACGCACACGAGCTTCCGTGGTGGGAACGCGCGTCGCCATTCCGCTCGATCCTGCACTGGGCACTCGAAGCGCGCGGTCGCCGCTTCGTGCACGCGGCCGCCGTCGCAAACGAAAACGGTGGCGCCCTGCTCGCCGGTCGCGGCGGCTCAGGCAAATCGACGACGGCGATGCTCTGTCTCGAAAACGGCTTCGCCTATGCCGGCGATGACTACGTCGGCGTGAGCATCGACGATGACGTCCCGCAGGCGCACGCGCTCTTCACCTCCGCAAAACTGAGCGCATCGAGCGTCGACTGGCTGCCGTTCCTTCACGACGCGATTTGCGTCGCACCGAGCGATAGCGAAAAAGGCGTGGCCATGCTCGGCGAGCGTTTTCCGCGTCAGATCGCGTCGTCGCTCCCGCTGCACGCCGTGATCGTGCCGCGCGTCACCGGCGGAACGAGTCGCCTGCAGCGGATCAGCGGCGGCGCCGCACTTCGTGCACTCGCACCGACCACGCTGCTCCAGCTTCCCGGCAGCGGCGCGGAGACATTCGCCGCGCTCGCCAACCTCGTCCGCCGGCTTCCCGCCTGGTCGCTCGACCTCGGCGACGATCGAACCGAGATTCCGCGTCTCGTCGCGCGCGCGATCGAGGAGAGCCGTTGACTCGCGTCAGCGTGATCGTGCCGGTCTTCAACGGCGCCGCAACGTTGCTCGATGCGATCGAGAGCATTCGTGCGCAGAACGTGTCGACCGAAATCATCGTCGTCGATGATGGTTCGACCGATGACACGCCGCGCATTCTCGAAACGCTCGATGACGTCATCGCGATCCGTCAGGACAACACCGGACCCGCCGCCGCACGAAATCGCGGACTTCTCGCTGCGACCGCTCCATTCATCGCCTTCCTCGACGACGACGACGTCTGGCTTCCGCAGAAACTCGAACGCCAGCTTCAACTATTCGTCGAACATCCCGAGGCCGCGCTCGTTCTCGGCCGCACCGCGTTCCATGCACTCGACTCACGCACCGGCGACTGGCTTCCCTTCGACGAGCCACGCCATCTCTATCACCTCGGCGCCGCGCTCTGCCGCCGCGAGCTCTTCGACCAAATCGGGATGCTCGATCCCGCGTTGCCGAGCAGCGAAGACGTCGACTGGTTCCTGCGTGTGCGCGACGCCGGCCACACGATTCTCTCCATGCCCGACGTCGTGCAGATCCATCGTCGCGACGGCACCAACATGACCCGCGGCAAGGACCTCCGCGAGCTCGGCTTTCTCGAAGTCGTGAAGCGCTCCCTCGATCGCCGCCGCGCGGGAAGGCCGCAGCCATGACGTCGCTCGTCAGCGTGATCGTGCCGATTCACAACGGCGAGCGTTTTCTCGAAGCCGCGCTCGACAGCGTGGCCGCGCAGACTTACGAGGCGATCGAAGTCATCGTCGTCGATGACGGCTCGACCGACAAAGGTGCAGCCATCGCCGCCGATCGCGGCATCAAAGTCGTCGTGCAACGTCAGCGCGGCGCAGGCGCAGCGCGCAACGCGGGAATCGACGTCGCACGCGGCGAGATCCTCGCGTTCCTCGATCAGGACGATCTCTGGCTGCCGACGAAATTGCAACGGCAGGTCGAGATCCTGACGACGCATCCCGACCGCATCTGCCTCGCCAATCAGTCGTACTTTCTCGAGCCCGGCGTCGCCCCCCCGGCATGGTTCGGCAAGCCGGTCCTCCTCGGCGTCGACCACGCCGGTTGGGCGCCGAGCTGCCTCGCGGTTCGCCGTACCGTCTTCGATCGCATCGGCCGCTTCGACGAACGCCTCCATCACATCAGCGACGTCGACTGGTTCTCGCGCGCCGCACAACTCGGCGTGGCGATCGAGATTCCGCCGGAGACGCTCGTGCACCGTCGCATTCACGCAGCGAACGATTCCGGCAGCCCCGGCGCGATGAACGAGTTCTTCACCATCCTGCGCGGCGCCGCGAAGCGCAAGCGGGAGGCTTCGTGAAACTCAGCGTCGTCATCCCGACGTACAACGTCTCGCGCTACATCACCGAGTCTCTGCAGAGCGTGCTTGCGCAACTGCCGTCGGATGCCGAGGTGATCGTTGTCGATGACGGCTCGACCGATGACACCGCGGCGATCGCGGAAAGTTTCGGCGCGCCCGTGCGCGTGATTCGCGCCGCACACGCGGGCATCGGCGCGACGGTCAATCGCGGATTCGCGGAAGCGCGCGGCACGCTGATCGCGGGAATCGATGCCGATGATCGCTGGCTGCCCCGCAAGATGTCGCGGCAACTCGCGGCACTCGATGCCGATCCGTCTCTGGATGTCGTCTTCGGTCATGTGCGCCAGTTCGTTTCGCCGGAAGTCCGCGATCCCGAGCGTTTCGCCATCACCGACGAGCCGATGCCCGGATTGCATCGCGGCACGATGGTCCTCCGCGCCGCCGCATGGCACCGCGTCGGTCCGATGGAGACCGATCTCATCCTCGGCGAATTCATCAGCTGGTACTCGCGCGCCATCGACGCCGACCTGAAGATGTTGATGCTGCCGGACGTCGTTTACGAACGCCGCGTGCACGGCAACAACACCGTGATTCAGGCGCGCGACGCATACGGCGACTATCTCCGCGTGGTGAAGGCGACGCTCGACCGCCGCCGCGCGCGTGCGCGGAGCGCGACATGATTCGCGTGCAGCGCAACGCGGGCACGTTCCTGCCGACGCTCGAGCAACACCATCTGCTGTGCGCCGCACTGCTGCGCGATCCCGCGCAAGTCCGCGAAGCGTTCGCGCTCTGGAAGTCGCGCGTCCACGTCGACGATGTGGACCACGGCTCGTTTCGATTGCTGCCGCTGCTCTATCGCAATCTCATGCGACACGGCATCGACGATCCGCTCCTGCCGCGGCTCAAAGGTGTTTATCGGCAGGTGTGGTTTCGCAATCAACTCGTGCTCGATCATGGCGTGCGCTCCCTGCGCGCACTGCAGGACGCGCACATCCCCGCGATAGTGCTGAAAGGCGCGGCACTGGCCGGCACCGCGTATGCCGAGCCGGCGCTCCGTCCGATGGAGGACTTCGACGTCCTCGTCGCGCGTGCGGACTTTGCGCGCGCGGCGGAAGTGCTGCGCGGCAACGGCTGGTCGTTTCATCCGCCGTTGTCCGATCCCGACGCGCATTTTGTGTTTCAACACGCCGTCGGAATGCGCCGCGAGGGTGGGGGAGACCTCGACCTGCACTGGTCCGCATCGGGATTGCCGCTCGACGGCCAGTCCGCGCAAACGATGTGGGATTCGTCGCGCGAACTGCGCATCGGCGATGGCGAAACGCGCATGCTCGGAGCCGCCGATCAGCTCCTGCAGATCTGCGCGCACGCGACGCTGCTGAACGAGCACATCCCGCCGATCCGCTGGGCCGCCGATGCGTTTCATCTGATCGTGTCTCATCTGAGCCAGGCCGCGCAAATCGAATGGCAACCGCTGCTCGCCCTCGCACGCGAGCGCCGTCTGTCTCACGTTCTGCGGCTCTGTCTCGAATATCTGCGCGACGGTCTCGACGTCGCCATCCCCGAAGAAGTTCTGCGCACGCTCCGCAAACAGGAACGCATCGGCGAACGCCTCGCACTTTCATTGCGAACGTCCGGCGGCCGTCTGGTCTACGTGCAGTTCGTCCTCGAATGGATGGAGCACGCATTCGTCGACACGCGCGGCCTGCTGCGTCTGTTCCTGCTGCCGCGCTTTCTCCGCTCCTACTGCCGCGTCGACAGCACGCGCGCGCTGCTCCGACTGGTCATGTCACGACTCGCCCTCAACACGCGCCGCGATCCGGCCTGAGCGTCTTCGTGTTTCAATATCCGCATGGATGAATTGCGCGGCGCAGGCGGCACCGAAGGCGGCATCGGCGCCTTCGTGATCGGATCTCTGATGGCGATTGCAGGCGCGTACCTGCTCACCAATCAGGTCACCGTCACGAGCGGCTACTGGCGGCTCTGGGGCTACAACGCGTTCGGCTTGTCGCTGCTGCCGTTCGTGATCGGCATCGCGTTTCTCTTCTTCGACGGCAAGTCGATCGTCGGCTGGATCCTCACCGTTGCAGGCGCCGTGATCATCTTCGTCGGGATCATCGCGAACCTCGACATCTACTTCCGCCCGACCAGTCTCTTCAACACACTGCTGATGCTGGTCCTGCTCCTCGGCGGCATCGGACTGGTCGCGCGTGCATTGCGTCCGCGTCCGACTTAGCGCGCTCCGATCGTCGTGCGCGCGTTGCCGCGCAGTTTCTTCAGGAAGCTCAACCCCGACGCATACGAATCGTGATCGAGCAGCGCCAGCAACTCGCGATGCGCATGCTTCCACTGATCGTGCGCGATCCGCAGCGCGTTCTTTCCTTTGCGCGTCAGCTTGATCAACCCCGGCTTCGGACCCGACGGCGCGCCGATGTCGACGAGCCCTATGCGCTGCAGGAGCGCGAGATTGCGCGAGAGCGTGGAGCGGTCGAGCTCCAGTTCTTTCGTCAGCAGCCGGAACGTCGGCTCCTCGGCCGACCCGATGATGGCAAGCATGGGTAATTGCACGGCCGTGACTCCGGCGTCGGCGAGATAAGAATCGTAGTGGCGCGTGATGAGCCGCTCCGTCCTGCGCAGATTGTGGCTGAGGCACTGACGGGCCATGGCCAGACACTCATCGCGATCGGGGGGCTTCGTGAGTGGCGCGTGTTTCTTCATGCGACACCTCCGGAACCGGATTGTACCCGCAGGAGAACGGGTCGTGGGGTAGAGAGATGTACATACATCACTGCGACTGGCGCACGCCACCGCACACGAGCATGTTCGCCGCAGACCTCGACTGACCGGCTATCCTTACCGTTCGACCATGAGCGGAACGCAAACGGGCCTTGCCCCCGGAACGTTGCTCGACGGCAAGTACGAGATCGTCGGTCTGCTCGGCGTGGGCGGAATGGGCGAAGTCTACAAAGCGCGTCACGTCCACCTCGGCGCGTTCCGTTGCATCAAGGTCGTCAAGCCGTCGCTGCTTGCCGATGAGGCGTATCGCACGCGTTTCCTCCGCGAGGCACGCATGGCCACGCAGATCCATCATCCGAATCTCGCCGCGGTACACGACTTCTCGATCCTCGACGACGGCACGAGCTACATGGTCGCGGAGTTCATCGACGGCACGACCGTGCGCCAGTGGGAAACCGCCAACGGCCGTTTCCCGATGCCGCTGGCGACCGAAGTCACGATGCAGGTGCTGGCCGGGCTCGATCACATTCATCGGCGCGGTCTGCTCCATCGCGACATCTCCGCGGACAACGTGATGCTCTCGTTCGACGCCGACGAGCATCTGCTCGTGAAGATCATCGACCTCGGCGTCGCCAAGGACGTGCGCACGTCCAGCGATGTCGACACGACGCAGGCCGGCGTGTTCATGGGCAATCCGAAATACATGTCGCCCGAACAACTCGGCGAGCTCGAAGAAGGCGAGTCGCTCGATGGCCGCACCGATCTCTACTCCCTCGGCGTCGTGTTGTACGAGATGCTCACCGGCGTACCACCGTTCGTCGCGCGCACGCCGAATCTCTACATCGTGAAGCATCTGACCCAGGCGCCGCGGACGTTTCAGGAGGCCGACCCGACACTGGATCTGCCGGCGGCGGTCGAGGCGATTGTCATGCGCGCGCTGGAGAAGGATCGGACGCGGCGCCATGCGTCGGCGCGTGCGTTCGCGGAAACACTGGCGCCCTTCGTTGCGAAGTCGCCCGTTGCGTTCGCGCGTACTGGTGTGCCGATCGCAGAGAAGCCGGTCGAGCCGCCGCGCATCGATGTCGAAGCGGAGAACGCATGGAACGCCGCGGTGGCCGCGGATACCTACTCCTCGTATCGTGACTTCCGCACGCGCTTTCCGAAGCATCGCGCGGGCGAAGCAGAGCGCGCTCTGACGGAACGGCTCGCATTCGATGGCGCAGCTGCGTTCGATACCGAGGAAGCGTGGAGCGTGTATCTGGAGGCGTGGGCGGGCGATCGCCATGCGCCGGAAGCGATCCAGCGACGCGAGGCTGCGCGCGTGCGCGAGGAGACGGCGTACAGCGTGGCGATGGAGATGAAGAGTCCCGTCGCCTGGCAGGCCTATCTCGATGAGTTCCCCGACAGCGACCGCGCGGCCGACGCGGAGAATCATCTGCGTGAGTCGCTCGCATACGCCGAAGCACGCAAAGCCGACAGCACCGCATCGCTCGGACTTTTTCTCCTGAATCATCCCGCCGGTCTGCACGAGTACGACGCGCGCGAGCGCTTGTCGATGCTCGAGACCGCGGAAGAACGCCGCGCACTCGCGCGACAGGCGATCGTCGAAGGCGACTTCAACGCCGCATTCGAAACCGGCACGGTCGAAGCGTGGGACGCATGGCTCGCGGCGTACCCGCAAGCGCCGATGATTGCAGACGCGCGGCGCGCGCGTGATGAAGCGGCGCAGTTCGAGCTTGCGTCGAACGTGGATACAAAAGTCATGTGGCGTGCGTTCCTGAAAGCCTGGCCGCACGGCCGGCACAATCTCGACGCAGAACTGAAGTTGCGTTCTTAGCTCACGCGCGCCAGAGCCATGGCCGCTGCGGATCTGCCATCGGACGAAACGCATCCGCGTAATGCGTGACGATGAATCGCCGTCCCGTCCAGAACAACGAAAGGATGTCGTACCGCAGCCGCACTCCGGGATGCCGCGAAGCATATTGATCGCCGAGGCGGATCAAGCGTTCGCGCTTCACACGATGCACCGCTTCATGTCCTTCGCCGGCAAGCAGTGATTGCCGAGTCTTCACTTCAGCAATGACGACGATCCCACCGCGCCGAACGACGAGATCGATCTCGCCCGCCGGCAGGCGTACGTTGCGATCGACGATCGAATACCCGCGCAGTCGATAGAACCAGGCGGCGCGCCGTTCCCCCCGGCGGCCCAGCTGCGGCGCGGGGAGTTTCCTCGGCGCGAGTAGCGCGGGGATGAGTCGCAGAGTCTCAGAGTCGCAGAGTCTCAAAGGAGGCAAGTATGAGCGGCCTTCCTCTAAGACTGTAAGACTCTACGACTGTAAGACCCGGCCTCGCGCAGCGCCTGAAGAATACCCTCTGAGACTCTGCGACTCTGCGACTCTGAGACTCTGCGACTACTTCCTGTGAAAGTGCCGCTCAATATCAATGTGCTTGATATCGACCAGAATCGGCCGTCCGTGCGGGCAGGCGAACGGATTCGAGGAGTTGAGAAGCTCGCCGACGAGGCGCGCCATTTCTTCACCGGAGAGAGTGCGGTGCACCTTGATCGCGGCCTGGCAGGCGAGGGAAGCGGCGATGCGTTCGCGGACTCGCGTCACGTGCGAGGACTTCTCGTCCATGGACGAGTCGATGATCTTGCGGAAGAACGAGTCGAGATCGTGGCGCATCAACTCGGACGGAACCGCCGACACGGCGAACGCGTTGCCGCTGAAGCGTTCGACATCGAAGCCGACCGCGCGCAGCTCCTCGAGATGCGATTCGAGCACGGCGCACTCTGCGGCGCCGGTTTCGTAGAGCATCGGCGTGAGGAGTTGCTGCGAGACCGGCTGCCGTGCTTCGACGCGCGCGAGGTAGCGGTCGTACAGCACACGCTCGTGCGCGACGTGTTGATCGACGAGGCGCAGTCCGCCCGGCGTATCGAGGAGGATGTAGCTCATCCGATACTGGCCGATCACGCGGCCTTTGAGATCGCCGAGCTGCGGCGCTTCCTCTTCTTCGACGAGCGTCGTCGCCGCGCGCGATTCGGCGGACATCACCGGCGGCTGCACGACCGACTCGCGCTGGAAGAGCGGCGTGAAGGCGGGCGTCCAGCGCGGACCGGAGTCTTCGTAGCGTTGCGGCGAAAAGAGCTGTCCCGGCGGCGCGTCGCGGATGATCGATTGCTCGCGAATGAGCGTCGCGCCTTCTTCCGCGCCGCCGAGGGCGCGTTTGACGGCTTGCTCGACGGCGACGTGGACTTGCGAGGAATCGCGGAAGCGCACCTCCGTCTTCGCCGGATGCACGTTCACATCGACGGCCTCGGGTGGCAGATCGATGAAGAGCACCACTGCGGGATGACCGTCGAAGTCGAATGCGTCGCTGGCGCGGTTCGCGGCGTGCGTGAGAACGCGGTCCTTCACGAGACGGCCGTTGACGAAGAAGAACTGATTGCGGCGGCTGCCGAAACGGAGGCGCTGCGTGACGAAGCCGGTGACGTGCGTGATGCCGATCAGCATGTCGACCGGCGCGAGCGATTCCGAGGCGTCGCTGCCGATGACCTGCAGGACGCGCTCGCGTGTGTCGGCGGCGGGCGGGAGATCGAGCACGACGCGGCCGTTGTGCTCGATGCGGAACGCGCGCTCCGGCAGCGGCAGCGCATATGACGAGACCATGGTGACGATGGAACGGAACTCCGCGTCGGCGCTGCGGAGAAACTTGCGGCGCGCGGGAACGTTCTCGAACAGCTCGCGCACGGAGATCGTCGTGCCGCGATCGCGCGCCGCGGGACGAACAGTACGCTGCCCGGTGAGCGGATCGCATTCGAGCTCGATTGCCGAACCGTCGTTGCTGTCCGCGGTGGTCAGCGAGAAACGGGAGACCGAGGCGATCGAGGGGAGCGCTTCCCCGCGAAAGCCGAGTGTGCGGACGCGTGTGAGATCGTCGAAATCACGAATCTTCGACGTCGCGTGCCGCTCGATCGCCAGCTTCGCGTCTTCCTCCGACATCCCGCAGCCGTCGTCGCGGATCTCGATCCACTTCTTCCCGCCGTTTTCGAGCAGGACGTCGATCGTTTTCGCCCCTGCGTCGATGGCGTTTTCGACCAGCTCCTTGACCACCGAAGCGGGCCGCTCGACGACCTCTCCCGCCGCGATCTGATTGACGAGATCGGAGGGGAGAACGTGGATGCGGGGCATGGACGTCATTGTAAGACGTCGGTGCCTTGTGAGGCGGGTTGTCGGTTGTCAGTTTTCGGTTGTCTGGAACCAGAGCACGCAACGGACAACCGACAACCGAGAACCGACAACTCGCCTCACAAGGCACATGCGTTGCTGCGTGCACCACATGATTCGCCGAATGCTCGCGCTTGCCGGATTTGTCGTAGTGGTTGCGCTCGTCCTCCTGCTGTTCTACCGTGTGTACATTCACCACATGGATGCCGAGCCGTACGTCGACGACGACCGGGCCATCGTTCTGTTCGAAGCAAAATTTGCGGGGACCATTACTTAAGTCCTTGGAAATTCGTAAGGCAAAACGTGGCACGGAGGGTGCTAATGACCAATGCAGGAGAATCAAATAACATGATTCGCACCAGCATCACCGCCGCCGCCCTCGTTGCCCTCCTGATCACGATCAGCCCGGTTGTTTCCGCTGCCGAGCCCGAAGCAGTCAACCTCACCGAGACCTTCCGCATCGCGGGAGCCAGGGCTGAGAACCTGCAGGTCTACGAGATCGCCGGTGTGGTGCTCCTCCGCGGCCGCGTCGCCGACAAAGCACAGGCCGAGGAAGTCGGCCGGATCGCCCAGAACCTCGGCTATGCGCGCGTCGCCAACCTCATCCAGATCAACGAAAACCGCGACGTCGAGATCACCCGCCGCGCCGAAATCGAGCTCACGGTCAACCGCTCCCTCGATGGCTGCAAGTTCCGCGTGACCTCCGAGCAGGGCAACGTGCGCGTCGCCGGTCTTGTCAAACACGAACTGCAGAAAGACGTCGCCGCCCAGGTCCTCAAGAACATCCGCGGCATCCGCTCGGTAGAATTCGACCTCGCCCGCAACTAAGCGCGCTTCGCGCGGTTGTCCGAAAAAAGCGGCCCGGAAGGGCCGCTTTTTTGTTGTCGGTTGTCGGTTCAAGGTCGTGCTGCGCGAGAGCCGCTGATTGCTGATGATGGGTTCAGGGCGAGAGATCGCCTGTCTCGCGCCGAATGCCCTTGAACCAGCAACCAGTAACCGCGCGCGAAGCGCGCGCTATCGCACCGTGCGAATCGCGAACCGCACCTTCGTCCCTCGATTGAAATCATCCGGTCCTTCGAACGTGTGCGCGGCGAGCACGCTCAGGTACACGTCATAGTCGCCGAAGGTGATCGCGGACTCGGTGCCGATGCCGGCATCCATCACCGGCTTGCTCAGATCGCCGGTCTCGAAACCCACCGCGCCGACACCGACGTAGCCGATCCCGTAAAGCGTGTTCCAGTACAACGGCCCGATCTTGTAGTTGCGGTTGCGGAAGATCGGCACGAACACTTCGTTCGTGAGGTGCACTTCCTGCGTGCCGATGGCCGCGTCGTCCGAGCCGATGGACTTGAGGGCTTCGCGGCCGCCGAGGCGGAAGAGCTCGTATTGGGGGATGTTGTAGTTTTCCCATTCCGGGGTGGGATCGAGGATGCCGTCGTTGTCGCGATCGCGCGGCTCTGGCGCGGGATCGAGTTTGTCCTGCGACAGGAACGATCCGACGTGCAGCCGCGTGAACACGAACGACGTCGAGGTCAGATCGAACCGATGCAGTCCCTCGGCTTCGAACTTCGTGTAGGCATAGTCGCCCGTGAACACTTTCGCGGCTTGCGTGACGGCAGCGGCGAGGCCGACGCGCTGTGGACCGATGTCGCGAAACGCCGTCAGCACCGGCGTGATGCGGCCGCGCTGCTCGCCGACGATCGCGTTCATCCGCTCGTCGAACTGCGTGCCGTACTGATAGCCGACCTTCGTGTAGATGTTGTTCTTGCGATTGTCGGGACGGTCGGTGTCGCCGAACGTCAGCCGGTCATCCTGCAGGAGGAAAAACCAGCGGTTGAAGTAGTCCTTCGGGACGCCGATGAGCAGCAGGCCGCCGCGCACGCGCTCGAATTCTTTCTTGCTGTCCGAGGTGATGTCGGGGAACTCGATCGAGTCGAAGACGCCGATGCGGTATGTGTAGTTGCGCGCGTAGTACTTGTAGCGGAGGAACGTCGAGATGTCGCCGTTGACGAACTCGTAGTCGATCTGGCTTTCGAACAGGACATTGCGGATCAACTTTCGCAACCGGATGCTCGCCTCTCCCTCGGGCAGGTAAATATTGACCGAGGGAAGCGCGTCGCGGCGCTCGTAGGCGGCGCTGGCGGCGTCGGAAAGAACGCCTGGTTTCGCCGGCGCGGGCGTGCTTTGAGGTTCGGGGGGAGGCGTGGTCGGCGGAGCCTCCGGCTGTTGCGCGAGAGCCAGAGACGACGCAAGAATTGCCGCAAGTGCAACGGCCACTGATCGATTGAACATTGTCGGATCCGGTCCTTTTCCGGCGGGCACTGTTATAGCGCGTCGCTCAAGCTATGGTAAAGTCAAGCACTTGAGGTCTTTACGGAAAAGGTTCTCGATCGCTCTGGCACATGTTTTGTAGCGCCGCGGGCATTGTAGCTGCGGACCATGACCGTGCGAGCAGTTTTAGGAGGTGTCATTTGTTGCGTAACCAGCATCGACTGCTGATTCCCATGTTGTGCTTTCTCGTCCTCGGTGCCGCGGTGCAGGCCCAGGACATCACTCGCGAAGATCAGATCCGTTTCTTTGCCCCCACGCATTCGGGCCAAACGGGTCTGTTCGACACTGTCACGGCGGACACGCTCCGCCAGGGCAACTGGTCGTTCGGTGTTTACTTCAACGACTGGGATCTCACGGCCGGCGAGGCTCGTGACTTCGCGCCACCCTCCGCTCGCGAATATCAGGACATGAGCTACGACCTCTATCGC
>DASYLL010000289.1:0-2503 GCA_036009605.1 Thermoanaerobaculia bacterium | reverse complement strand
CTGGTTCGTGCAGGGGGTGCAGGCCGAAAAGTACCGCGGGCTCTCCGAGGCGAATGCGCTGCGCGAGATCGAGATCCCGGCGAAGCGCGGCCTGATCATGGACCGCACCGGAAAAATCCTCGCGGACAACCAGCCCGCGTACACCCTGCAGGTCGATCGCGTCGTCATGAAGCCGCTGATGAAAGCGGACAAACAGCGCCGCGCGAAACTCACGACCTTCCTCGCCAGCGTGCTCGCGCTGCCGGTTGAGGAAGTCACCACGCGCTGGGACAAAGAATCCGCGAAGCTGCCGTCAACGCAGCCGTTCCCGATCGCGGAAGACCTGACGATGGCGCAGGTCGCGAAGGTCCAGGCGCAATCGGTCGCGTTCCCGGAAGTCAACGTCGTGCCGGTGCAGCGCCGCAACTATCCGTACGGCTCGATGGCCGCGCACGCGCTCGGGTTCATCGGCGAGGTCACGGAGAAAGACCTCGCGCAGAAAGAGCTCGTCGATCTCGAGCAGGGCGATCTCATCGGCAAGCGCGGCGTCGAGTTGATGTACGACCGCTACCTGCGCGGCAAAGACGGCGCGGAGTTCTGGGAGTACGACGCCGACGGCCGCCGCCTCAGCGAGTACGTTCCGGCGCGCAGGCAGCCGGTGCCGGGCGACAACATCTATTTAACGCTCGACTTCGAGCTGCAGCGCCGTGCCGAGCAGTACTTCGTCGAGAACGAGATGGTCGGCGCCGCGGTCGCACTCGATCCGCGCAACGGCGAAGTGCTGGCCATGGTCTCGTCGCCCGCGTTCAATCCGAACGTCTACTCGAAGCGCTTCACGCCTGAAGTCTGGAAGACGATCGTCAGCAACCCGTTCAAGATCGAGTTGAATCGCACGATCCAGGGACTCTACTCGCCCGGCTCCGTCTTCAAGATCGTCATGGCCATGGCCGGACTTTCGGAAGGCGTGATCGGTCCCGACACGACGTTCAACTGCGCCGGCAGCGGTTACTTCTCCGGACGCCGTTTCCGCTGCTGGAAGAAGGAAGGCCACGGAGCCGTCGATGTCGAGCGCGCGCTGAAAGTGTCGTGCGACATCTTCTTCTATCAAACCGGCCAGCGCCTCGGCGTCGACAAGATCAAAGAGCACGCGAACCGGCTCACGTTCGGCGAGATCTCGCACATCGATCTCGACGGCGAGCGCGCGGGACTCGTTCCATCGACGGAATGGGCGCGCGTGAAACAGAAGCGCAAGTGGTATCCGTCCGAAACGATCTCGGTCGCGATCGGACAGGGTCCGCTGATCGTGACGCCGCTGCAGGTCGCAAACATGACCGCGGCCGTCGCGAACGGCGGCAAGGTCTTCCTGCCGCACGTCGTGCGCTATGTCGACCGCGTGCAGAAAGACGACTCCTATCAACGCTTCCGTGTGCCGAGCCGCGTGATTCACGAGGTCACGCTCGCGCCGAACGCGCTGAAGGCCGTACGCAACGGAATGTGGCGTGTGGTCAACGAGGCCGGCGGCACCGGCCTGAACGCGAAAGTCGAAGGACTCAACGTCGCCGGCAAGACGGGCAGCGTGCAGGTCATCGCCTATTCGGGATGGATCAAGGCGACGTCGCTGCCGTTCAAATATCGCGATCACGCGTGGTTCGCCTCATTCGCACCGGCGGATAACCCGCAGATGGTCGTGGTCGTGTTCGTCGAGCACGGTGGCGCCGGCGGCGCCGATGCCGCACCGCTCGCGAAGCTGATGTATGAATCGCGCTTCCGAAACAGCGTCGCCGGCAAGCGCCTCGACCTGAGCAATCCGGAGACACTCGAACAGATCAAGGAAGGGGACATGCCGCTCCCCTCGACACGATGATTTTTCGCGAGCGCACCGCACCCAGCATCGACTTCAATTTCATCGGCACCGCTCTGGTGCTGGCGATCATCGGCTGTCTGCTGGTCTACAGCGCCACGTTCTTCAACGAACCGAACCTCAACACGTTCAAACGGCAGATGACGTGGGTCGTGATCGGCCTCGTGCTGGCGATCATCATCATGATGATCGACTACCACGTGTTGTTCGACATCGCGCCGATCCTCTACGGCATCGGGGTCATCCTGCTCATCTACCTTCTGGTGTGGGGAAGGGTCACGGCGAACGTCAAGTCATGGGTACACATCGGCGGCTTTCAATTTCAGCCGTCGGAGTTCATGAAGGTGTTCACCGCGCTGATGCTGGCGCGCTTCTTCGACTCGAACGACCGCGCATATCTCGATTTCCGCTCGTTCATGATGGCCATGGGCATCATCGGATTACCGGTCGGCCTGATCATTATTCAGCCTGACTTCGGCACCGCGGCGTCGTTCTTTCCGCTCGTCGCCGTAGCGATGTTTTTCGGAGGCATCCGGCCGCGCGTCTGGATGGCGATGATCCTCGTCGCGGTGATTGCGTTGCCGATGGCGTGGGCGTTCTTTCTGAAGCCGTATCAGAAAGAGCGCATCATGATCTTCCTCAATCCCGAGCGCGATCCGCTGG
>DASYLL010000288.1:0-8323 GCA_036009605.1 Thermoanaerobaculia bacterium | reverse complement strand
CTGTTCATCGGCTTCACGATGCTGTTCTGGCTCGTGCCGTCGGCGCGCGTGAAGCTGTCGTCCGCAATGATCGGGGCGTTCGTCACGACCGTGCTGTTCACGCTCGTGCGATGGGCGTTCGGCATCTACGCGGCGCATCTGATGAGCGGCAACTTCAACTATATCTACGGCGCCGTCGGCCTCGCCCTGATCTTCCTCATCTCCATCGAAGTCATGTGGAACGTCATCCTCCTCGGCGTCGAAGTCAGTTACGTCTGGCAGAACCTCTACGGCGTATTGCGCGCGACGGCCGATCAGGTGAAGGACGAGCCGCGCTTCGATCTCTACTTCGCGCTGCGCGGCCTCCTCGAGATCGCGCGTCGCTTCGATCGCCGCGAAGAACCGCCATCGACGTATCGACTGGCGGAACAGTTCGGGACGACCGACTCGCAGATGCTGCGCGTGCTGGGCAAGCTCGAAGACGCAAAGCTCGTCTCGCCCGTCGGCGGCGAATGGACCGGCTTCGTCCCCGCATGCGATCCCGATCGCATCAGCATCGAGGAAGTCATCGTGCAGATGGAAGGCGTGATGCGGCTGCTCCCCGACATCGGGCCGGAGGACCGCGAGCGCGCCGCGATCGGCGAGATCTTCGCGAACGTGAACGTCTGCACGACCGCGGCGCTCGAACGGAAGTCGATCGGAAGCCTGGTGCGCGAGCTCTACTGGCCGCCCGAAAAGCACGCAGAAGATCTCGCCTGAACGCCGGTCAGTGGCTCAGCGACATCATGACCAGCACCGGGTCGACCGCGAGCGACGAACGTTCAACTGTTGCTTCGATGTAGTACGCGTTCCCACCGAAGTCGATGTCCGGCGGAAAGATGCAGAACGCGCAGCCGGGAGTGCCGCCGGTGGTTCCGCTCGTCACCTCACACAGCTCTTCTTCGGCACCCGAGCATTCATCGACGGACATCAGCCGCGCTGAGACGGAAGAAGCCGCGGACGTGTCGATGTAGGTGATGCGGAAGATGTCCCACGGCGGCGTCTGCGTCCCCGCTGCGCTACCGGGCGTGTTCGTGACTGGATAGCGCGCGACGATCGAGCCGTCCGCGCCGTTCTGGAACTGCAGCCGCGCACCGTTGTAGTCGTAGAGCACGAGCGAAGACTCGTCGATCTCACCAGCGGAGGCGACCATGCTCCAGCCGATCTGTGCGGAGACGGGGAGAGCGCAGAGGAGGAGGGAGAGGGAGAACAGCAGGGGTTTCATCATGCTGCAATTATATACGGCAAGAATGAAAGCCGTCAGTCACGTTGCGCCGCTCGAAGCCGTACCCTGTGACGCATAGACGCACGTGCCGCAAGGCGCAGCAACCTACGCAGCCGGCCGTGCCGGCCCGGCTTAGAAGCCGCCGCTCATGTACTTCCACTGCACGATCTTCTCGTTGATCTCGCGCAGGCGCCGGCTGATCATCCGGCACAGCAGATTGAGAAATTGCAGTGACGCGTGTGGGTCCATCGAGAGGATCTCGTTCAGCGTCGCGCGGTCGATCGAGAGCACGGTCGCATCGCCTTCGTGCGCTTTGCCGTCCGCGGAGCGCGGCTTGTCGTCGATGAGTGCCATCTCGCCGAAAAAATCTCCGCGATCGAGGACGGTCAGCGCTTCCTCGCCGACGCCGGGGATGAACTTCGAGATGCGTATGCGTCCGTCCAGAACGATGTAGAGCTTGTCGCCCTTCTCGCCCTCTCGGAAGATCATGCTTCCTTCGCGGAAGCGTTCTTCACTCGAGAACGTGGCCAGCAGTTTCATTTCCGCGGCCGACAATCCGCGCTCGCGGAAAAGGTCGACCTTGTCCTCGGATTTCACCGTGACCTGCTGCATCTCGCGCTTGCCATCGACGGCGCGTTTGCGGCCGGCGCCGCGTTTTGCGTCTTCCTGGAAGAAGAGCTTGAGCTGCTCGTTCGCGTCGCGGACCTTCTCTGTCAGCGAGCGCCAGAACGCCCAGTGCAGGCCGACGGCGAGCTCTTTCTCCTCGTCCATCAGCTGATCGAGCGCGCTGAACGAGAACGTGTAGCAGGCCGATGCTTCCGTCGCCAGACCATCGCTGGAGCGATGCGTGCGGTCGATGAAGTTCATCTCGCCGAAGATCGTGTCGGCCGTGAGCGTGCCGAGGATCTGCGGGCCGAAGGGCGTTTCCTTGCGGATCTCGATCTTGCCGTCTTTGACGACATAGAAATCCATCGAACGGTCTTCCTCGCGGAAGACGTAGTCGCCGGTCGCGTAGCCTTCGACGCGCGCGAAGCGCGAGAGTCGGAAGATCTGCTCATCCTTCATGTGCTGGAAGACGGCCAGGCGCCGCAGGTCGTGTGAGGTCGTGATGAGGTCCTCGCGCTTTTCCGCGGCGCGGGTGATCTTCTGCAGGATGGCTTTGAGGTCTTTGCGCGGGTCGAAGCGGAAGAGGTTTTCCTTCCGCAGCTCGAGGCGCTCGGTGCAGAGCTGGAGCTGTTCGACGCGCTCTTTGATCCGCGCGTTCAGCTCCTTCGCCTCAATATTGTGCACACGCTTGAGCGTGTTGATCATGCGGCGCACCGGCTCGTTCTTCTCGCCCTTCTGATCGGTGGCGAGCAGAAACGCGTCGACGAAGTCGTTCAGCGCCTGATCGAAATTCTTCAACTCGAACTGGATGCGTCCCGAGATCTCGGCGAGTCCGCGATCGAACGGATTGAGCTTGCGTGCTTTCTGGATCTCTTCGTGCGCGACGTCCCACTCGCCCTGCGAGTAGTAGAGGCGGCCGAGGATCTCGAACGGTCGGTAGTTGTTCGGGGTCTTGATCTTGGCGATCTCGAGCAGCTCGATGGCTTTCGAAGTCTGATCCTTGGCCATGTAGTACTGCGCGAGACCGACGTACTGCGATGAGTCGACCTCGTCGCGTGCACGCTCCGCCACGACTTCCTGCTTCACATCGTTGTAGCGCGACTCTTCCGCCTGTTTCTTGAGATCGCGCACGCGCGCCAGGTTGATGCGCAGCGCGACCGAGCCGGGGCGGAGCTTCTCGGCCATCTCGAAGAGATGGATCGATTCGTCGTACATCCCCTGATCGCAGTAGCGGCGTGCGATGGCGAGCAGATCGTCGGCGTCGATGGGAAGCGCGGATTCGGCCGCGAGTGTGCGAAACCGTGCGCGCGAGCTGACGGGCTGTTCTGCCATGGGGACTGTCATTATAGGGAGGATGAGGCTCGCGGTGACTTTGCTGTTCGCGTTCCGCCTGGCGCTGCCCGGCTACGAGTTCGAGTTCCCGCGCGATCACGGCTCGCATCCCGACTACCGCACCGAATGGTGGTACTACACGGGACATCTGCGCACGGAGTCGGGCAAACGCTACGGATTCGAGGTCACGTTCTTCCGCGTCGGCATCGAGAACAGCGCGACGAAAGCGACGCAGTGGGATCTGCAGCACATCATGCCCGCGCACTTCGCGATTACCGACGTCGCGGGCAAGAGCTTCCGCTACTACGAGAAGTTGAATCGTGCGTCGCCGTTCACGGCCGATGCGACGGTCGGGCGCCTCGATGTCTTCAACGAAGGCTGGCGCGTGACGACGAATCCCGATGGCTCATGGAAGCTCGTCGCCGCGGAAGGGAAGGATGCGATCGAGCTGACGCTGCGCTCGCGCAAACCGCCGGCAGTGCATGGCGAGAACGGCATCAGCGTGAAGGCGCAGGGTCTCAGTTCATCATCCACGTCCTTCGCGTCACACTACTACTCGATGACGCGACTCGAAGTGACTGGCACCGTGAACGGCGAGCGCGCCACCGGACAGGCGTGGATGGATCACGAGTTCGGCAGCGCCGCGCTGCGCGAGAGTCAGCAGGGGTGGGACTGGTTCTCGATTCAACTCGATAACGAGGCCGAGCTGATGTTGTATGTGATCCGCAAGACGGATGGGACGCCGGACGTGACGTCGTCGGGCTCGATCGTCACCGCGGACGGCGATGTGATCCCGATCCGACGCGAGCAGATGCGCATCACGCCGCTTGCGCGATGGAAGTCGAAACAGAGCGGCGCCACGTATCCGATGGGATGGCGCGTCGAGATCCCGAACTTCGACGTGACGCTCACCGTGCAGCCGCTGCTGCGCGAGCAGGAGCTGATCACGAAAGGCTCGACGCAGATCACGTACTGGGAAGGTGCAGTCGACGTGACGGGCTCGTTCGGTGGCAACGCCGTGCGCGGCGAGGGCTATGTGGAGATGACCGGCTACGACAAGGCGTTTCGTCAGCCGTGACGCTGAAATGAGCGCATCCTTCCTCACGATTGCCGCAATTGGCGACTAACTTCCCGGCTCATGATCACATTCGTTCTTGCTGCTCTCCTCACCTTGCCGCCGCAGTCGTCCGATGCCGTGATCGGCGTCGCCGCCATCCATCTCGAATCCGGTCGCAGCGTCGGCGTGCGCGGAACGGAGCGCTTTCCAATGGGCAGCGTCTACAAGTTCCCGATCGTCATCGCCGCATTGCAGCGCGTCGATGCAGGGACGCTGAAGTTCGATCAGACCATCACGATCGATCCAAAGGATTTCTCCCCTGGCTGGAGCCCGATCCGCGATGACGCGAAAGGCAAGCCGGTCACGCTGACCGTGCGCGAGCTTCTCCGCTCCACTGTCTCGATCAGCGACAACACCGCCTCCGACGCCACCGTCCGCCTCCTCGGCGGCCCCGCCGCGATTCAGAAAGTTATGAACACCCTCGGCGTCCCCGGCATCCGCATCGATCGCGAAGAGCGCACCATCGCCAAACACCTCGACGAGCCGAACGGCCGCAAGAACTACGCGTCCGATGTGCGCGATTCATCGACGCCGGATGAGATGGCAAAGTTGCTGGTCGCGTTCTTCCATCGCCGCAATGGACTATCAAAGGCGAGTCACGATCTGCTGATGCAGTGGATGATCGACACGCCCACCGGCGTGCGGCGGATCAAGGCGGTTGTACCGAAGGGATCGGTCGTCGCGCACAAGACGGGCTCGATGCCGGGGACTGTGAATGACGTGGGAATCGTGACTGCGCCGGATGGCAAAGATCACGTTGTGATCGTGGTGTTGTCGAAGGCTGGCACGTCCGAGGAGAAACTGCGTGAGGACGATGTCGCGGCGGCGGCGAAGGCGGCGTACGCCGCGTTGATGGAGATGCGGTGAGCTCCCCTCATCCGCCGAGAAAATTCACGCAGCGCAAGATGGACTCGGCCTTCGCCCCTCGTGAGAGGGGAGAAGGTGCCGAAGGCGGATGAGGGGTCTCTCTCTCGTTCAGTGCGAGGTAACTCTCCTCAACTCCCTCACCAACTGCTCGCGCGCCGATCTTCCCTTCTGCACGAAGCTCGTCACTTTCGAGTGCAGCAGCTCGCGATCCTCCCTGGTGACCTCGCGTGATGTCAGCACGAGAATCGGGATGTTCGCCGTGCGTGCGTCGTCTTTGAGCGCGTCGGCGACTTCGAAGCCGCTCATGTTCGGCATCATCAGGTCGAGGATGATGACGTCGGGCGTGGCTTCCACGGCGGCGCGCAAGCCTTCATCGCCCGAGTAGGCATTCACGATCGCGTAGCCGAGGGGTGAGAGGTCTTCGTCGAGGAGCGCGTGGATGTCCGTGTCGTCGTCGATGACGAGCAAACGCGGGCGTCCGTTGTCGCCGCTGCGAATCTGCCGGAGCCGTTCGAGCAATCGGGGGCGATCGACCGGTTTGATGAAGTAGTCGTCCGCGCCGAGTGCGAGGCCGAGGTCGCGGTTGTCGACCATGGAGATGATGACGACGGGGAGCTGGCGCGTGCTCTCGTCGCTCTTGAGCTGCTTGAGCACTTCCCATCCGTCGGCGCCCGGCAGGACGAGATCGAGCGTGATCGCGATCGGCTTGGTTTCGCGCGCGAGGCGGAGTGCTTCGTCCGCATGGCGTGCGCGGATCGAGAGGAAGCCGCCCGAGTGCAATGCGGACGAGATGAGCTCGTACGCATTCGCATCGTCTTCGATCACGAGCACGCGATCGGTGCGATCCGGCAGCTCCGGCGTCCGCGTCACCACCGCGGCCTGCGAGCGCACGGGCAGCGTGAACGAGAACGTACTGCCGGCGCCGAGGTGGCTGTCGACGGTGACGAGACCGCCTTGCAGCTCGACGAATTTTTTCACGAGCGCGAGTCCGAGTCCCGTGCCGCCGAACTCGCGTCGCGCGGTGCTGTCGACCTGGCGGAACTCCTCGAAGATCATCGCGTGATGCGCGGGATCGATGCCGAGGCCGCCGTCGCGCACGGTCACCGTGATGGCGTTGTTCACGAGCGTTGCGTGAATCGTGATCGGTACGGTCGGCGGTGAAAACTTCACTGCATTCGACAGGAGATTGAAGAGGATCTGTTTGAACTTCGCGAGATCGGTCTCGATCTTCGGCAGATCGGACGCGACCTCGACAACGAGTCGCGGACCGCTCGTTGACATGCCGCGCATCACCTGACAGACGCTCTCGATGACGGGGCCGACCGAGAATGTCTCCGGATAGATCTCCATCTTCCCGGCTTCGATCTTCGAGAGGTCGAGGATGTCGTTGATGATGCCGAGGAGGTGTCGGCCGGAGGTGTGGATGTGCATGAGGAAGCCGAGATGCTTCGCGTCGATGCGGTCGGCGAGACGCTCGGAGAGGATTTCGGAGAAGCCGATGATCGAGTTCATCGGCGTGCGTAGTTCGTGACTCATCGTCGCGAGGAACTGCGACTTCATCCGATCGGCTTCACGGATGCGGACGTTCGCTGACTCGAGCTCCTGCGCGAGTCGCGTCAGCTCCTGCACCTTGCGGCTTTCTTCTGATTCGAGCTGCCGGATGCGCAGACGTTTTTCCTGCAGATTGGCAATGCCGATCAGGAAAAAGTACGACGCGCCGAACACGAACAGCATGCGCGTGACTGCGAGCAGCATCACGTCATTCGTGAACGTGGCCTGTCCCATCAGCATCAGCACGCTGATGTATGAAACTGCGCCGCCGATCATGACGACATAGGCGGCCTTCTTGCCGCTTGCGAATGCAGCGGCGGATGCGGCAGCCGCGTACCAGATGTACCAGGGACTGACGATGCCACCCGTTCCATAGATGCAGACCGCGCAACAGGCGACGTCCGTGAACATCCAGATCGGATTGAGATACCGGCGATCGATGCCGCGTCGATAGAGCGGATAGAGAATCGCGGGCGTCAGCGTGCACAACAGAAAGACGAAAACCGCGACGTCGGTGCGCAGCGGATAAACGCCGAGCAGGTGCCCGGCCACGCCCGTGACCAGGCCGAGCGCATAAACGACGACATGGTTCCGCTGGATCCCGAGATCGAAACGGACCACCGGCGAGGGAGGCGGCATTGTGATTTGTGGAGTGAATTGTACCTGTGTGGCGTGCCGCCAGTTGTCGGTTGTCGGTTGTCTGAGCCTTGCGGCGTTGCCGCCGGTTCTCGGTTGTCCGTTCTCAGTTGTCTGTGCCTTTGGTCTGGATGTACAGACAACCGACAACTGACAACGCGGCAAACCGCGTCAGTCCAGAGTGACGCCAAGGAACGCAATGCACATCTCGTCCGTCGTCTCCTCTCCCCAGGAGACCGCTTTGGGCGGGTCATTGGGGTTTTTCGGATTTGCGGAGGAGTTGTCGTAGTACGCCGTCAATGAGAATCGCGTTCCGGTCGGCGCGATGATCGGCTCCTGAAAACGATAGGCGCCCTGCCAGTTGAAATCCCAATCCTGAATGTCGATCAGGCATTGCGGCGCGCCGTTTCGCGGCGTCATCTGCACGTTCATCTTTCTGCCGAGGAGATGCATGTGCGGAGCGATGAACCAGATCTTGAGCGGGAACGGCGTGGGGATCGGGAAGCCGGCGGTGACGCGATAGTTGGAATCGTTCGGCGGGATCGTGAACGTCTGATTGATCAGCGGAACGATGATCATCAAACGTTCGGGCTTCTGTTCCGCGAAGTAGATGCCGATCGAGGTGCGGTCGGGCGTTGGCTGCGCTTTGTGCGGGTGATAGTGAACCTGCAACACGACGCGCGAGGTTGCGGGCAGCTCGTAGCCGACGTCGCTCGGCAATTCGAGCGGGCGCGTGCCGGGTGCCCATCCGCCGAGCGTACCGATCTGACTGAAGCCGGGGCCGCCGAAACAGGTGTAGCCGGGACCGGGATCGGCTTCATCGAGGGCGACCGAGGCGCCGGTCGTGTCGATGAAACTGATGACGTGATGCACGGTCTCGCGATCGCCGGGATGCACGTCGACGGCGCGGACGTAGGCGTCGCTCGTAAGATTCGTCGGCATCGTGAAACAGCGATACGTGTCCTTGTGCG
>DASYLL010000287.1:0-44525 GCA_036009605.1 Thermoanaerobaculia bacterium | reverse complement strand
CCAAACTTGTTATCTGCACAGTGCTGCAACCATGGCCAAACCAATGACGGCATACAGCACGCGATACCGCGTCTGTAGTCGGCACACACTCGCGTAGGTCAGGCCTTCGCGTAAAGCACGGCGCGACCAGTAGAGTTGTACGGGATAGAGAATCACGAGCAGCGCGAGTGGGCGGGGAAGAATCCCCCGCAGGGCCAATAGAAAAAAGAGAATCTGCGCCAGCGTGAACAGAACCAGGCTCGCGACAAACGTACGACGCGGGCCAAACACGACCGCGTTGGTCCGGATGCCATTGGCCGCGTCACCTTCGTGGTCGCGAATCTCCTGCGTCAAATGACCCGCGGCGAAAATCAGCGCGAAAAAAGTGGCGATGGCGAAGCCGCGAGCGTCGATCGCATTGGCCAATGAGTAGCCGAGGAGGAAGTGCAGGATCCCTCCGGCCAGATGGGCCACTGTATTGAGGAGCGGTCGGCCTTTCCAATTGAACTGCGGGAGCGAGTAAAGCGCGCTCAGTACAGCGATCGCCAGCGACAAGCCGAACGTGACTAGACCAACACGGCTGAAGAGAAGAAGGCTCACGACCAGCAGGCCGGCGGTCACAAGGCCCATTTCCCTGCGATCGACCCCTCTGGCCGTAAAGACGCGCGCTGCTTTGTTCGGGTCGCCGAGGTCGGTGGTCAGGCCGGACCAGTCATTGAGCATGAAGATGTGCGCGACCAGAAAAACATTGGCGATCATGAGAATCAGCAGCGACACGAGCTCGTGGAGGCCGGGCTCGCGGATCGCGAACGCGGCGCCGAGCAGAGGCGAGCCCTGGAGAACGAGGATGTCCTGGGGGCGCAGAACAGAAAGATAGCGACGTGCGGAAGTCTTAGCCGCCGAGATGGGGACCGGGGTGGTCATATTCCTCATAGAGCCTGAGCCAGAGGGCGTAGCCGACATCCTCGGACCAGTAGTAGCGGGACACCGTCGCCGTGAGATCGTTGTGGTACAGCAGCGGCGGATTCGTTCGGATGAGAGCAAAGTCGTCCCGGGCCAGCTCGCGCAGCACTGCCCGGATGAGCGCCGCGTCGGGCGGCGAGGTTTCGTTCTCCAGCAGCCGGACGACCGACACCCAGATCTGCTGGTCCGGAACGTCCGTGCGCATTCGCGACTCGGGCAGTTCCAGCGGGCAGCCGGCGTCGCGCACATCAGCGAGGCGCAGCATCGGAACGAGCGGCGCTTTTCGATAGTAGGCCCAGACCCGGTCGTCATCGACGACGGGACGAAGCGCCGCACAGAGCGCGCGCCCAGCCGGCGGGCGCACCTCGGACAGCAGCATCAGCAGATGCATCTGGATGGCGATGTCGGCAGGATTCGGATCGCTGCCGGGATCGAGGCATTGATAGGCGTCACGCGGTGCGAGCCACGTGCGGTAGAGACCTTCGCGCGTGCGGTAACGGTCGATGGTCGCCAGCGCGGTCGTCAGCCGTCCGCGGTCGGGAGCGGGAGCGAGCCGCCAGACGAGCGCCGTGTTGTCGGTATCTGGTGTGATCGCGCAGCCGAGGGTTCCGATGCCGGGACCATCGGGCAGACCGTGGTAGCGCACGAGACCGTTCGATTCGATCTGACTGGTGAGGTGCTGTCTCGCGCGCTGCAGGCTTTCTTCGAGACCGCTCTTAGCAGCCAGCGGATCGAGCAGGTCGACGAGGAGAGCCGTCGTAAACGTGTTCATCTCCAGACGCGGCTCATGAAAGCGCGTCTCGCTCGTGAAAGAGGTCAGCCAGGAACCCTGCGACTGCTGGCGCTCGCGAATCCGTGCTGCAGCCGTCGTGAAGTTTTCGGTGAGGTCGGCCGGCAACTTCGCTTCGGCTGCTGACGGAGCACTGCGGTCTGACGCCAGTACGGTCAGCGTGCGATCCGCGAGGTAGCGTCCCTCTCCATTTTTAACAGCCCACGCGAGAACGGTCAGATGGTGCTCGCCGGGAGCAAGGCCCGTCGTGTCGAGCGGGACACGCCAGCCGGCGGGACTCTGCTCGTGCAACGTCTCGCGGACGTCGGGACGATCGAAAAACATGCTCGAAGCGCCGGCACCCCGGCCGTCGATCGCGACGGCAACTTGCAAAGGCGTGTCGTCGCTCGCCAGCGCCCAGCCGACGGCAAAGGCTTCCTCGCCCGCCGTGATCGCGGAGACGGAACGGCCTCCGGCTTCGATCGCGTCGAAGCTGCCGCGCACTTCGGTCAGCAGCTCCATCGGCGCGAGACCATGCTTCAGCGAAGTCAGGTACGGCGCATTCCGCCATTGCCACACGCGCATGTCCTTGTGTGCGTCTGCCGGATCACGGTCCCCGGCGATGAGTGGAATATCGATCCAGCCCAAGTAGCAAAACGCGCCGATGGATTGGATGACGATCGCGACGCCGACGAAAACCATGAAGACCACTCGTCCTGCGCGTCGCAGTGCGTCCACGATCGGCACGAGCATCCAGATGAGGAACGGCAGGAGATCGGTCATGTAGCGGGGACCCCACGACAGACCACCGCGCCAATCGGCCTTGGCGTAGAGCAGGATCTGAACGACGATCGCGGCGAGCATCGCCAGGGTCAGGCCCCGCTCTTCGCCACTGCGCGGCCAGTGCCGCCAGACGAGAACCAGAAACAGCAGAAAGGGAGAGAAGACGAACAGACCTCTCGTCGGGCTGACCAGCAATCCGGCCACACCGGGAAGCAGTTCGTGGCTGAAAAACTCGGCCTTGCCGATCAGCCCGTAGCCGCCGAGGATATTTCCGGCGACGCGGAGGTTGTAGAAAAGGACTACGACCATCGGCAGCGCCGACGACGCGACGAGCAGCGGCCACCGGCGCCGGCCCGCCCAGAAAAGTCCGCAAGCCCCGAGCGCCGCCGCGAGAATGACATCCGGAGGACGATTGCCGCCGATGAGTCCGAGGAGCAATCCCAGCGCGAGCACCCGCGGCACGGTGTTCGGGCCGGTGAGCATCAGCAGAGCGCCGATGATCAGCAGTCCCGCCATCCCGTGTTGCCACAAAGCCTGACTGCTGATCACCCAGGTCGTGGTACCGAACGCAAACGCGATCGTGAGCAGCAACGCGGTCGAAGCCTTCGCCCGCCGCCGCAACAACAGGTAAAGGAGGGAAACGGAGAGCGCCGCGAGAAGCGACGCGGAGAACTTCTCCATGACTCGTGCGAATTGATCCAGCCGCGCATCCGTCGAACCGCGCAGCTTCATGAAACCAATCGCCGGAACGTAGAGCGGCGCGACGAGCACCGGCACCACGATCGGATAGAGCGAGATGATGTGGCCGTCGGGCAGAGGCACCATCCAGAACGCCATTTTGCCTCGCCCCTGAGCCGCGACCTTCGCGACCGGATCGAGGAAAATCGTGTGGTGCTGCACGATCGCGAATGGCAGGTAGCGCGCCGGATAGGTGTCGCCGGCACTGATCGAGCGCAGATTGGCGTTGTAAACCAGCAGGCAGCACAGCCCGATCAGGAGGCTGGCCCGCAGTCGGCGGTCGGGGCGGATCGCGGGTTCGGGATGAGTGGCTGACACAGGCGGCGAGGACCAGCCCGAGACTACTACAGCGCGCACGGGGATCGCACCGCAGGAAACGACTTGTCAGGATGACCGTACCCGCGGCGCACGGCGCTCCGTTTATCGTATGCGCATGACGGACGACGAGGTGCGCGAGCGGATTGCCTCCGTTCCACACTGGTACCACCCCATCGAGGTGCGGCCCGGGATCATCACCCCCGGCGGGAACGACGCGCGAACCGTGCTGGCGCTGCTCGACCTCCCGGCGGACTGTCGCGGGATGCGTGCCCTCGATCTCGGAACGCGCGACGGTTTCTTTGCCTTCGAGCTGGAGCGTCGCGGCGCCGAAGTCGTGGCGGTCGATTACATGGCCATGACGGACAGCGGATTCGCCGTCGCCGCCGAGCTTCTCGGCTCGCGCGTCACGTACCACCAACGCAACCTGTACGACCTCGACGTCGCCGAGCTCGGCACGTTCGACATCGTGCTCTTTCTCGGGTTGCTCTATCACCTCCCCGATCCCCTCGGCGCATTACGCATCGTCCGCAATCTCACGCGCCAGCGGATGTACCTCGAAACGCTGGTGCTCGATTTCGGCGATGCAATGGATCAATTCCCGCTGATGCGCTTCTTCGCCGGCTCGAGCTGGGCCGGCGACCCGACGAACTACTGGGGACCGAACGTTCGCTGCGTCGAAGAGATGCTCGGAGAGACCGAGTTCGCAACGCGAAAGGTGATGCGCATCGGCGACCGAGGCGTGTTCGCCTGTGAGGCGATCGCCAGTCCCGCTGCCGCTTACTATATGCAGATCGCCACCGGCCGCCGTGCGCCGGAGTGAGCTTCAGGAACCGATAGCCAGATGACCCCTCCCCTTCGGTTGATCGTGACCGGCATGCACCGGTCGGGCACCTCGCTCGTCGCTTCACTGCTCGCGGCATGGAACGTCGGGATGAGCGACCGGTTGCCGGCGGCCGACGGCAATCCTCCCGCCGGTCACTTCGAGGAGCTCAACCGCCGCATTTTCGCGGCGTGCACTCCACCCGGGAACGGCCATCGCGACTGGGGATGGACGGAGAGCGAGCGCTTCGACGGCGAACCTGGAGCGACGGAACATCGCAGCGAGGCAGCGGCGCTCGTCGCCGCGCGCGACCGCGCCGGTCATCCGTGGGGCTGGAAAGACCCGCGCATCTCGATGCTCCTCGACTTCTGGGACGAAGTCCTCGGACGGGAAGCCCGATTTCTTCTCCTCTATCGACATCCGTGGGAAGTCGCCGATTCGATGCTCCGCACCGGCGCCGACGTCTGGCTCACCCATCCCGACTACGCGGCCCGCATCTGGACGCAGTACAACCGCCGCATCCTCGAATTTCACCGCGCGCACCCCGATCGAACGCTGCTCGTCAGCACCAATCGTCTGCTGCGCGATCCCGAAGCCTTTGCCGCGATCGTGCGCGAACGTTTCGGCATCGGGGGCAACGCGGACGCGCTTGCAAACCTGCGCGCGGAAGACTCGTTCGTCTCACGACCGGACGACGATCCGCTGCCGCGCTTGTGGCAACACACGAACGCCGAAGCGATGGAGCTTCTGGCAGCGCTCGACGATTCCGCGGACCTGGGCAACGATCGCAGCTGGGAAGCCGCTGCGCAGCGTCGATCGGCGGACAAGCCGCGTCTCTCCGTGATCATTCCCTGCTACAACGACGGAGACTATCTGATCGATGCCGTGGCGAGCGTGGAGCGCAACGCTCCCGCGGATACAGAGCTCATCGTCGTCGATGACGGCTCGACACAACCTCGCACGCAAGAGGTGCTCGCCGCGCTACGCGAGGCGGGACATCGCGTGATCGAGCAGCCGCACTCCGGTCTCTCCGCGGCTCGCAACTTCGGAATCGCTACATCCATCGGCGACTATCTCCTGCCACTCGACGCGGACAATCGCCTGCTGCCCGGCTTCACCGCGGAAGCCATCGCGGCGCTCGATGCCGACCCAGCAGCCGGCGTCGTCTACGGCGACCGCCACGAATTCGGCGCGCGGAGCGGCGACGTCGTTGTGCCGGAGCTCGATCTGCCGAGGATGCTCTGGAGCAATTACATCGACGCTTGCGCCGTGATGCGTCGCAGTGTCTGGAACGACGTCGGCGGCTTCGACGTCGCGTTCACCGACTGGGAAGACTGGGATTTCTGGCTCGGCGCGGCAAAGCGCGGCTGGCGATTCGTTCATCTGCCGCGATTGACGTTCGAGTACCGCATCCGTCCCGACTCTTTGCAGCAGCGGTTTCTGCGTCGCGACGACTATCCGTCGATCCTGCGTCGTCTCTACGGCAAGCACCGCGACGTCGTATCGGAGCACGCCTCGGAGATCCTCATCGCCGCGCATGTCGAGCGACGCCAGCTCTTCGCCGACACCGCGGCGTTGCAGGCTTCGCGCGACAACATTCAGGCGGAGATCGATCGTCTCGCCCTCGGCACGCGCGAACAGATCGCAGCACGCGACGAGGAACTGGCCGCGGTCAAGCTCGTCCTGCAGGCTCGCGAAGAAGAGCTGGCCTCGCTGCGAAATCATCCTGCCGCGTCCATCGCGCCACCGGAGCCGGTGCTGACGCAGGCAACGCGCGTCTTCACGATCATCGCGCGCAACTATCTCGCTCGAGCACGCGTGCTTGCGGCGAGCCTCGCGCGGCACAATCCGGGGACGCGCCTGCACGTGATCGTGCTGGACGATCCGGATCGCACCATCGCGCCGGAGCCATCATTCGCGATCCTTCGCGCGGACGAGCTTCCGTTCGACCCGCCGTCGGATTTCTACACGATGGCCGCGATCTACGACGTCACCGAACTGGCCACGGCGATCAAGCCGTGGGCATTCGGGCACTTCTTCGACCGCGGCGCGGCGGTAGCGATTTACCTCGATCCCGACATCGAGATCTTCGACTCTCTCGGACCGCTCGAGGCGTTGACGCGAGAGCACACGATTCTGCTCACGCCGCACATCACCGAGCCGCTGCCGGTCGATGCAAAGCGTCCGGACGAGCGCGATCTCCTGATGTCGGGCATCTACAACCTCGGCTTTCTCGGCCTTTCCGCCGAGGCAACGCAGACGTTTCTTCCGTGGTGGCGCGAGCGCCTGCGACGCGATTGCCTCAACGACCCGTCCCAGGGACTGTTCGTCGATCAGAAGTGGATTGATTTAGCGCCGGCGCTCTTCGCGCCCGGAATCCTCAAAGATCCCGGATACAACGTCGCCTACTGGAACCTGCCCCATCGCATTCTGACGCGCGACGGCGATCGCATTCTCGTCAACGGTCAACCGCTGCGCTTCTTCCACTACAGCGGTTTCTCTCCGCGCGCGCCGTATCTTCTCTCGAAGCATCAACGCGAGTCGCCGCGCATCCGCCTGAGCGACACGCCGCTCCTCGCCGAGGTGTGCGAGCGCTACGCCGCGGCGGTCGAAGAGGCCGGCTTCGCGGAGTGCAGCGCGTTGCCGTACGGCTTCACGGCGACCGCCGGCGGACTGCCTCTCGACGCACGGGCGCGCAAAGCGCTCCGCTCCACGTACCTCCAGGACGAAGCAGCCGAAGACACGTCGTCGTTTCCGAATCCCTTCTCGGCCGAAGGCGCAGATGACGTCATTCAACGTCTGATGCGACCCTCCCCGCACGCGCCCGGCGTTCCTGTCTGGCTGCGCGAAATCTGGTTCGAACGGGCCGACCTGCGCATCGCCTTTCCGCAAATCGAGTCTGTCGACGCGGAGCGATTCCTCGACTGGGTGCGGATTCAGGGCGTTCACGAGCACGACATTCCTCCGCAACTCATTCCTCCCGCGACTCCCGAGGTCAGGATCCCGGGCGCACGCGGCAGGAAGCTGACTCCGGGCGTCAACGTGTACGGCTATGCCTTCGCCGAAAGCGGTACGGGACAGATCGTCCGATCGGTCGTGGCCGCACTCGCGGCGGAAGGGATTCCATACGCGGTCGTGCCGTTCACGCGCACGATCAGCCGGCAGCAAGCCGTCTTCAGCGACCTCGGCACCGCCGCGCCCTCGTTCGACACGAACCTGATCTGCGTCAACGCCGACCAGGTGCCGCTGTTCTTCGAGAGCATGCGCGGGCAACTGCCGCCCGGCGCGCGCAACATCGGTCTCTGGGCGTGGGAGGTCGAAGATCTTCCCGCCGCGATGGCCGGAAGCGAGCACCATCTCGACGAGGTCTGGGGCATCAGCAGCTTCACGGCCGCGGCGCTGGCCCGCGGCCTCACGAAACCGGTACGCGCGTTCCCGCTGCCGGTCGTGGTGCCGAACGTACGACGCCGCACGCGCGCCGAGCTCGGAATGCCGGACGGCTTCCTCTTTCTCTTCTGCTTCGACTACGACAGCGTGTTCCGCCGCAAGAATCCGCTCGCCGTCGTGGCCGCATTTCGCCAGGCGTTCTCCGATCGAGCCGATGTCGTGCTCTACATCAAAACGACCAATGCCGAACGGCATGCGGCGGAAAATGAAGCGCTGCGCGCCGCCGTTCGCGGCTGCGTGAACATCGTCGTCCGCGATGCCTACGTCACGAGCGACGACTACTTTTCAATGCTCGATTCCTGCGATTGCTACGTCTCGCTGCACCGTTCGGAAGGTTTCGGATTGACGGTCGCGGAAGCGATGGCACTCGGCAAACCCGTCATCAGCACCGCGTACTCGGCGACGCTCGAGTTTGCGAACGACTCGAACAGCTATCCGGTGCCCGCGAAGCTCGTCGAGGTTGGCGACGAAGCACCGCCCTATCCGTCCCGCTCGCGCTGGGCCGATCCCGACGTCGCCATCGCTGCGGAACAGATGACGCGCGTCTTCACGGACCGCAGCGACGCGGCCGCCGTGGGTGCCCGCGCGCGCATCGACATCGAGAAACTGCATGGGCCATCCGCACGCGGACCGTTGCTTCGCCGTCTGCTGGACCAGAACCGTCGCACGAGTCACACGCCCCCGCCTGCAATTCAGCCGTCGGTGATTCAACCGTCCGTCGAAACTGCCAGCTTCTTCGAACGAGAAGCCACCGCGCTGCAATCGCTCCTCGGATCACCACACGCGAACCTCCCCTCGCGCATGCAACGGCTCATGACCCCGTTGCGCCGCCTGGTGCTTCGCTGCATCCGCGTCTATTGGGTTCAACAACTCGCCATCGATCGCGCCATCCTCGCCGCGATGCGGACGCTGCGCCGCGAGTCGCGCAGCGAGACCGCTCGCATGCGCGAAGAGCTGGCCGAGCTCACCGCCGAAGTTCGCGCACTCAACGAGCGCGATGGTGATCAGGACTCGCCGCGCGAAGAGAAATCACGGTTGTCGCGCCGGACGAACTGACTCCACTCTTCCGTTCAGTCGTGTTCGTGCCGCAGACTCCGGAGTTTCCCGTATGGCCTCCCTCAAGAGCCCACTGCTTCGCGACCTGCCAGAGCCGCTCTTGCTTCGTCAAGTCCAAGATCCTCAGCCAGGTGCTTTTTGGCATCGTGTAGTCGGGACTTGACTGCGGCAAGACTGATCTGGAGAGCAGCCGCGATGTGATCGTATTTGAATCCCTCGAGCCACAGTTGCAGAGGCAATCGCTGTGACTCGGGCAGGTTGGCGATGGCCGTGTACAAACGCTTCCGCCGAAGGGCAGCCTCTTCAACTTCGGCATAATCGGGAATCGGTGGCGCCGCTACATTCGCCACGTCCGGATGATCGATGTCCACCGTCTGTGCCGAGCGCTTGGCTGTGCCCGACGCGCGAATGTAATTAAAAGCTACGGTGCGAGCGATCGTCTCCAGAAATGCCCATTCCGCCTCACCGCGATACTCGTCCATTGCGTTGTAAAAGCGCAGAAACACGTCTTGAGCCAGGTCTTCGGCCGTAGCATCGGACAGCGCAAAGGTATGTCTGTAAAGCCAGTTACGCGGCGATAGTACTTTTTGTACTCCGCAGCGAAATGTGCATCACCGTGTTGATCTGGAGCTGTGTCGCGGATCTCTCTGGCATACCGTTGCTCTTCTTTGATCTGCCTTCGTATCTGAACTGCAGGTCCATCGGCGTTGTCATCGAGCGGCAACAGGGGGATGACTTGCGGTATCTCGGTCTGCGCAATGGTCGATTGGTTAGGAAGTCCTGACGCCGCGATCAGCTCTTTGAAGATCTGTTCCCGTTCCCGCTCAGAGAGCGTGGGAACGATCTTCAGGAAAAACTCGTCAATATCTGCTTCGTCGGATGCTTCGATCGCGTAACGCCCGGCAACGCGAGCGTAGACAGTCATCGGGGTCGTCATGGAGTCACCTGCGAAGGCTCTCTGTATGAGTCCAATCGTGTCGATGCTTCGGCTGCCGTGTTCTCGGAGTGATAGAAGTAACGGCCGTCGTTGCCGGAATAGCGCCGCATCCCCCTGGGTAAGGCTTGCGAGCGTGGGAAGCGAAGCATTCCGAAACTCTCGTATTTCGCGCGGAGCTCGTCGCCACCGTCGGTAGAGGCATGCAGACCGGTTCTACCCTGCTCGCCAGCTTGAAAGGACTGCGTGATCGCCAGGTCCAGTGTGATCTCCATCAACCGCTTGGGGACCAACTCGGGCGTGACGTCCAGGGCAAGCTCGATAACCTCGTCAGGACAACGCGTGGCGTACCACAGAAACACAAGTCAAGGGATGGGTCAGGCAGATAGGGATAAGCTTCAACCACAAGTGCCATGCACACCGGCAACATGTGCGTGTCATGAACAACACCAGCCACCAGGCCAACAGGGCGCTGTCGAAATGCCGACCCTACGAGATGGGTCGTCGCGTAAATGCGGGGCCAGCGCCAGCCCTGATCGGCCCGTGTAACTGCGGACCGATCAATCCATGGTTGAACGTATGTGTGCCACCACCGTGCGTGGGCAAGAGTCATCTGGACGACCCGTATCGGGATAGCCTCGCCCCAGCGTGTCGGAGCTCGCGACACGTGAACGACCCGGCCCTAGAGAGGCGGACTAGCCATCGTAGCGGAATGATAGCAGTCGGTACGAAGGCGGGGGTGGCAAGGTCCCGGCGACGCAGAGCAGATCGCACAAAACCTGTCTCCCAATCACGGTTGCCGCGCCGGACGAACTGAGCGGAGAGCCCCCCGCAATCTCCGAATGCGATCGAATCCCACGATCGTTTTCAACGCGTACACGCCTCCCGTGTAATCGACGATATACAACTCGCCGTCCGTGTCCTCGCCGAAGGAGCTGATGCGCTGCGTCCCGACGTACACCTCCTGCGTGACCCACGTACCTTCTTCATCCGGCTCTGCGGCGTACAACACGCCGCTGCAGAAGTCCGCGTAGAAGTACATCCCGTACACTTCGGGGAACTCCTTGCCGCGATAGCGATAGCCGCCTGTGACCGCGCAGCCGCCATCTTCGTGCGCGTACTCGAAAATCGGCGCGACGGTGGCAGTCGGAGCGGAGCCGCAGATGCCGGAGTCTTCGTGGCAGTACGTGCCTTCCATCCCGTACCAGCCGTAGTTCTCGCCGCCGCTGCTCGACGCGGGCTGCACGTTGATCTCTTCGAGCAGGTCCTGTCCGACGTCGCCGATCCAGAGATCGCCGGTGTCGCGATCGAATGAGAATCGCCACGGATTGCGGAAGCCGTACGCCCAGATCTCCGGCAGCGCGTCAGGCACATCGACGAACGGATTCGATGGCGGAATCGCGTACGGATCGTGTTCGACGTCGAGACGCAACATCTTGCCGAGGAGCGAATCGAGACGGTTCGCGTGGACGTAGTCGTCGCCGCCTCCGTCGCCGGTGCTCATGTACAGATAGCCATCGGGGCCGAACGCGAGATGTCCCGAGTAGTGCATCGGCGACAGCCGGTGCGGAATCATCAGAATCACGCGGCGCGATTGCGCATCCGCGCGAAAACCATCGAGGCCTGCGCGATAGCGCGCGAGCACCGTGTCTCCCTCGAGATCGACATAGCTCACGAAAAAGAAGCCGTTCTCCGCATAGCGCGGATGGAACGTGATGCCGAGGAGACCCTGCTCGCCGCAGCAGCGCACGAGCTCCGAAAGATCGAGAAACGGCTCGGCGCGCAGCTGCTTGTCGAAGACGAGAATCCGTCCGCGTTGCGTGGCGACGAAGAGGCGCGCGTCATTCGCATGCGTGACCGCGACCGGCTGATCGATCTTCGTGGCGATCTGCTCCAGGAAGATGTGCTGTGCGGTGACAGGAGTGGCGAGCGTGAACAACAACAATGCGGCCGCGGCACCGGCTCGTCTCATGGCGAGTTTCCCTCAGCGATGCTTTTACTCCCGGTTGCACGCTCCCAGGCTGTGACTGCACAAAAGTTCCCTGATCCGCTACAATCCGCCCGCCCTAAAGACCCGGAAGACTATGGGAGAGGAGCGCCTGCACTCTCCGAGGGTCATTTTCAGCCACAACACGGAGGAATCATGAAGTCCTGGTACATGCGCGTCCTGCTGATTGCGCTGATCGGAACCCTCGCATTCGGCGCCATCGCCGTCGCGCAGGAGAGCCATCCCTCGTCCGATCCCGCGGTCGCGGCGGACTCGTCGAAAAATGCCGGTCATCCGACCGAACACAAATCCGAAGCCGATCTGGTCCTGCCCGACCTCGGCAGCGTCCAGTTCCTCGGCATGGGCGGCGATCGCCTGCTCATGGGCGGTCTGATCGTCTGCGTCCTGGGCCTGCTCTTCGGCCTGATGATGTACACGCAGCTCCGGAACCTGCCCGTGCACTCCTCGATGCGCGAGATCTCCGAGCTGATCTACGAGACCTGCAAGACCTATCTCGTCACGCAGGGCAAGTTCATCCTCCTGCTCGAGCTCTTCATCGGCTCGATCATGGTCGTGTACTTCGGCGTGCTCCGCGGCTTCGATGCGACGCGCGTGATCATCATCCTGATCGCAAGCCTCGTCGGTATCGCCGGCAGCTACTTCGTGGCGTGGTTCGGCATCCGCATCAACACGTTCGCCAACTCGCGCACGGCCTTCGCGTCGCTGAAGGGCAAGCCCTTCCCGACGTACTCGATTCCGCTGAAGGCCGGCATGTCGATCGGCATGCTGCTGATCTCGGTCGAGCTGCTGATCATGCTCGCCATCCTGCTGTTCGTGCCGCGCGCGTACGCCGGCGCGGTCTTCATCGGCTTCGCCATCGGTGAGTCGCTCGGCGCCGCGGCGCTGCGCATCGCCGGCGGCATCTTCACGAAGATCGCCGACATCGGCTCCGATCTCATGAAGATCGTCTTCAACATCAAGGAAGACGACGCGCGCAATCCGGGCGTCATCGCGGACTGCGTCGGCGACAACGCGGGCGACTCGGTCGGCCCGACCGCCGACGGTTTCGAAACCTACGGCGTCACCGGCGTCGCGCTGATCACGTTCATCCTCCTCGCCGTCACCGACCCGACCGTGCAGGTCCAGCTCCTGGTCTGGATCTTCGCGATGCGCGTCCTGATGGTCATCACCTCGGCGGTCTCGTACTTCATCAACGAAGCGTTCGCGAAAGCGCGCTACGGCAATGCGGACAAGATGAACTTCGAGGCGCCGCTCACGTCGCTCGTGTGGCTGACCTCGATCCTATCCGTCGCCGTCACGTACGTCGTTTCGTATCTCCTGATCCCGACCCTCGGCAACGATCCGACGATGTGGTGGAAGCTCTCCACGATCATCACCTGCGGCACACTCGCCGGCGCGATCATCCCCGAGCTCGTCAAAGTGTTCACGTCGACCGAATCGCGCCACGTGCGCGAAGTCGTCACGGCGTCGCGTGAAGGCGGTCCGTCGCTCAATATCCTGTCGGGCTTCATCGCCGGCAATTTCTCGGCGTACTGGATGGGTCTCGCGATCGCCGGCCTGATGGGCATCGCGGCCTGGATCAGCGGCTACTTCCCGATGGGCGAAGGCGCACTCATGATCGCTCCGGCGATCTTCGCCTTCGGTCTGGTCGCCTTCGGCTTCCTCGGCATGGGTCCGGTCACGATCGCAGTCGACTCGTACGGCCCGGTCACGGACAACGCGCAGTCGGTCTATGAGCTCTCCACCATCGAGACCATCCCCGGCATCGACGCGGAAGTGCAGCGCGACTTCGGCTTCACGCCTGCGTGGGAAAAGGGCAAAGACTTCCTCGAAGAGAACGACGGCGCGGGCAACACGTTCAAGGCGACCGCGAAGCCGGTGCTCATCGGCACGGCAGTCGTCGGCGCAACGACGATGATCTTCGCGATCATCGTCATGCTCACCGAGGGACTGACGAAAGACATCGACAAGCTGTCGATCCTTCATCCGCAGTTCCTGCTCGGATTCGTCGTCGGCGGCGCGGTGATCTACTGGTTCACCGGCGCGGCGACGCAGGCCGTTTCGACCGGCGCGTATCGCGCGGTCGAGTTCATCAAGGCCAACATCAAGCTCGACAGCGGCGCGACGAAAGCATCGGTCGAAGACTCGAAGAAGGTCGTCGAGATCTGCACGCAGTACGCGCAGAAGGGCATGCTCAACATCTTCATGGTGATCTTCTTCTCGACGCTGGCCTTCGCCTGCTTCGAGCCGTTCTTCTTCATCGGCTACCTGATCTCGATCGCGGTCTTCGGTCTCTACCAGGCCATCTTCATGGCCAACGCGGGCGGCGCGTGGGACAACGCGAAGAAGATCGTGGAAACCGAGCTGAAGGAAAAGGGCACGCCGCTGCACGCTGCGGTCGTTGTCGGCGACACGGTCGGCGATCCGTTCAAGGACACGTCGTCAGTCGCGATGAACCCGGTCATCAAGTTCACGACGCTCTTCGGCCTCCTCGCCGTCGAGCTCGCGGTCGAGATGACGAAAGCGGGACAGGGCAACCTGACGCTGATTCTCTCCGCCGTGTTCCTGCTCGTGGCGATGTTCTTCGTCTACCGCTCGTTCTACGGAATGCGCATCGGTAACGCGGAAACCGACGCGCACTGAGCTCTCTCCCCAGGTTCTCGAAGAAAAGGCCGGCGGTGACGCCGGCCTTTTTCTTTTGTCATCCCGAGCGTCGAGCGAGGGATGACAACTGAACTGCGCCTAGAACCTGGCTTTCAATCCAACCCCGAGCACCAGCGGATTGACGTCGAACCCTTCTCCATCGACATCATCCGCGGCGACCGCACTCCAGGGCGTGTACTTCAACTCGGTCGCGAGGAACAGGCGGTCCGTCAGGCGGATGTTCGCGCCGATCGCCGCGGCGAACGCGATCTCGGCCTCCAGGTCGGTCGACGGATCCTCCAGCACGTCATCCACTTCCACGGTGAGCTCGCCCGAGAGGTGTGCGATGCCGCCGCCGATGTACGGGGCGAATCGGCCGGCGCGATTGAAGTGCCACTGCGCCATCGCGGTGATCGACGTGACATCGATCTCACCCGCGTCGTACTCCCTGTCGGGGACGATGTCCGTGCTGACCAGCAGGCCGGCGCCGAACGTCTGCACCGCGAGCTCGGTCGACCACCGTTCCGTCCAGAACTGATTGATCGAAATGCCGTAGCCGTTGTCTTCATCGAACTTCAGATGGGCATCGCTGATTTCGTCTTCGAACGTCGAGCTCTTCAACTGCGTCGCGAGAGCCCACCCGCCGATCTCGGTGGACTGCGTCTGAGCGGAAAGCCGGATCGATCCGGCAACGATGAACAGCAGAAAGGTGATGCGATAGATGCGTTGAGTCATTGGAAAACTCCTCCTTGAATTCGCTGGCCTCCCTAAGGGCGAAGGAAGTGCCACGCGGAACGCATCGCCTGCATTCGTCTCAAGTGCTTTTGTTGCTGTGTGTTACATACTCAAATCCCCGTGTGACGAACGAGCGACCGTCACGGTCCGTGTCGGTTTTTTCGAACAACCCGCGTCCCGAATACCCGACAGGTCGTTCCGGTTTATCCTGCCGCCATGAAGAAAGCCCTGCTCGTCCTGCTCCTCGCCACGACCGCGTTCGCGAACGAAGTCATCACGCGCGGCACCGCCGTTCCGAAAGAGACGAAGGCCGTTCCGCTCGCCACCGTTCTCGAAAATCCCGAGGCGTACACGAGGGACGCCGTCGTCGTCGAAGGCGTCATCGCCTCCAGCTGCAACCGCAAGGGGTGCTGGATGCAGCTCGCGCCGTCCGAAGAACAGGCCGCACAGGGCGTGCGCGTCACGTTCAAGGACTACGCATACTTCATCCCGCTCGATGCGAAAGGCATGAAGGCGCGCGCCGAAGGCGTGGCCGTCGTGAAGACGCTCTCGAAGGCCGAGGTGGAGCATCTCGAGGAAGAGGGCGCGAAGTTCAAGCGCAACGAAGACGGGTCGGCCCTGGAAGTGTCGTTCATCGCCAATGGCGTGGAACTGACCAAGTAGTTGTCAGTTCTCGGTTGTCGGTTGTCCGTAAAGTTCCGCGACACCACAAATCGCAGAGAACCGACAAGGGACAACTGACAACCCGCGGCCGCTACTCGCGCCGGTGCGCCAGCACTGACGCGAACTGCGGCGCGGTGATGTTCGCGCCGGTCGCGATCACGACCACGCTCTTTCCTCGCACATCGCCGCGCATCGCGGCCGCGAGTCCTGCTGCACCCGAGGGCTCGACGAGGATGTGCGCACCGAGCGCCATCGCGTTCACCGCGGCGAGCAACTCTTCATCCGGAATCACGATCGCGTCATCGACCGACGCGAGCAGCGCATCGAGCGCGAGTTGCGCAGGCACGCGGCAGATCAACCCATCCGCAATCGTGTTCGCGGGACGCTCGATCGCGCGTCGCGCGTGAAAACTCTCCACCATCGCCGGCGAGCCGCTCGACTGCACGGCCACGATGTGCGCGTTCGGATGTTTCTCGCGAATCGCTGTCGCCACGCCACTGGCCAGAGAACCGCTGCCCATCGGCACGTACACGATGTCGATCCGTTCGAGATCGCGCGCAATCTCGAATCCGATCGTGCCCGCGCCTTCGATGACGCCTTCACTCTCGCCGTCATCAATGAAGCGCAAACCTTCATTGCGCGCGAATGCGATCGCGATTTCTTTCGCAGCGTCGAGATCGTGTCCGCCGTCATGAATCGTGGCGCCGAGGAGCGCGATCTTTGCGCGTTTGGTCGGATTCGCGCCGAGCGGGAGAAAGACGTGCGCCGGAACGCCCACCATGCGCGCAGCCCACGACACGCCTTGTCCATGATTGCCGGTCGACGACGTCACGACGCCGCGCGCGTCCGGATCGCGCAGCAGATCATTGAGCGCACCGCGCCACTTGAACGACGCGATCGGCGAGACCGTTTCGTTCTTCACCCAGAGATCGCAGTCGAGATCGCGTGAGAGCAACAACGCGCGCACCAGCGGCGTCGGAGCCGCGTAGTGCGAGAGACGTTCAGCTGCCGCGGCGATGTCCATCAACGCGCGTTGCGCACCTGTTCGAAGAACGCGACGAGCTTCGGCGAGAACGCATCGCGATCGAGCCGCAAGTCCGCGTTGCGTTGCAGCGCCGCACGAAAGTCTTCCGTCGCTTCGCGCAACACCGGATCGGGCGTGCGCGACAGAATCGCTCGCGTATACCGGGCACACCCGCGCAACAAATACGCCTCGGCAGCCGCCGGTTGCGCGCTCAGAATTCTGGTGAGCAGTCGCTCGGAAACCGTGAAATCGCCCGATGCAAACGCGCGATAGGCGGGACGCAGATCGAGCGGAGGCTGCGGCATCGCGGTCGCGGTCACTTCGACTCTCGCGGGCGTCTCCGGCACGACGACAGGCACCGGCGCGGGCTTCTTCGCTTCTTCGATCTTGCGGCGCCGCTCTTCCTGCTCCGCGATCCGCTGCCGCACTTCCGCTTCCGTGATGATCGGCGTCGGCTCAGCAGTCTCGGTTTTCGGCGGCACGACCGGAGCCGGCGACGGCGCAGGCGTGGACGGGGGCACGTGAACGACGAACGGCTTCTTCACGGGCGGCGGTGTCGCAGTGCGCGCCGCTTTCAACTTCTTTCCTTCGACAGCCGCGGTGCCGAACAACGACGCAGCCTGATTCGCCATTTGTTCCGCCGATTTGTACGCGCCGACGTCCGTGCCCGCTTTCTGAAACAGCGAGCGCGCTTCAACCAACTTCCGTTGCGCCGACTGATAGCTCTCCGAGCGATCGCCGCCAGCGGAGAGCGCTTCGAGCTGTTCCTGCAGCGCGTTGCTGATCGCAACGTCCGCCGCTTTCTTCGCGCCCGAGGCATTCGTCTGCGCGCTGCGTTGCTTCTCCGTTTGCGCGCGCGCGACCCAGTCCTTCATCCGCGAGTAGTACTCGGTCCGCGCCACCACGCCCTGATCCTCGGAGACCTTCCACTCGCGCAGTGCGCCGTCCGTGTCGCCGAGGTTGAACTTTGCGATGCCGAGCCAGAAATGCGGGACGTACGTGATCAGCTGCTTGCCCGCGCGCACGTTCGTCCCTTCGTTCGGCATCTCCGCGAGCGACTTCTGCAGCGCTTCCGCCGCGGCTTTGTAGTTGCGCGCGTTCACTGCGGTGATGCCGCGCGAATACGCATCCCACCACTTCTCCGGCGGCGCGGCCGAAACCGTCGTCGCGAGCAGCAGCAGGAGCGCGAGCGACGCACGCTTCATCGCGTCACTCCGAAATCGGGAACCGTTGCCGAGGCAGGATCGCGGAACGTGACGTTCAACGTTTCATCCTCACCGGCGTCGAGAGCGACCGTGCGCGTGATCGGCGTGTCGAACTGCGGATTCGCGAGCGTGACTTCGTAGCGCCCGGGCGGAAGATCGACCGGCGTCGGCGTGACGAGCGCGCCCGCGAGCGCGACGTTCGCTCCGCTGTCGAGGTTCCTGATGCTGGTGACGTTCGCCCACGGAAACGCGTTGATGCCGAGGCGGCCCGGTTTCACGATCGGAGCAGGTGCGACTTGCGCGACGGGAGGAGCCGGCTCGGGCTCACGCTTCTGGAGGACGAACCATCCGCCGACAGCGAGCGCGATCACGACGAGGATCGCGATCATCGGCAACACACTGGAGTGACGCGGCTCCGCGGGAGGAGCGTCGATCGGTCCATGGTCGAGCGGCTTCTTCGTCGCGATCGTCGGCGAGTCCTGCGCGATCGACATCACCGTCGCCGCATCGTGCGCGACGCGCGCTCGCTCCATGACGCGGGTCGCCTCGTTCGTCACCTCCGCCGCCTTCGGCGGAGGCGGCGGCGCACCCGGCAACCCCGCGAGCGACGGCGCAATCGCATCGAGCGCGTGTCCAAACTCGCGCGCGGTTGCGAAGCGCCTGTTGCGATCCTTCTCCAGCGCGCGAAACACGAGCGCTTCGAGCTCCGGCGACACGCCCGCTTTCGGATTCACTTCGCTGAGCGACCGCGGCCGCGTCTGCGAGTGCATCATCAGATACGCATGCGGCGTGTCGGCCTGGAACGGCGGCACGCCGGTCAGCATCTCGTAGATGACGATGCCAAACGAGTAGAGATCGGCGCGACCGTCGATCCGCTCGCCAGCTGGCAGCATGCCGAGGTGCTCGGGGGAGCAGTACTTCCACTTGCCGACGAACATGCCGGTCTTGGTGTTGTTGTCGTCCGAGCTCGAGCTCTTGGCGATGCCGAGGTCGATGATCTTGACACGCTCCTCGCCGTCGTCGTCGCGCGTGATCATCAGATTCTCGGGACTGACGTCGCGATGCACGATGCCCGCGCGATGGATCGAATCGAGTCCCATCAGCGCCTGCGACGCGATACGCGCCGCGTAGCTCGGCGAGAGCGGCCCGCGCTGGCTGATCAGCTCGTGCAGGTTGATGCCCTCGATGTACTCCCAGACCATGTAGAACGAGCCGTCCGCGAGCGTCGAAAAGTCGAAGAGGGTGGCGACGTTCGGGTGATGGATCTTCGTGGCCAGCCGCGCCTCGCGCAGGAAACGCTCGTGCGCGCCGGGATCGGTGGCGATGTTCGCGCGCATCAGTTTGATGACGCGGATCGAGTTCAGATGGACGTGGAGGACCTTGTAGACCTCGCCCATGCCGCCGACGCCGAGGCGCGAGAGGATCTGGTACTTACCATCGATGGGGGTTTCGAGGTGGCGCCGGAGAAAATCGGTGATCGCCTCACCGCAGTACGGGCAAGCCTTGAACTTTGGATCGATTTCCGACTTGCAATGAATGCAGAAGAAGGCCATGTAGGGTTATCCGGGACCGAGCGTGTGACCGTAATTATATGATCCGGCGCGCGAATGCCAGGAGATCTGTATGGCTGAACGTTTCGACGTCGTCGTGATCGGCGGCGGAACGGCCGGGCTCGTCACTGCATCCGGCTGCACCCGCCTCGGTCGCAAAGTCGCCATGATCGAGCGCGAAGCCCTCGGCGGCGACTGTCTCTGGACCGGCTGCGTCCCGACGAAAGCGCTGGTCGCATCGGCGAAGCTGGCTCATCAGATGCGCAACGCGGCTGCGTTCGGACTGGAGCCGGTGGCGCCGCGCGTGAGTCCGAAGTCGGTCATGGACTCGATGCGCGAGCAGCGTCGCATCATCAGTCGACACGACGATCCCGAGAAGTTCCGCAAGCTCGGCATCGACGTGATCGAAGGCGATGCGCGGATCTCTGGCGCGGGATTGGTGGAAGTCGGCAATCGCACCTTGCAGGCGAAAGACATTGTCATCGCGACCGGCGCGCGCACGGCCGTTCCTCCGGTCGAAGGGTTGAAGGAAAGCGGCTTCCTCGATCACGTTTCGTTCCTGAAGCAGGACGAGTTTCCCGCGTCGATTCTCATTCTCGGCGGCGGGTACATCGGCATCGAGTTCGCGCAGATGTTCGCGCGGTTCGGATCGCGCGTGACGGTCGTCGAGATGTCGGACGAGATCATCAATAAGGAAGACACGGATGTCATCGCGCGAGTTCGCGACATCCTCACGAACGAAGGCATCGAGCTCCTCACCGGCTGGGCCGTGAAGTCGGTGCGTCGCGAAGGCGCGAAGAAAATCGCGCGGGTCGAACAAAAGAACGGAACGTCGCGCGAGATCACGATCGACGAAGTCTTCGTCGCCTCCGGACGCCGCGGCAACACCGAAAATCTCGGGCTCGAAAGCGTCGGCGTGCAAGTCGAGAAGTCCTGGATCGTCGTCGATCGCTATCTGCAAACGACTGCGCCGCGCATCTGGGCGATCGGCGATGTACACGGCGGTCTGCAGTTCACGCACGTCGCCGCGTACGAAGCGGTGAAGCTCGTGCGCAACATGCTCTTCCCCGGCAAATCCGCGGTCGACTACACGCACATCCCGTGGGCGCTCTACACCGATCCCGAGGTTGGCCACATCGGCTTGACCGAAGCGGAAGCGCGCCAGAAACATGGCGATGCGGTGCGGACGTATCAGGTGCCGATGGCGGATGTCGATCGCGCGGTCGTCGATCGCACGACGCTCGGTTTGCTGAAAATTGTTTGCGATTCCAAAGGTGCGATCCTCGGTGCACACGCGCTCTGCGCAAACGCATCGACCGTGATCGAAGAGATCGTGCTCGCGCGTCGCAAAGGAATGAAGGTCAGCGATCTCGCGCAGCGGATCTCGTCGTATCCATCGCTCGCGGACGGCGTGCAGAAAGCGGCGTCGCTGTACTACCAGGACGTTGCGGGCGGATGGCTCGGGGCGTTGGGAAAGAAGGTCGCGTCATGGTCGCAATAGCCCCCTGTCCCTCGACGGCGTCGTCTATGCATCTCATCCCGAATGGCTGCCCCGCGCGGGCAGCCATGTCACGATCATTCTGAAAGTCGGAGGAGCTTCATGAAGAAGTTGGTTCTGTTATCTCTCTCGGTGCTGCTGCTCGCCTCGTGCGCGTCGTCGATGTCATCCGGTCCCTCTGCGATGGCCACACTGAATCCCACGTCCGGCTCGACCGCGGGCGGTACCGTCACGCTCACACAGCTCGGCGACGGCAGCGTGCGCGTCACCGTCAATCTCACCGGCGTGCCGCCGGGAACGCACGGATTCCACATTCACGACAAAGGCGACTGCGGCGACAACGGCAATGCCGCCGGCGGACACTTCAATCCGGCCTCGACCAATCACGGCGCGCCGTCTGCCGATCCGCATCACGCGGGCGATTTCGGCAACGTCACCGCCGATGGCGCGGGCAACGTGAAGTCGCAGTTCACGACGCGCTCGGTGACTGTCGAAGCAGGTCCGAGCTCCGCCGTCGGACACGCCGTGATCCTGCACGCGAATCCCGATGATCTCGTCACGCAGCCGACCGGCAATGCCGGCGGACGCATCGCGTGCGGCATCGTGCAGGCGCAGTAATGAAGACTCTCGCGGTTTCATTCACGCTGCTGCTCGCTCTCGCAGCGTGTCAGTCTCCGCAAACGGGAACGACCGCCGCTCCCGGACACGGCGCGGTGACGATCGAAATCATCCCCAATCCGATCGTCGCCACGCTCGTGTCCGGAACCACGTATGACTTTCCGTTCGAAGTCGTCGTCCGCGAAACCGGCGGCCGCCCCACCACCGTCGAACGCGTCACTGCCAGAGTGACCCTCGGCGGCGGCTTCACGCTCGCCGAAGAATCATGGGACGCCGCGCGGATCCGCTCGATGGGCTACAACACCACGGTCAGCCCGAACAGCGAAGTGCGCTATCGCTTCAACCCACGACAGGAAGTGCCGGATGATCGTCTCTTCGGCAGCGTGTCGGCAGTGTTGAAGGTGGACGCCAGGGACGATACGGGAACCGCGACGAGTGCGACGACGACAGTGACGGTGGCGCGATAAGTTTGGAGTGCGGCAGCCGCAGCTGCCGCGTTGGTATGCCACAGCGCGGATAGCAGACATACAAAAGCGGCAGCTGCGGCTGCCGCACTCCAGACCGCTCCGTATACTGGCGCCCATGCATCGCGCACTCCGTCTTTCCCTTCTCGCACTCCTCCTTCCCGCCACGCTCCTCGCGGACGCGCGGCCGAAGAAGCAGTACACGATCGAGCAGTTCATCAACACCGTCGCCGTCGGCGGCGCGTCGTTCTCGCCGGATGAGAAGGAGATCCTCTTCTCCTCCGATGAAAGCGGCGTCCGCAACGTTTATTCGGTCGCGGTCAGCGGAGGAAAAGCAAAGGCGCTGACGACGTCGACCGATACGACGTCCGCTGTCTCGTACTTCCCGAAAGACACGCGCTTCCTCTACACGCGCGATCAGGGCGGCAACGAGCTGCACCATCTGTACGTCCGGCAGAAGGACGGCAGCGAGCGCGATCTCACGCCGGGCGACAAGCTGAAGGCCGCGTTCGCAGCCTGGAGCGGCGACAAGAAGTCCTTCTTCGTCACCACGAACGAGCGTGATCCGAAGTTCTTCGATCTCTACCGCTACGACACCGACTCGTACGAACGGACGATGATCTTCAAGAACGAGACGGGCATCCAGGTCGAGGCAGTCTCGCCGGACGGCAACTGGCTCGCGCTCTCGAAACCGATCAGCACCGCGGACAACGATCTCTTCGTCCACTCCATCGCCAAAAACGCGACCACGAAAATCTCCGAGCACAAAGGCCGTTCGGAGTTCGCCGCGTCCGACTTCGATCCGCAGTCGCAGTACCTCCTTTTCACCACCAACGACGGCTCGGAGTTCACGCGCCTGCGTCGCTATGACCTCGCGTCGGGCAAAGCATCCGACGTCGAAGAAGCGAAGTGGGACATCTGGGGCAGCTCGTTCTCCGAGAAGGGTCGCTATCGCGTCACGCGCATCAACGCCGATGCGCAGACCGTCGTGAAGCTGTACGACATGCGCAAAGGCACGGAAGTGAAGCTGCCGGTCATTCCGGGTGGCAACGTCAACGCGATCGCCTTCTCGCCGAGCGAGAAACTCATGGCCATGTACATCGACGCCGATCGCGCGTCGTCGAATCTCTACGTCCACGACTTCAGCACGAACAAGACGACGCAGCTCACCGACACGATGAGCAAAGACATCGACAAGAATGATCTCGTCGACGCGGAGATCGCGCGCTTCAAATCGTTCGACGGCATGCTCATCCCCGGCGTGCTCTACAAACCGCATCAGGCGAAGGCCGACGCGAAAGCACCCGCGATCGTGATGGTGCACGGCGGCCCCGGCGGTCAGGCGCGGCGCGGCTACAAATACCCCGCGCAGTACCTCGCCAATCACGGCTTCGTCGTCCTCGACATCAACAATCGCGGCTCATCGGGTTACGGCAAGACCTTCTTCACCGCCGATGACCGCAAGCACGGACGCGAGCCGCTTTGGGATTGCGTCGAAGCGAAGAAGTACCTCTCCTCGCTGCCGTACGTCGACGGCTCGCGCGTCGCCATCATGGGCGGCAGCTACGGCGGCTACATGGTCGCGGCGGCGCTCGCGTTTCAACCCGACGTGTTCGATGTCGGCGTCGACATCTTCGGCGTGACGAACTGGGTGCGCACGCTGCAGAACATCCCGCCGTGGTGGGAAGCAGGACGCCAGGCGCTGTACGACGAGATCGGCAATCCCGAGACGGAGCTCGAGCGTCTGAAGGAAACGTCGCCGGTGTTTCATGCGGACAAGATCCGCAAGCCGCTGATCGTGATCCAGGGCAAGAACGATCCTCGCGTGATCAAGGTCGAGTCGGACGATCTCGTCGAGGCCGTGCGCAAGAACGGCGTGCCGGTCGAGTACGTGGTGTTCGACGACGAAGGCCACGGCTTCACGAAGAAGAAGAATCAGATCACCGCGTATGCGGCGATTCTCGAGTTCCTCAACAAGTACATGCCGGCGCGCGCTGCTGCTCCAGCCGCCGCTGCAAACTAAATGGCCGCCATTCTTGCCGGTGTCTTCATCGCGATCGTTGCCGTCGTCGTGTTTCTGCGACGACGGCAGCTCGCGCACGCACAGGCGCTCGTGCTGGGCGGATCGATTCTGCCGGGATGCGTGATCGCGGAAGCGGTGGTGTTGCTGCTGATTGCGATCGCGGTGGTGTTCGCCGGACGCTGGCTTTAACGCGACGCCGCGAATGCGTTGATGTTGTCGAACGCCTGGCCGAAGTAGAGCTCGTAGCTGTCCTTCTCGACGTAGCCGAGGTGCGGCGTAGCGATGACGTTGTCCATGGCGGGCAACGGATGTTGTGCGCCGACGATCGGTTCCTCTTCGTAGACATCGACCGCGGCGAAACCGGGACGTCCCGCGCGTAATGCCGCTTCGAGCGCGCCGCTTTCGATCAACTCCGCGCGGCTCGTGTTGACGAGGAGCGCGTTGCGTTTCATGCGCGCTAGATCGGCGGCCGTGACGATCGCGCGCGTTTCGTCCGTCAGGCGCAGATGCAGTGACAGCACATCGCTCTGCGCGAACAGCTCCTCGACATTTGCGGCAACGGCGTAGCCATCCTTCTGCCCGCGCGACTGCGATCCTTCGCGTCCCCATGCGAGCACGTTCATGCCGAACGCGCGACCGTAGCCCGCGACGAGACTGCCGATCTTGCCGTAGCCGAAGATGCCGAGCGTGCGGCCGCGGACGGTGGTGCCGAGGAGGTGTTGCCAGCCGCCGGCGCGGAGGTGGGCGGCTTCCTGTGGGATGCGCCGCATCGCCGCGAGCACGAGCGCCCACGTCAGCTCGGCAGGCGCGTATGGCGAGCCAGTGCCGGTCGTGACTTCGATGCCGCGACGCGCGCAGGCATCGACGTCGATGTGACTCGTGCCTTTGCCGGTCTGGCTGATGACCTTCAAACGCGGAAGGCGCGAGAGGAGCTCGTCATCGATCGACGTGCGTTCGCGGATCAACACGAGCGCATCGGCATCGCGGAAACGTTCCGCCAGTGTGTCGATGTCGTTGACCGTGTCATGGAAGATCGTGACGTCGTGATCGCGCAGCTTCGCGAAGCAGTCGAGATGGCGGACGGCGTCCTGGTAGTCGTCGGGGATGACGATTCGCATCAGCGCTGCACTCCACCGTACAGCTGCCACTCGGCGACTTTGCCGTCGCGGATCACCGCGCGCCACGCGGCCGGTGCGCCCGCCGCGGTTCCGATCGCGACGATCGTGTTGCCGTCCGACATCCATCGCGTCACTTCGATGCGGTCGTTCGGAACGGCGGCAATGGCGTTGCCGCGCGAATCGATGAAGCGACGATCGGGAGTGGTGAGCGCGGCGATGGCCACGGAATCATGCGCGTTGATCGCATCGACGAACGAGCGGCCAACCTGCACCATCTCCAGTTCGCTCCTGATCGGACTTCCACCACTGATCGCCGAAGACGTGGCAGGAATCGGTTGTCCGCCCGCGCGAGCCTCCATCGTGAGAATCGTTTGCGCGACGATGAAGAGGATACCGGCCAGCGCAAAGACCCATCGTTGGAACTCCCACTCCTGCTCCGCGAACAACAGTAGTGCGCCGACCAGCACCAGCAGCAGCGGAAGGCTGAAGCGCGACAGGAATCCGACGAACGGCGCATTCTTCGCTGTATAGCCCGCATAGATCCCGGCGGTGGCGATCAGCAGTCCGACCGGAATCGCGAGTGCGTGTCCCGGCAACTTGCGCACGCGCAGCAGCCAAAACGCGCCGACGATCACGATCCCGAATGCGACGAGAACGCCGCCGAATCCGGCACGATAGACGCCGGCAATGGCCTGGATCGCCGTGGCCACGGCGAAGCCTGCGATCGCTCGCTTTTCATACGGCTCCAACGGGCCGGTGCGACGGGTGTCGGCAGGACTGGTGAGCAACTCAGCTACTCATAATACCGGCCGCCACGACCGGGCCGGCACGGCCGGCTGCGTTGGTTGCTTCGCTGGGGCACGTACGGCTGCCGAGTGGGATCGGTTCCGGCGAGTACTACGGACGGTGAGAGCGCTCCCCTCATCCCAGACCGGCATGTTGAAGATGATCCGATCATCGTCATAAGGACGCAGATACGTTGCGTTACCCTCGGACGAAACCCGGGCTGCCATCCGCGAGTAGCCGGTGCAGGTCGAGCTCTTTCGACTGCGTGACGTCGGCCTTGAGGATGCGATGGATCTGATCGAGCGCGTGCTCGTTCTCCTCCGCGGTGTTCGAGATCGTGCAGTCCGCGGGCACGAACAGGTGATAGTCGCGCATGTACGCGTCGTTCGCGCTGAAGAGGATGCAGATGTTCCCCGCGATGCCGGTGAGGATCAGCGTCCGCGCATTGAGGTAGGTCAGCAGCACGTCGAGCGTCGTCGCGAAGAACGCCGAGTGTTTCGGCTTGAGCACGAAGTAGTCATCGTCATCGGGTTGCAGGATGCGCGCGAGCTCTTCGCCCTTGACGCCGTCGTGCAGACAATGCTCGACCACGCGACGGAAGTCGGACTTCCACCGTCCGAAGTTGTCATTGACGTACACCACTGGGATGCCAGCCGCCTTGGCGCGCCGCTTCAACGCCGCGATGCGCCGCGCCATCGGCACCGCCTGCTCCACCAATGCTTCGGAGCCTTCGAACTCGAGGTCGTTGATGACATCGATGAGCAGTAACGCCACGGAACATTTCTCGGGGACGCTGCCGTGCAGATCGGGATTTTTCTCGAGAGGCATGAAAGGTTCGCTCGTTTCTCAATACGGCACCTCTCATCCGCCTTCGGCACCTTCTCCCCTCATCGAGGGGAGAAGGCTGATGTTGGCTCGGCAGGCGAATGAGGGGTACCTACGCCAGTTCCATCAACCCCCGCGCCGGGATGCGCACCCAGTCAGGGCGATTGTTCAGCTCATAGACAATCTCGTACAACGTTTTCTCGATCAGGAACGCATTGAGGAGCGTTTCGACCGCTTCGATCTTCGACGGCAGGTGGCTGCCCTTCGCGCTTTCCGCCAGATATGCGCGCAGGAACGCGGCACTCACCCACTGCTGCCAGAAACGCGCGCCGGCTTCGAGTTGCGCGAGATCTTCCGATCGCACATACGACCCGGGCGCGGTGCCGAAGACGACGGCGTATGGCGCGTAATGGAACGAGCGCAGCATGCCGGCGACGTCGCGCAGTGCGCTGCGTTTCAAACGGCGCTCACTGAGCGGACGTGCCGGCTCGCCTTCGAAGTCGATGATCACGAAGTCGTTGCCGGTATAGAGGACCTGGCCGAGGTGATAGTCGCCGTGGATGCGGATGCGCTCGGCTTCGATGCGGCCGTTCAGGACGGCGCGCACCTGCTGATGCAGCGCCTCTTCCTTCGACAGCAGTTCCTTCAGATCGGGATTGTCGCCTGCGCGATTGCGGACGAACTGCATCGTCTGCACGATCTGCGTGCGCATTGATTGATAGATCGAACGCTGATAGTGCGGCGTGAATGGCTCCGGCGCGAATGCAGGAATGTCCGGCCGCGACGCGAGCGCGAGGTGCATTTGCGCGGTGCGCACACCGAGGAGCTCCGCGTCGGCGAGATAGCTGCCGATCGTGTCGCGTGCGATGTCAGGGAACGGCTTCTGCGACAGCGCCAGCAGGCCGCCCGCCACCGTCGCCTTCCCGATGCGCGCATACGATTCACTATCGCTTAGAAGCTTGTCGTAATAGCGACCGATGGCGTCGAGCGTGAACGCCCAGGCGTCGCCGGAATTCGGCAGATAGCCCTGCAGGATCGCGGCGGTCGTCGATGCACCGGTCGTGGCCTCGCGATATTCGATGGTGCCCGCCAGCCGCGGCGTGTTCCGAAACGACGTCTCCTCGTTCAGAAACCGCGTCACCTCGGCATCCGTATTGATCCCGGCATCGAGACGACGGAACAGCTTCAGGAACAGACGCTGGCCGTAAATGATGGCGGTGTTCGATTGCTCGACGCCGAGGACGTGTGTGTCGAGCGGCTCGCTCCCGCGTAGTTCCTTGAACGCGCGAGTCGCCGTACCGGCCATTGCGCCGCGCACGCCGCGCAACTGCTTCTTGCGCGCGACGGTATCAAGGAGCACATTTGCGAAGCGCTCCTCCTGAATCGGCTCGTACAACACGGCGCCTTCGCGCAGACGCGCGATGATGGGGACGTTGCGCGATTGATCCTGCTCGCGTCGCACATTGGCGATTCCGAGCGGCAGTTGGTACGTGAGCGGCTCGCCTTCGTTGAATTCAATCGTCACAATGGCGAGGCGTTGGTCGTTGGGAAGCTCGATCGCGTCGCGTACCTGCAGCGACGCAATACGCCGCGCTTTGCCCCCAAACCAGCGGCGCGTCGGGAAATACGCGCTCAATGCGCGCTCGACCGCGTCGCGATTGGCTTTGTCGAAAATCTGATCCCACGTCCGCGCCGGAATCAAGGGCGCGTCCTGCGTCGTCATTTCCGGCGCCACTTCGCGTTCGAGCTTGAACCAATAGAACGCGAACGGACCGAGGTTCAGGAAATAGGGGCGCTCGCCGACGACGGGGAACTTCGTGCCGCCGGACAGTTCGACGGGCACCATGCCGCGGAACTCCGTGAGATCGAGCTCGAAGCATTGCACGAGTCGGGAGAGATTCGCGACAACGAGAATGACTTCGTCTTCATAGCGGCGCACATACGCGAGAATTTTGCGATTCTCCGTATGCAGAAACTCCATGGAGCCGCGGCCGAGCGCTTTGTAGCGCTTGCGCATGGCCATGAGGCGCTTCGTCCACCAAAGCAGCGAATACTGATTTGACTGCTGCGCTTCGACGTTCACCTGTTCGTAGTGATATTGCGGATCGATGATCACCGGCAGGAACAGCTGCTGCGGATTTGCGCGTGAGAACCCCGCATTGCGATCCGAGCTCCATTGCATCGGCGTGCGGACGCCGTTGCGGTCGCCGAGCCAGATGTTGTCGCCCATGCCGATCTCATCGCCGTAATAAACGATCGGTGTTCCGGGGAATGAGAACAACAGGCCGTTCATCAGATGAATGCGGCCACGGTGATTTTCGAGGAGCGGCGCGAGACGGCGGCGGATGCCGAGGTTGATGCGCGCCTGAACATCCTTGGCGTAGGTGCGCCACATGTAGTCGCGGTCTTCGTCCGTGACCATCTCCAGCGTCAGCTCGTCGTGATTGCGCAGGAAGATCGCCCATTGGCAGTTCTCCGGGATGGGCGGGGTCTGATTCATGATGTCGATGATCGGGAAGCGGTCTTCCATCGCCAGCGACATGTACATGCGTGGCATGACCGGGAAATGAAATGCCATGTGGCATTCATCGCCATCGCCGAAATACGGGAGCGAGTCCTCCGGCCATTGGTTCGCTTCCGCGAGCAGCACGCGGCCCGGATACTTCTCGTCCATGTAGCGGCGGATCTTCTTGAGGAACACGTGCGTTTCGGGGAGGTTCTCGCATGTCGTCCCTTCGCGCTCGTAGAGATAGGGAATCGCGTCGAGGCGGAACGCGTCGACGCCGAGGTCCATCCAGAAATCGAGCGCCCGGAAGAGCGCTTCATGAACCGCGGGATTATCGAAATTCAGATCCGGCTGGTGAGAAAAGAAGCGGTGCCAGTAATACGCCTTCGCGACAGGATCCCACGCCCAGTTCGACGTCTCGAAATCCTTGAAGATGATGCGCGCATCTTTGTATTTGTCCGGCGTATCGCTCCAGACATAGAAATCGCGCCATGGTGAGCCGGGTTTCGCGCGACGTGATTTCTGGAACCACGAGTGTTGATCGCTCGTGTGATTGATGACCAGCTCAGTGACGACTTTGATGTTGCGGCGGTGCGCTTCTTTGAGGACATGCTTGAAATCGGCGAGCGTACCGTAGCTCGGATTGACGGCAGTGTAATTGGCGATGTCGTAGCCGTCATCGCGTAATGGCGAGGGATAGAACGGCAAGAGCCAGAGAATATTGACGCCGAGGTCCTGCAGGTAGTCGAGTTTGCCCGCGAGGCCCTGGAAGTCGCCGATGCCGTCGCCATTGCTGTCCGCGAAGGCGCGCACGTGCGTCTGGTAGATGATGCCGTCTTTGTACCAAAGAGAATCGTCGCTCATAAATGGTTGCTGGTTACTGGTTGCTCGTTGCTTGTACTGTTTCGCACTGGCGACCCGTCACCTTGAACCAGCAACCAGGAACCAGCAACATCGTCATAAGAAATACTCGAAGTCGTGTTCTGTCCTCACCCGCCGGCGGATCCGGAACACGTGCGCGGAGACCACTTTCGGATTCAACTGTACGTAATTCCGGGAGCCGTGCCAGCGATGACGTGCGCCGCTCAGGAGATCGTGAACCTGGAACGAGCGGTCACCCGACGGGCTGATTCCCAGCGACTCGAGGTCGAGGTCGATCCAGCCGGTGTGTGTATTGTTCGGGTCGACGTTGACGACCACGATGATCGCGTTATCGCCCGCGGTCTTGCTGTAGCAGAGGATATTGTCGTTGTCGGTCGTGTGAAACGTCAGCGTGGCGTTCTGCTGCAACGCGGGATTCTCGCGGCGGATGCGATTCACGAGCGTCATCAGCTCGCTCAGGTCGTCATCGACCGGCGGCCAGTGATGGATCTCGTACTTTTCGGAATCGAGATACTCCTCGCTGCCGTGCTCGCGCGCGACGTGTATGAATCGCTCGAACGCCGGTCCGTAGATGCCGTAGTTCGAAGACAGCGTCGCTGCGAGCACGAAACGCATCGTGAATGCGGAGCGACCGCCGTACTGGAGAAAATCCGGCAGAATGTCGGGCGTATTCGGCCAGACGTTCGGCCGGAAGAAATCGCTCACCGGCGGTTTCGTGATCTGCTCGAAATACTCTTCGAGCTCGTGTTTGGAATTGCGCCACGCGAAGTACGTGTACGACTGACTGAATCCCGCCTTCGCCAAGCGGTACATGATTTTCGGTCGCGTAAAAGCCTCGGCTAAGAAGATCAGATCCGGCCACTCGCGCTTCAGATCGCGGATGCACCATTCCCAGAACGGCAGCGGCTTCGTGTGCGGATTGTCGACGCGAAACGTGCGCACGCCTTTGCGCGCCCAGAATGCGAACACGTCGCGCAGCTCGTCCCACAGCTCCTGCCAGCCTTCGCTCTCGAAATGAAAGGGATAGATGTCCTGATACTTCTTCGGTGGATTCTCGGCGTATTGAATCGTCCCGTCGGGACGCGCGAGAAACCACTGCGGATGTTCCTTCACATACGGATGGTCGGGCGACGCCTGAAACGCGATGTCCATCGCCATCTCGATCCCGGCAGCTTTCGCTTTCTCAATGAGCCGCTCGAAATCCGCGATCGTCCCAAGCTGCGGGTGCGTCGCCTTGTGTCCGCCTTCCGCGCCGCCGATCGCCCACGGGCTCCCGACATCGTCCGCCGCCGCCTTGACGTCGTTGTTCTTCCCTTTGCGGTACGTCAGACCGATCGGATGAATCGGCGGCAGATAGAGAATTTCGAATCCCATTTTCGCGACGCGCGGCAATTGCGCTTCGACGTCGCGAAACGTCCCGTGTTTTCCCTCTTCGCTCGCGGCGGAGCGCGGGAACAGCTCGTACCACGCACTGAACGCCGCGCGCGGACGATCGACTTCGATCAGCAGTTCCGACGCATAACGCGCGACGAATTTCCGCTCGCCATTGCGCCACATGAGCGCGAGTAAATCCTCGCTCCAGAGGTCCTCGATCTTCACGCCGATCGGATCATCACTTTCGAGCGCCGCAATGAACGGCCCGAGCTTTCGCCGGTCGCGATCGGGTGCGCCGTCCGCCGCCTCGCGCAGATACTGCAGCCCGATCAGCAGCTGCACTCGCAGTTCCTCCTCGGAGATCCCACCATCCACGCGCTTCTTCAAATCGCGATGCCAGGTGAGGAAGTGATCGACCCAGGCGTCGATCGTAAAGCGGTGGAATCCGAGCCGCTCGACGGCGAACTCGGCGCGCCAGCGATCGTTGACGAGCGGGCGCATGCGCACTTCGATCCAGTCCGGCTGGTCATCGTCGCGATGCAGCAGCACCGCCGAGATCACGTCGTGCCCGTCCGTGAAGATATCGGCCTCGGCCGTCACCACGTCGCCCGCGACTCGCTTTGCGGGAAACGCCCCTCCGTCGACTTCCGGAGAAGCGGCTTCGATGACGACGCGGCTTCTGCCGTACGGCTTCTCTCCAACCACTGCCCGGCACGGTGCGAAGGGCGTGCCTCAACGGAGAAGATCGCGCACGAGGGGACGCACGAGCGCGGCAAACACGCTGCCCGCGGGCTCGCGGCGCAATCGGCTCAGCCGCACTGCCTGCTCCGCGGCCACGGCGCCCGCGATCAACATCGACAGCACGGACGTCGACGCAAATGCGCCGAGAAGCGCGAACACGAGAATCACCCACGCGACGATGAACGCGTGGTGCCGATAGTCGTAGCCGAAACGCTTGGCGAGTTTCTTCTGTTCGTCGGGCGTGAGCAATGTCAGCAACGGCTCCTTCACCTCGAGCGAGTCGCGCAGCGCAACGTCATCAGTCGGTGCGGTGAACGCGACGGATTCGCCGCGACGGACGATCGTCGGTTTCCGTGAGAACGCGTGATAGATCGCGTATCCGATCACGCCGAGCGCGGAGCCCATTGGTCGGCCCTGCGACATTGCCACGAAGAATCGCATCAACGCTTCGAGGAAGAGAAACATCACGATCGGCCAGACCAGGAATGGCACTGGCGACTGGTCGCCGCGCATCTTCGCGTCGATGAACGCATATGCGCAGATGCCGAACGCCACGAGCGAGAGGAGGCAGGAGAGGAGCGTCATGCGTGTCGCGCGGACGCCGAGCTCGTCCTGCAGATGGTTCTGCACCGACGCCGGCAGGAAGCCGAGGAAGAGACCAGCGAAGCGCGCGCCGAGGCTCGCACGTTGTTGTTTGCGCGCCCGTTCGTGATCCGCAATCCGCAACGCCTCGGACGCTTCGTCGTAATGCTCGAGCGTGCGGATCGTGTGGCTCTCGCTCCACGCCATCAGCACGTATTGCACGCCGCCGGACGGCAGCACGGTTGCCTCGACGACTTCGAAAAGCTCGTCATCCCATTGAACGGTGGTGCCGGGATGTTCGGAGTGCGCCTGCGTCTTCGGCGTGCGCGGCGTCCAGCCCTTGATGATCGCGGACAGCAGGATCACTCGATCGCCGATGCGGCGAGCGCGATCCGATCCATGCGTGCGCATCTCCTGAGTCTAATGCTGTGCGATGCACGCCTGCACTACGGACAGCAGATCATTGATGTCGAACGGTTTCGGCACCACACGAAAGACACCGCTCGTCATCCGCTCGCGGATCACCGCGGGCGACGCGGCGCTCGTCACGATGATCCTGCGCAGGCGCTCCGGTTCATTTTCGGCAAGAGTGCTGATGAACGTGAAGCCGTCGAGATTCGGCATCATCAGATCGAGCACGATCACGTCGTAGTCGGACACGCCGAGCATGAGCACCGCTTCGAGACCATCCGCTGCAGTCTCGACGCGATAGCCGTGACGCTGCAGGACCATCGTCACGAGACGACGAATGGCGGGATCGTCCTCGACGACGAGGATGTGATGTTCGCGATCGCTCACTGGCCGTGACGGGCCAGCAAGAACTACGCCCCGTGAGACCTGGTCTTCACCACCGGGATGATGTCGTTCAGGATCCAGAGCGGCCCAATCAGCAGGTGTACGAAGTTGCGGAAGAACGCGGGGTTCTTGTGCTCGTACACCTTGTGGCCGATGAACTGGAAGATCCATCCGAGAACGAAGAGAGTGAAGTTGATCCAGAACGGAATCGCCGCGCCGACGAAATACATCACGATCGAAACCGCGATCATCGCGATGCCGAGGCGCCATTCGACGATGAAGTAGTAGGCGCTGGAGAGTGCGATCAGCAGCATCGCCGCGTCGTAGCGCACGGTGCCCACTTCGAACAGCTTCACCTGCGTGAGCATGCCGATGAGGCTGAGCATGATCAGCGGGATGCCGAGGCGGTGGAACAGTTTGTTGCCGGCGGTCTGATGGTACGAGGCGTAATCCGCGAAGAGATTTTCCACGGTTTGCATGATCAGAGTATAGATGGCGTCCATAGAATGGGAGCCGTGCGGGAACTCTACACTCAACATCTCACCGCGCGTCGTGCCGAGGCCGATGCGCTGCGCGGCCGCGAACGGCGCACGTCGATCGTGCGATTGCTGCTCATCGTTGCGGTGATCGGACTCGCGTTCTGGAAGATCCCGGCTGCGCTCGTGCCGGTCGTGTTGTTCATCGTGCTCGTCGTCGTACACGAGCGGATCATTCGCGCGCGCAAGCGTGCGGAGAGCGGCGCTGCATTTTACGAGCGCGGGCTGGCGCGCATCGACGGGACGTGGCAAGGCAAGGGCGATGCGGGGACGGACTTCGCGGACGATCACCATCCGTACGCGGGCGACTTCGATGTCTTCGGCCGCGGATCGTTGTTCGAGCTGATCTCGATCGCGGTCACGAGCGCGGGCCGTGCGCGGTTGGCGTCGTGGCTGAAGTTGCCGTCGCGTGATGCGAGCGAGATTGCATCGCGACAGGTTGCGGTGCTCGAGCTGCGCGAGAACGTCGCGTTGCGCGAGGACGTGTCGATCGCGTCGACCGAAGTGACGCGAGAGATCGAAAGCGCGCGGCTCGATCAGTGGTCGGCGATGCCGCCGGTCGCGTTGCTCGGTTTCGAAAAACTTGCGGCGATCGTGTTGCCGATTGCGACGGTGGTGATGTTTCTGATCACGATGCCTTCGCTGATCGGGCGGCTGGTTGGTCTCACGCATCCCGAGGCGGTGTTGCGGCTGGGGGCTTTTGCGAGCATCCCGGCGTGGCCGATGGTGCTGCTGATCATCGCGACGTTGCTGCTCGCGCGGCGGATCCATCCGCGCGTCGAGCCGGTGATCACGGCCGTCGAACGTGCGGAGCCTGCGCTGGCGTTGCTCGCTGGCGTGTTGGCGCGACTCGAACGCGAGCGCTTCACGAGCCCGCGACTCGTTGCGCTGCACGATCGGCTGCGCGGCGCGGACTCCGCGGCGTCGGAAGAGATCGAGCGGTTGCGCAAGCTCGTGTCGTTGCTCGATGCGCGGCGCAATCAATTCTTCGCGCCGTTCGCGGCCCTCCTGTTGTGGACCCCTCATGTCGCGCTCGCGATCGAGCGCTGGCGCGTGCGTTCGGGATCGCGCATCGGTGAGTGGATCGAATCCGTTGGCGAGATCGAGGCGCTCGCTTCGCTCGCATCATTTGCCTTCGAGCATCCGGAGTTCGCGATGCCCGAGGTTGTGGAGACGCCGCCGCACTTCGAGGCGAACGAGCTTGGCCATCCGCTCATCCCGGCCGATCGCCGCGTCACGAACGACCTGCGACTCGATGCAACGCTGCGACTGCTCGTCGTCAGCGGCTCGAACATGTCGGGCAAGAGCACGATGATGCGCAGCGTCGGCATCGCGGCCGTGCTGGCGATGGCCGGTGGTCCCGTGTGCGCGCGCTCGCTGCGCATCGCGCCGACTGCGGTCGGCGCCTCGATCCGCATCGCTGACTCGCTGCAGGAAAACGCCTCGCGCTTCTACGCCGAGATCCTTCGCATCCGGCAGGTCCTGGAGATGTCGAAAGAAGGACCGCTGCTCTACCTGCTCGATGAAGTGCTGGCCGGAACGAACTCACACGATCGCCGCATCGGTGCGGAAGCGATCGTGCGAGGACTCGTCGAGCGCGGCGCCGTCGGTCTCGTCTCGACACACGACCTCGCGCTTGCGCAGATCGCGGAGAGCCTCTCGCCGCGCGCGGCCAACGTTCACTTCGAGGACCACATCGAAGACGGCCGCGTCGTGTTCGACTATCGCATGCGGCCGGGTGTGGTCACGAAGTCGAACGCGCTGGCGTTGATGAGGAGCGTGGGGATTGAGGTGTAGTGCGCACCCGTCCACGGGGGAAGTCTTAGCGTGGTAGAGAGGTAGAGTCTTAGAGGGGTCGATGCCACATGCCCCTCTACGACTCTACGACTCTAAGCCTCTAAGACTCTCTAAGGCTTCCTCAGTCCTGCTCCGCCTCGAGCCCCGGCAACTGCACAAGACCGGACGGTGACACGAGGTTCGTGAGCTGCGTGGCGGTGACGATGTTGGTGCCGCTGGCGTCGTACGAGTCCTGCTTGACGAGGACGTTGTGATCCATCGACATCCAGGAGACGGACGGCGATACGACGTTGTTCGCGAGGAAGACGCTGCGGTACTTGACGGTACGGAACGTGCCGGCGGGAACCGTCACGCTCTCACCGACCGCGAGAACCTCGCCAGTCCCGCCGACCGCAACAGCGAACGTAGTGATCGGCGTCGCGAACGGGGCTTTCGTGACGATGGTCTCGTTCGAGGTCGGGACGGTCCACGTGTTCCCGGCGCACCAGCCGGCGGCCGGACCGGTCACGAGCGAAGGCAGGAAATCGATGTCGACCTCAGTGGTGAGCTTGCCGAGAACGGGCACGGTGATCACCGTCTGCACGTCGATGTGCTTGGTGGCGCGCAGCGTTCCGATGATCTCGTCGTCCACCGTCGTCGTGGCCTCCGCGTTTCCCTGCGGCGTGCTGACGGTCTGGGTGGTCTTGGTCTGGGTCTGCGTCATCGAGACATAGTTGATGGTGTAGTTCGCGGTCCCGCTCGACGACGTCGAACGATAGGTCGCTTTGGTGCCGTTCTTGACGAGACCGAAAGTGTGACATCCACCGGTTGGCGGAGGAGGCGGCGGGGTCACGACGAACGTGCCCTTACCGACGGAACGGCGGCGCGCCTCGGCCGGAAAGGCGGCCGAGAGAAGGATGAGGGCGGAAACTGCACAGAGACCAACAGGGATGCGAATGGACATTGGGGAAGGACCTCCACTGATAGATCGCGCAAATCTGTGACGAAGTCCCTCAGCAGTTCCTGCAGGAGATCGAAATAGTCATTGACACAGTCCGGTTCATGCATAAAGATTCATGACGATGCATATTTATTCACCCGGTGACGCGATGCGCAGACGTGAGGAGATCCTCCTCATCGTCGGCCAGACGCCCGTCCATTCTCAGGACGAGCTGCTGGAGGCATTGCGCCTGCGCGGCTTCCGCGTCACGCAGCCGACGCTCTCGCGCGACCTGCGCGAGCTCGGCCTGGTGAAGACGCCGAATGGCTACGTTTCGCCGGAAGCACTGGCGCCCGTCGCCACGTTCGCACCGCGCGAGTCGCGCGAGCATCGTTTCGAGCAACTCGTTCGCGATACGGTCGTTACGGCCGAAGCAGCAGGAAACATGGTCGTCGTGAAGACGCCGGTGGCAGCCGCCCAGCCGCTCGCCAGCGCCATCGACTCCATGCCAATCGACGACGCCCTCGGCACCATCGGCGGCGACGACACGATCTTCATCGCCTTCCGCACCCCCGCCGCCGCCGTGGCCTTCACGCGGCGAGTCCACGAGATCGCTGGCATCCGACCGCCAGCGCGACGTACACGCGCGTAAGCGCAGCGGACGTTTCGTTTTCGGAGACCGCCCATGAAAAATACTATTGATGAGATTCGTGTCACTTCAGCGTTGTCGGTTGTCGGTTCTCGGTTGTCCGAGACTGATCGCCAGAGCGCCGCGCCGCAGACAACCGACAACCGAGAACTGACGACGAACGTTGCCATCGCCGGTGCCACAGGCTACACCGGCGCCGAGCTCGAAAAGATTCTGCGTCGCCACAAGCACGCAAGGATCGTGGCGACGTTCTCGAGCGGCTCGTTCTCACTGGACGCGCTTTTCGCCTCGAAGCCTGACGTCGCTTTCCTCGCGACGCCGAACGAAGTCTCGGCCGAGATCGTCCCGTCCATCCTCGATGCGGGCATCCGAGTCATCGACCTCTCCGGCTCGTTCCGCCTCGGCGAGCCGTCGCTCTATCCGTCGTGGTACGGCTTCGCACACACGCGCCCCGAGCTCCTCGGCGAAGCGGTGTACGGACTGCCGGAGTGGTGCAACGGCGAGCTGAAAAACGCGCGGCTCGTCGCCAATCCCGGCTGCTATCCGACGTCGATCATCCTCGCGCTGCGGCCGCTCACGTATCTGCTCGATCGCACGCAGCCCGTGATCTGCGATTCGAAGAGCGGCGTCTCCGGCGCGGGCAAGAAAGCCGACGTTGCATATTCATTTAGCGAGCTGTTCGGCAACTTCAAAGCCTACGGCGTGGCCGGTCATCGGCACGAGCCGGAGATCCGCCAGGGACTGCACCTCGGCGAACGCGCCGCACTCGTGTTCGTGCCGCATCTGCTGCCGACCGTGCGCGGGATCTACTCGACGATGCACGTCGCCTTCACCAGTGCCGTGACTTCGGAAGAGCTGACCGCGCTCTACAACGACAGCTACGCCGACGCGCCGTTCGTGCGCCTGCTGCCCGCTGGAAAAATGCCGGAGCTCAACAACGTCGTCAACACGCCGTACGCGGAGATCGGCTTTCAGCTGCTGCACGGCGGACGCCGCGCCGTGATCGTCTCCGTCATCGACAATCTGCTCAAAGGCGCGGCCTCGCAGGCCGTGCAGAACTTCAATCGCATGTGCGGCTACGCGGAAGTGGAGGGACTGCTGTGAAAGTGATCAAGCTCGGCGGATCGCTGCTCGACGACGCGTCGCGCCGCGCGGCCGCACTGCAGAAGATCGTGGCTCGCTGGAACGCGGGCGAAGACATCGTGCTCGTCCACGGCGGCGGCAAGCACATCGACGCCGCATTGGCGAAGCTCGGCATCGCCAAGCGCACGCACGCGGGCCTGCGCATCACCGACGACGCGACGCTCGACGTCGTGGTCTCCATCCTCGGCGGCACGGTCAACAAGATGCTGGTCTCCGAGCTCACGAAGCTCGGCATTCGCACCGCCGGAATCTCCGGCTGCGATGGCAACACGCTCATCGCGGAGCAGCACGCACCGATCGACGGCGTCGAGCTTGGACACGTCGGTCACGTCATCGGCTCGAATCGCTCGCTCGTGAATGCGCTGCTGACCAGCGGCACGATGCCGGTGATCTCGTCGATCGCGATCGGAAAGAACGGCGCGCTGTTCAACGTGAACGCGGACTCGGCCGCCTCGGCCATCGCAGTCGCACACGGCGCAAAGGAGCTGCTGTTCCTCACCGACGTGCCGGGACTGCTCGATCACGAAGGCGTGCTCGTGCCGCATCTCGACAGCGCCGGCGTGGAGACCATGCTCTCCAGCCCGGCCGTCACGGGCGGCATGAAGCCGAAGCTCAATGCCGCACTGGTCGCGCTCCGCGAAGGCGTGAACGTGACCATCGGACAACCGACAACCGACAACCGCCAACTGACCACGGGAGGTACGACCCTTGTTGCTGCATGACGAATCCCCCGCCGCCGTCGAAGCGCGCGAGAACGCCTTTCTCGTGAGGACGTACGCACGCACGCCGTTCCATCCGCGCGATGGCAAAGGCGCGCGCCTGTTCGACGCGGACGGTCGCGCCTACTGGGACCTGCTCGGCGGCATCGCCGTGAACGTTCTCGGGCACAAGCACCCGCGCATCGTGAAGACACTCCGCAGCGCGAGCGACGAGCTGCTGCACGTCTCGAATCTCTACTACCACCCCGCGCAGGGAATCCTCGGCGAGCAGCTCGTGCGCGCGTCGGGCATGCTCCGCGCGTTCTTCTGCAACAGCGGCACGGAAGCGAACGAAGCGGCGCTCAAGTTCGCGCGTCTCGCAACCAAGAAGACGAAGCTCGTTGCGCTGCAGGAGAGCTTCCACGGCCGCACGCTCGGCTCACTTTCGCTCACCGGACACGAGGCGTATCGCGAGCCGTTCGAGCCACTCGTGCCCGGTGTTTCGTTCGTCGCGCCGAATGACATCGACGCGCTGAACGCGGCCGTCGATGGCAACACCGCGGCGATCTTCCTCGAGCCGGTGATGGGCGAAGGCGGCATCATCCCGCTCACCGACGAGTACCTGATCGCCGCACGCAGAATCGCCGATCGCGCCGGCGCGCTCATCGTCCTCGACGAGATCCAGTGCGGACTCGGGCGCACCGGTTCTCTCTTCGCATTCCAGAAGAGCGGCATCGTCCCCGACATCGTCACGCTCGCGAAGCCCCTCGGCGGCGGCCTGCCGCTCGGCGCCGTGCTCACCGGCGAAGCGCTCGAAGGCTGCGTCAAGCCGGGACATCACGGCACGACGTTCGGCGGCAATCCCGTCGCGTGCCGCCTCGGCGCAGTCGTGCTCGACGAGACCACGAAGCTGCTTCCGAAGATCAACGCGCTGGGCTCGTGGTTCTCGTCCGAGCTCGCGAAGATCAACAGCGGCATCGCGGAAGTGCGCGGCTCGGGCCTGATGTGGGGCATCGAGCTCGATCAACCCGCGTCGCCCATCGCGCGCGAGCTGCTCGGCCACGGCTTCGTCGTCGGCACCGCGCGCGAAAAAGTCATCCGGCTTCTGCCGCCCTACATCGTTCCGAAGAAAGCACTCAGCGAATTCATCGAAGTGCTGGGCAATGTCCTCAGCACCACCAGGGAGAAAGCAGCGTGAAGAAGACCATCAAGAAAGTTGCACTCGCCTACTCGGGCGGACTCGACACCTCCATCATCATCACCTGGCTGAAAGAGAACTACGGCTGCGATGTCGTCGCGGTTGCGGTCGACGTCGGTCAGGCTGAAGAGACGACCGGTCTCGCGCAGAAGGCGTACGCCACCGGCGCGTGCGATTTCCATCTCGTCGACGCGAAAGAAGAATTCGCGGCCGACTATCTCTTCCCCGTTCTGCGGGCAGGCGCGGTGTACGAGCACGACTACCTCCTCGGCACGTCGACCGCGCGTCCGCTCATCGCGCGCAAGCAGGTCGAGATCGCGCTGGCCACCGGCTGCGACGCGCTCGCGCACGGCTGCACCGGCAAGGGCAACGATCAGGTGCGTTTCGAGCTCGCGTATCAGGCGCTCGCGCCCGAGCTGACCGTCATCGCGCCGTGGCGCGAGTGGAACATCGTCTCGCGCGAAGACGCGATCGACTACGCATCCGAGCGCGGCATCCCGGTGCCGGTCACGAAGAAAGATCCGTACTCGCGCGATCGCAATCTCTGGCATCTCTCGCATGAAGGCGGGCCGCTGGAGGATCCGACGTTCGAGCCCGAGCCGTCGATGTTCAAACTGACGGTCGATCCGCAGGACGCACCGGACACGCCGGAGAAAGTCTCGATCACGTTTGAAGACGGCATCCCCGTCGCGGTGAATGGCGAGAAGCTCTCGCCGCTCGCGATTGTGCAGACGTTGAACGCAATCGGCGGCAGGCACGGCGTCGGCCGCGCGGACATCGTCGAGAACCGCCTCATCGGCATCAAGTCGCGCGGCGTGTACGAAACGCCGGGCGGCACGCTGCTCGTGAATGCGCTGAAAGCGCTGGAGTCGATCACGCTCGATCGCGATTCCGCACACGAGAAGGAGCGCATCGCCACGCGGTACGCGGAGCTCGTCTACAACGGCCAGTGGTTCGCGCCGCTGCGCGAGGCCTTCGACGCGTTCGCGACGACGCTCGCCGAGAACGTCACCGGCACCATCACGCTCAAGCTCTACAAAGGCAACGCGACCGTCATCTCGCGCCAGTCGCCGTACTCGCTCTATCAGCAGAACCTCGCCTCGTTCGACATGACGGGCTACGACGTCACCGACTCGGCAGGCTTCATCAAGCTCTTCGGCCTGCAGCTGCGCGGCCGGAAACGCCTTGCGCCGATGGACGTCGAGGCCGTGCAGAACGGCGTCGCGGGAGGCTGGAAGCAGTGACCGGCACGCACGTGCCATCGGGCATGTGGGGCGGCCGGTTCAGCGAAGGACCGTCGGCGCTTCTGCGTGCGCTGAACGATTCATTCGCGTTCGACCGCGAGCTGTTCGCGGAAGACGTCGAAGGCTCGATTGCGTGGGCGCATTGCATCGGCGAGGCGGGAGTGCTGACTTCGGAAGAAGTCCGCATGCTCGTCGATGCATTGCGTTCGTTCACGCTCGCGGACAGCGATGCAGAAGATGTGCATTCGTACGTCGAGTCCGAGCTGCGCAAACGCGTCGGACCGCTGGCCGGCAAACTCCACACGGGACGTTCGCGCAACGATCAGGTCGCGACCGATCTCAAACTCTGGCTCAAAAAAGCGTGCAACGACTTCGAATCGCTTGCGACGTCGCTCGCACGTGCGCTCGTACAACGCGCGGTCGACGAAGCAGCGACGCCGATGCCCGGCTACACGCATCTCAAACAGGCGGAGCCGGTGACGTTCGGTCACTGGTGCCTGGCCTACGTCGCGATGCTGCAGCGCGACATCGCACGCATCAACGACGCCCGCGATCGCGGCGATGAATGTCCCCTCGGCTCCGGCGCCCTCGCAGGAACGCCGCTGAAGATCGATCGCGAAGCGCTCGCGCACTCGCTCGGTTTCGCACGCGCGACCGCGAACTCGCTCGATGCCGTTTCGGATCGCGACTTCGCGGCCGAGTATCTGTTCTGCGCGTCGACGTTGTTGCTGCACTTGTCGCGGATGGCCGAGGATCTGATCTTCATCACCAGCGACGAGGCGGCGTACGCGGAGTTGCCGGATGCACTCGCGACCGGTTCCTCGCGCATGCCGCACAAGAAAAATCCCGACGTGCTCGAATTGACACGCGGCCATTCCGCGCGCGCCATCGGCGAGCTGACGGGATTCCTCGCGCTGCTCAAAGGACTGCCGCTCGCATACAACAAAGACCTGCAGCTCGACAAAGAGCCGCTGTTCCGCACGCGTACAACGCTCGCGTTGTTGCTGCCCACACTGACCGCGCTCGTCAGCGGATTGAAGATCCTGCCGCGGATGTCCGAGGCGGCTTCGAGTCCGCTGCTGTTGGCGACGGATGCGGCGGATACGTTGGCCGCCACCGGAATCCCGTTCCGCGAAGCGCACGAGATCGTCGGACGCCAGGGATCGGTGTCGACGAGCAGCGTGCAGGACGTGCTCGCGAAAAAGAACGTCATCGGAGGCACCGCGCCCGATCGCGTGCTCGCCGCGGCGAAAGCAGCACTGGAGAGCCTCGAGTGAGACTGCCGAAAGGATTCACCGCCTCCGGCGTCCGCGCCGGCATCCGCAAGAAGCGCCCCGACCTCGGCCTCATCGTCGCCGCGGACGGCGCAACGGCGGCCGCCGTCTTCACGCAGAACAAATTTCTCGCGGCGCCGGTCGTGCTGTCGAAGGCCGCGCTGAAGAAGAGCGGCGGTCGCGTGAAAGCAGTCGTCGTCAACGCTGGCTGCGCGAACGCGGTCACGGGCAAAGAAGGGATGGACGCCGCGAAACGCGTTCGCACGCGCACCGCGGAACTGCTCGCATGTCCCGAGGAAGAAGTGTTCCTCGCGTCGACCGGCGTGATCGGCGTCGTGCTGCCGGACAAAAAAGTGCGCGACTTCCTGCCGGACGCGGTGAACCGTCTTTCGATCGGCGGCATCGACGCGCTTTCGCACGCGATTCTGACGACCGACGTCGGACCGAAAGTCGCGCAGGCCACGTTCATGCTCGGCGGCAAACGCGGACGCCTCGTCGGCGTCGCGAAAGGCGCGGGCATGATTCATCCGAACATGGCCACGATGCTCGGCTTCGTGATGACCGACGCGAACGTCGCCGCGACGACGCTGCAGAAGATGCTGAAGTCCGCGGTCGATGACAGCTTCAACTCGATCTCTGTCGATGGAGACACGTCGACGAATGACACCGTGCTCGTGCTCGCATCGGGAAAACTCGGGAACGCCGTGAATGCCGATCTCGCCGACTTTCAACGTGCGCTGAACGCGATCTGCCGCGACCTCGCATGGATGATCGTGCGCGATGGCGAAGGCGCGATCCGCGTGATGGAGCTCGAAGTCACCGGTGCGAAAACCGATCGCGATGCGAAGCTCGCCGCGCACGCGATCGCAACGTCGCCGCTCGTGAAGACCGCGCTGCACGGCGGCGATCCGAACTGGGGCCGCATCCTCGCCGCCGTCGGCCGCAGCGGCGCGCGCTTCTCGCTCAAGAAGATTTCACTGCACGCAGGCAACATCGCACTCGTCATCGACGGCGCGCCTGCCGCGTATCGCGAGAAGGACGCCGCACGCGTATTCGCACGCGAGCGTGTGCCGCTGCGAGTGGACCTCGGCAGCGGCACCGCCCGTACCGTCGTGCTGTCCTGCGACCTCGGACACGACTACGTGAGCCTCAACGCCGACTATCGTTCGTAAGCGTTTGGAGTGCGGCAGCCGCAGCTGCCGCTTTTGTATGTTTGGTTC